>JAFAOG010000475.1 GCA_019237945.1 Deltaproteobacteria bacterium | reverse complement strand
ACAGGTGCGACCGGCTGTACCTGCTTGTGTCCACCGCTGACGCGGCCCGGCGCGACGAGCTTCTCGAGCCGGCTGAACCGCTCGAGCATCTCCTCGTGGATCCGGTCGGTCTTCTCGTGGAGGTGGGCGACCTCGAGCTCGGCCTTGAGGTTGATCTCGTACTCGATGTCGGCCCGGATGCGGTCGCGCGCGCCCTGCCGGTTCGACGAGAACAGCAGCAGCGTCGACAGGATGATCGCCTCGAGCGAGACGGTCATCGTCAGCAAGTTGTACGGGAACGGATCGAACGCCATCGACGACGCGTTGAAGCAGATCCACGCCGCGAAGAAGCAGACGTGCACGACGAGGAACGTGATCGAGCCCGAGAAGTTCGCGACCCAGTCGGCGACGCGCAGCACGATGTTGTCGCGCGACTCCTCGACCTGCTCGTTGACGTTGCGCGACACGCGCGCCTGCAGCAGTGAGTTCGCCTTGCGCGTCATCCGGCCCATCGCGGCGAGCATGTCGAGCGCGGCATCGGGACGCTTGCGGAACAGCTGCTGGAGGTCCTCGCGATCGACCATGAACAGCGTGCCGGCCTCGGTGGCCTGCGCGGTCGCGGTGCGCGAGCCGCCGTCGAGCAGCGACAGCTCGCCGAAGAACTCGCCAGCCTCGGCGGTGTGCAGCGTGATCTTCTGGCCGGCCTTGTCCTTGACGAACAGGTCGACCTTGCCGCTCTGCACGAGATACATGGCGTCGCCCGGCTCGCCGGCGCGGAACAGCGTGTCGCCCGGCTGCATGGTCTTCTCCGCCATCACGCCGGCCAGCACGGTGCGCTCGTCGTCGTCCAGCTGCTGAAACAGGCTGATCTGGGCAAGAAACGCTGGGTCCGCCGCCATCGCCCCCAGCGTACATCGGCCTCACGTCGACGTGGGCAGCTCGTAGCCGATCGTGATGTCGAGCGTCAGCGACTGCAGCTCGCCGCCGATCCCGCCGCGGCTCGCCGTGTTGTTCTGCGGGAAATAGGCGTTCGCCCACATCTCGCCGCCGGCGCGCTCGCTGACCGAGACAACTCGCCCCAGCGGGATCCCGAGGTCCTTCGCGGTCTGCGCCGCCTTCTGCTTCGCGGCGGCGATCGCCATGTCCCGGACCTTCTGCTTCTGGACGTCCATGTCGCTGCGCCGGAACTGGCTCGACATGCCCGTCGCGCCGGAGCTCGCGCCGATGTCCATCAGCGTCGAGATCTGGCTGAAGTCGTGCGTCGTCACCGTGAGCGTGATCGACGCCTGGTAGGCGCGGATCGCGCCGTGGTCCGTGTAGACCGGTGAGAGCTGCAGCGTCGACAGCTTGAGGTCCTTCTCGGCGACGCCCGCCTTCTCGAGCGCCGCGATCACCGCTTGCTCGTTCTGCTGCGCGGCGGCGGTCGCGAGGCCCGGGCGAGGCTGCTCCATCGCGATCGTCATCGTCAGATCGGCGCAGTCGGGGCTGATGTCGAGCGTCGCCGTGCCGGTGACGGTCATGCCGTGCTCCTGGGTCGGAGCACTGGGCATGATCACCTTCGTGTCGTGGCAGGCGGCGAGGAGGGCAACCAGAGGGAGCGAGGCGAGCAAGGTTTTCGTCATGTCTTGTAGACGCGCCTCGCCGCCAAATGCTGCCCGCCCTTACACACCCCTTACACGCAGTCGATCACCTGCATCAGCTTGTCCATCGCGCCGCCGACCTGGCACGTCACGGTGACGGTGTCGCCGTCCTTGACCGCCTTCGCCTTCTCGACGTCCTTGTAGCCGAGGTCGATGTGACGGCCGCCGTCGAGCTCGATCCACAGGATCGGCTTGCCGTCCTCCTCGTGGCCCTTGACCGAGACCTTGCCCGAGATCGTGGCGCCGTCATGATACTTGTCGAGCAGCGCCATCCCGTCGACGCCGGGCTTGGTGAATTCGTCGAACAGCGCGGTCGGCGTCGTCTTCACCGGAGCGCCGGCCTTGGGCGCCGGTTCGGTGGTCTTTTCGGCGGCGGCGGGAGCGGCGGTGCCGCCGGCGGTGGACTTGTCGTCCTTCTTCGAGCAGGCGGTGATCAGGACGAGGGAGAGCAGGGCAGTGCGAAGCATGGGGGAATCCTTTCGAGGGCGGTCCTTCATCAAGCGGCGTGCCCGCGCAAGCGCGCGATTGTTCGTCGCGAGGCGGGTCCATGCGGACCCAAGGCGCTAGCCTACCCGCGTGCTGTTCGACCCACTGACGTTCCCGTGCGGTCTCGTTGTCCCTAACCGGATCGCGCTCGCGCCGATGACGAACGGGCAGTCGCTGCCCGACGGCCGCCTCGGCGACGACGAGCTCGCATGGCTGGCGCGCCGCGCCGACGGCGGGTTCGGGATGATCGAGACGTGTGCCGCGTACGTCGCGCTCGAGGGCAAGGCGTGGGCGGGCGAGCTCGGCGTCGACCGCGATGACGACAGCGACGGCCTCGCGCGGCTCGCCGAGCGGATCAAGCGCGGGGGCGCGGCGGCGATCGTCCAGCTGTTTCACGGCGGCGTGCGCGCGACGCAGAAGCTGACCGGCGAGCAGGTATGGAGCGCGAGCAGCTTCCACGAGGACACTCCGGGCTTCGAGACGCCGCGTGCGGCGACCGATGCCGATGTCGCGCGCGTGATCGAGCAGTTCGCCGACGCGGCGGTGCGCTGCGAGCGCGCGGGGTTCGACGGCGTCGAGCTGCACGGCGCGCACGGATATCTGCTGTCGCAGTTCTTGTCGCGCACGATGAACCCGCGGCCGTTCGAGGAGCGCGCGCGGCTGATCCGCGAGACGACGCGCGCGGTGCGGGCGCGAACGGGCGCGCGCTTCTGCGTCGGCGTGCGGCTGTCGCTCGAGGATCGCGGCCATGCGAAGGGCCTCGATCTCGACGAGAGCCTGCAAGTCGCCGCGTGGCTCGCCGAGGACGGCGCCGAGTTCATCCACGCGTCGCTGTGGGACGCGAGCAAGCCGACGACGAAGCGCCCGGCCGAGAATCCGATCCCGCTGCTGCGCAAGGCGCTGCCGCCGGCCGTGCGCGTGATCGTCGCCGGCACGATCTGGACGCACGACGAAGCGGAAGCCGCGCTCGCGAAGGGCGCGGACATGGTCGCGATCGGACGCGCCGCGATCCTCAATCCCGACTGGCCGCGCACCGGAGCCGAACATCGACCGCCGATGCGTCGCGCCGAGCTCGCCGACCGCGCGGTGTCGCCGGTGTTCGTCGAGTACCTGACGCGCTGGAAGGGCTTCGTCGCCGACTAGGGTTTCGGGAGCAGCTTCGCGAGCGCCTGGGCGTCGGCGGTCGCGTCGGCATTTTTCTGAGCGTACGTGGCCTTCGCCTGCGCGTCGTCGCCGTGGAGCATCACGACCTGGGCCTGCCACGCGGTCTCACGGTCGGCGAAGTAGCGTCGCATCGCGGTGACGAGTGCGGTGTCGGGCGCGTGGTTGACGCGGTCGTGGAACGTCTGCCACGGCGGGAGCACGTCGTGTTCGATGACTTGCGCGAGGGCGAGCTCGTCGATCTGGCCGGCGCCCTGGCGATGGAACGCGTCGTTGTAGGCCTGCAAGCATTGCCGCTCGACCTGGTGGAAGTCCGCGATCAGCGCCGGGTCGTCCTGTGCGGTCTTGCTACACGCGAATGCGAGTACGAGCAGCCACCGCATGAAGGCGTTGTATCACCGGGCGCCCGCGCGCGGCGTGCGAATGGTTCCGCACATTTGCCGTTTCGCGCCGCGTTGCAATGGTTAGGGCATGGACGTCCACGCCATCGCGCGCCCGATCTACGGCGAAGGCGAGATCGAAGAGATCGTCGAGCTGATCGCCGAGAAGCGACTCGTGCTGCTCGGCGAGGCGTCGCACGGCACGAAGGACTTCTACGACATCCGCGCGTCGATCACGCGCCGCTTGATCTCGCAGCACGGCTTCAATGCGGTCGCGATCGAGGGCGACTGGCCCGATGCGATGCGCGTCGATCGCTACGTCCGCGGACAGAGCGAGGACGACGAGACGCCCGAGATGGCGCTGCGCGGCTTCGAGCGGTTCCCGCGCTGGATGTGGCGCAACCGCGAGGTCGAGCGGTTCATTGGCTGGCTGTGCCGCTGCAACATGGAGCGCGCGGCGGAGCGGCGTTGCGGCTTCTACGGCCTCGACCTGTACTCGATGCACGCGTCGATGCGCGCCGTGCTCTCGTATCTCGAGGACAACGATCCGGCGGCCGCGAAGCGCGCGCGCGATCGCTACGGCTGCTTCGATCACATCGGCGACCCGCAGCACTACGGCATCCAGGCGCAGCTCGGCCTCGGGCCCAAGTGCGAGAACGAGGTCGTCGCGCAGCTCGCGGAGATGCAGCGCCGCAAGATCGCACGCAGCGGCCGCTCGCCGGCCGGCGATGCATGGTTCCACGCCGTGCAGCAGGCTCATGTCGTGCGCAACGCGGAGGCGTACTACCGCGCGATGTTCGGCGGGCGCGCGGCGTCGTGGAACCTGCGCGACACGCACATGGCCGACACGGTCGACCTGCTCGCCGAGCACCTCGGCCGCGACGGCGAGCCGGCGAAGGTCATCATCTGGGCGCACAACTCCCACGTCGGTGATGCGCGCGCGACCGAGATGGGCGAGGACGGCCAGCTGACGCTCGGCCAGATCCTGCGCCAGCGCCACCCCAACGAGACCGCGCTCGTCGGCGTGACGACACACACCGGCAGCGTCGTCGCTGCGTACGACTGGGACGAGCCGGGCGAGGTCGAGCAGGTGCGGGCGTCGCTGCCGGGGTCGTGGGAGGAGCTGTTCCACGAGTGCGAGCTGACGCGCTTCTACGCGACGAGCGCGCAGCTGCGCCGTGCGGTCGGCGATCACGTGGATCGGCTACAGCGCGCGATCGGCGTCGTGTACCGGCCCGAGACCGAGCGCCTCAGCCACTACCTGCATGCACGCCTCGCCGACGAGTTCGACATCGTCATTCACGTCGACGACACCCGTGCGCTGGAGCCCCTCGATCCGCTGGCCGAGATTCCGGCACGAACGCCGCAAGAAGAAGTTCCAGAAACCTATCCAACAGGAGTTTAGAAAATGGCTCACAAGTCTCATCGCAAGCACCTCAAGCACGTTCACCGGCACGAGCAGGCCGAGCAGCAGGGCCACGCCGAGCCGGAAGGCCACTCGCTGCGCGAGATGGCGGGCGAGGTCGTGCATCGCGCGGTCGAGACGGTGAAGGCGGCGCCACACGCGATCGTCGAGCGCGTCATGCGCAAGCCGCGCGCGATCATGGAGCGGCTCAGCGGGACGTACGCGAAGACGTCGAAGTAAGCCACGCGCGCAGCGCGTCCTTGTCGGCGGGCGACAGGTCGGTGCCGGCGGGCGGCATCGTGCCCGTCACGAGGACGCGTCGCGCGAGCTCGTCGTGATCGGCGTGCCAGCTGGCCGCCGTCGACAGGTCGATGCCTGCACTGCCGCCGGGAAGGTGGCAGTGCGCGCACACGCGCGTGAACACCGGCTGGACCTGGGCGCGCCACGTCGGATCGTCGGTCGCGGTATCGATCGACGCGCGCGTCACCGCGCCGTGCGTTGCGAGCCACGCGTCGCCGCCCGTCGAGGCGAACAGGCGTGCGCCGTGCGGGACGTCGATCTCGGCGCGACGCAGCGAGGTGCCGTCGAGCGCGTACAGCGCGCCGCTCGCGAGGATCCACAGGCGCGTGCCGGCGGCCGCGATCTGGGCGCCCGCGAACGGCATCGCGTGCAGCGCGTCGCCATCCTCGACGTAGACGTCATCGCGGGTCGCCGCGGCGAGGCGCCCGCCGACAAACGCGATCGCGCGCGCGCTCATCGGATACGTGCGCGACTCGCCCTTGCCGAGGTCCCACACGTCGACGCCCTTCGTGCCGAGCAGCGCGACGCGGCCCTTGCTCGCGGCGAGCGCGGCGGGCGTGGCGAGCTTCGCGCGCAGCTCGTGAACGCCATCGCCGGTGACCGCGACGCCGTCGGGCAGCGCGAACGCCGTGGTGCTGCCGGCCGCCGCGAGGGCGCGCACGTCGGCGAGCTTGTAGCGATCGGTGATGTCCTCGAGATCGCCGGCGAGCGTGATGCGGTAGAGCCGGCCGTCGTCGGCGACGCCGACCGCCCACGCGCCCTCGCCGTCGAGCGCGGCGACCGTCGCGCCACCGCGCCAGCCGTGCGGAGCCTCGACCTGCGCCGCGACCGCGCCGCCGCGCACGACGAACGCGCGCGTGTGATCGAGCACGATCGTCGCGTCGCCGACCTCCGCAATGCCGACGACCTCGCCGACCTCGGCGGGCAGCTTCGTCGCGACGGCGGGAACGGCGGCCGGCTTCGGGGCGCCGCCGCATGCGGCGAGCACGACAAGTGCTGCCCTACGCAAGCATGTCCTTGATCACGTCGCCGTCGCGCAGGTAGCGGCGCGGATCGATGTTGAACGCGGCGAGGAACGTCGCGAGCAGATCGGGCGGCGACAGCGGCTTGTCGCCGGCGGGCAGCAGCTGCTCGTGATCGGTCTTGCCGAACACGCGGCCGCGCTTGAAGCGAGGCGAGATCACGAGCGCCGAGTTGTTCGGATAGTGATCGCGGCCGCCGGCGAGGTTGATCTGCGGCGTGCGGCAGAAGTCGCTGAACACGAGGATGTGCGTGCGGTCGGAGAGCTTGGCGTCGTCGAGCAGCTTGACCATCGTCGCGATCGTGCCGAATAGCTCCTGCTGCGTGTGCGCGTGGAACTTGTAGTTCTGGTTGTGCGTGTCGAGCCCGCCGAGTGCGAAGCTGACGACGCGCACGAGGTTTCGCTTCATCGCCTCGACGGCAAACGCGGCGCCGAGCGCGCCCTGGCCGAGCGTCTTCGCCTTGTAGTCGAGCTGCGGGTACGCCGCCATCAGCGCCTGCGGCGTGAACGCGGCCTTGAGCTCGTTGCCGAGGAGCTTCGGCAGCGCCGACTCCTGCGCGGCGAGCCGCTCGTACGTCTCGGGGAACGCGGAGTGCTTCGCGAGCGCGTGCGCCTCGTCGGTGAGCAGCGCGGTGATGCTCGCCCGGTCGTCGTCGTTGAAGTAGGCGTCGCTGCGCGCGAGGCTCTTCGCGATCGTCGCCGCACTCGGCACGCGCAGCGGGATCGCGCGGCGGTCGAGCGAATCGCCGATGTACGCCGACGGGAACTGGATCGACACGTCGGGCAGCAGCTGCGATACGCCGAGCTCGTTCGCGATCGCGACGTCGATGCTCGACGCCGGCGCCCGCCCACCCGCGAGATGCCGCCCGGTCGCCGAGAAGCACGTACCGTCGGGGTGGCTGACCGTGTTCATCGCGAGGCCGTTGACGATCGTCAGGCGGTCGCGCAGGTCGTAGAGGTCGCCGATGCCAGGGCCGAACGTCATCGGCACGTCGCTCGGCGCGAGGATCTCGAACGTGTCGGTGTCGCTGTCGAGCGCGACCTTCTTCCAGTGCGTGAGCGCGGTGAGATCGGTGTTGTCGGTCGACGCCGGCTCGACGAGACCCTTGCGCTCGTTGCGCGGGTCGGCCCACAGCGTGACGTCCCAGCCGCCGGCCGCGTGGATGAAGATGAAGTACTGCTCGGTGTGCTTGACCGCGCCCCACAGCGGCCGCGACAAGGCACTCGCACCGAGCAACTGCAAGAACGTGCGTCGCTTCATCAGTACAGCTCCGCTTCAGGGTGTTGCACGAGCGCCGCGCACACGGCGGCCCACGCGGTCTCGTCGGGCGACAACGGGTTCTTCGCCTTGTGTCGCGCGCGCACCTCGTCGAACAGCGCGTAGAACTTCTGCGCGCGATCGGCGGGCGCGAGGCGCACCGGATAGCCGAGGAACGTGCGATGCAGGACGTCGAATCCGACGCTGAACTCGTCGAGCGAGCCGGCCTTGGGATCGAACGCGAACACGACGCGCTGATCGAGCGGCGTCTTGACGTGGAGATCGTGCTCGGCGGCGCGCACGCACAGCACCTCGCCGAGGCGGCCGAGCGTCGCGAGCATCAGCGTGTTCGACTGCGTCTGGCGCGGCAGATCGATCTTGTAGTCGGGCAGGCCGAGCGCGGAGAGATAGTCCTCCCACGCGTCGAACAGGCCCTTGGGGCGCGCGCGGTTCTGCACGTCGAGCGGCGCGAGCCCGCCGAACCAGCCGAGGTACGCGCGCAGGTAGACCTCGGGCGGCAGCATCCGCCGGCGCTCCTTCGGCGTCGTGTCGAGCACGACCTGGTGCTCGGCGGGCAGCGGCGCGGGTGCGCTCGGCTTGACCGTTCCGGCGCCGCACGCGGCGAGCAGCACGAGCGCACTAGCGCGCATCGTTGCCCTTCTTGTAGCGAGGCGACGTGACGATCGCGCGCACGAGCGGCCGCATGCGATAGCCGCCGTCGACGAACAGCTTCGTCAGCTCGACCTTCCACGGCTCGTCCTCGGGCTCGAGCGGGCGGCCGAGGAACGACTGCGCGACGTTCTGCACGACGCACGGTGCGAACTCGGGCGCGCCGATGATGTCCTGGGCGAAGCCCGCCGGGCCGGCCTCCGCGTGCGACGGCGCCGCGTACGCGCTGCGCAGCTTGTTGAACGCGGGGTCGTAGACCTGCTTGCAGAACCCCGGCGCCTTGTCGCCCTTGCAGCGCGCCTGCTCCATCGGGAACACGTGCGCGGGCAGCCACGTCCAGTCGCTCTCCGCGATCCGCGTGAAGTACGCCGCCATCGGCTCGAGCGTCTGGTGACACGTCGAGCAGCCGGGTCGCTTCGTCAGATCCGGCTCGGTCGACGGCGCGAGCCGCGCGGTATCCGCGACGAAGTCCTTGCACAGAAATGCGTTGTACGCGACGTGAGCGCGCGCGCGCCGCGAGCCGTACTTCGTCAGGAAGATCGGCATCGTCAGGATCCCCGACGCGTGCGGCCCGCGATCGGCGACCGGCAGCCACGTCGCGGTGTCCTCGGGCACGAGCGCCTGCGGCAGCGAGCCCGGATCCACGAGCGGCTCGGGCTCGGTGTAGCCGGCATCGGCGCCCGACCCGCAGCAGGTCGCGCCGGTCATGAACCGGTAGAACTGCGCGAGCGGGCCGTTGACCTCGGTCGCGTGGCTCGTCAACAGCTCGCGGAAGTCGCGATCCTCCTCGAAGATCTTGTCGAGGAACCGCCGCGCCTCCTGACTCCACCACAGCTTCGGCCACTCGCTGACGTTCTTGGGATTCGCGTCGAACGGCAGCGCGTCGCCGAGTGGCACGTGCGTCGGCGTGAAGAAGCCCGGCGGATCGAACTGCGGGCCCGCGCCCGGCAAGCAGCGCTCGAGCCCGACGCCGCAGCCGCAATCGACGCTGTTCTGAAATCCCGTGCCCGTCAGACACGACACGGCGCGCCCGCGATTCGCCCTCGCGAAGCCGCTGTCGTTCGGCGGCGGCGTCTCGCGATGGCCCGGCAACGGATCGCCCTTCTTGAACGGCGGCCGCCCGCTTACGTACACGGTGCCGCTCTCCGCCGTCTGCGCTTCTTCCTTGCACACGCGCACGCTGCCGTCCTCGAGCAGCCCGGGCGCCGGCTCGAACCCGGGGAACCGCCGCTTCCAGTCGGGGCCGATCCGATCGACAGGCGAGGGCGAGCGATAGTCCGCGAACAGCCACCACGCCTTGACGACGACCGTCTTGTCGTCGAGCGACTTCTGCGGAACCGGGCGCGGCGTTCCCACGCCGGCTGCGTTCGGCGGGAAGTCCATACCCGTGTCGTCGAACGACAGGCAGAAGTCACCGTCGGTCGCCGGATCGACGCGCCGCTGGCCGCGCCGGAAGTACACGTACAGCGGCATGCCATCGGGCCCCATCACCTGCTGGCGGCGCAGCACGAGTGAATTTGGCACGAACTGGAACGTCGGACCGACGTCGAGCCGCAGCAGGTCCATGTAGATCCGCTCGAGCCGCTCCGCGTACGCCGGCCCGGTCGTGTGCGTGTCGATCCACGCGCCGAGATCGAAGTTGCTCTGCTCGAACGCGTCGAGCTCGTCGCGCGTCGGCGGGCGTCCCTGCAGATCGATCGACAGCGTGCGGAAGTAGCGAAAGTCGGGCAGCGTCAGCTCGGCGCGCGCGGTCGCGACGAGCGCGATCACCGGCAGAAAGCGGATCCAGCGCACCACTCGCTACGACTCTCGCACACCTCGCGCGGTTAATCGCTCGATCAGTTTCTTTCCAATGAGATATGCGTCACCCGGCCAGCGCCCCGACACGTAGCGTCCGTCCTCGACGACGAACGCATGCGTGTCATCCTCACGCGTCCCGCGCCTGCTCAGCTCGCGGGGGCCGCGCTCGAAGTCCTCCGGCTTGTCGAGCGCCGCGCGCACCTCGTCCTCGACGTACGCGGGATACGTGCGGTAGTAGCGCCCGCGCCGCCAGAACGTCGAGAAGTACGCCGCGCGCTCCATGTACTTCGGCAAGCACGTGGTGCGATGCCCCGCGAGGACACTTCGTCCATCACCGCGCTTCGCTCGCGCCGCGACGAGCACGCCGTGGCAGATCGCCGCGATCGGCTTGTCGCTCGCGAAGAACGCGGCGACGATCTGCTGCACGCGCTCGCTCCCCAGATACTGGCGCATCCCCGGCGCATGTCCGCCCGCGAGGAACAGCGCATCGAAGTCGCGCTCGTGGCACTCCGCCCAGCTGCGCGCCGTGATGAATTCCGGCGCCTGTTCCATCTCGCGATAGAACGCGATCGCCTCGTCGCGCGCGCCGAGCTTGCCGAACACGACGCCGGTGATCAGCAGCGGATCACACGCGGGCGTCGCGCCGGCCTCGGTCGCGAACACGACCTCGTGCCCCGCCTCGCGCAGCAGCTTCCACGGCACCGCGACCTCGGTGACGTCGAAGTCCTGATCGGGCAGCGGCAGCAGCACCTTCGCCATGGTCGCGAGCGTACCGTGCGCCCCTGCCTCGCTGGGTCACAACGGGCCGCGCGTTCACGCGCTGCGCGCACGCAGGTCGGCGATGTACAGCACGTGTCGCAGCTTCGCCGCATCCGCGGGCTTCACGAGATGCTGATCGAACCCCGCCGCATGCGTGCGAGCGCGATCGTCGGGATGCGAGCTCCCGGTCACCGCCGCAATATGCAGCGGCCGGCGCCCCGCACGCCGCCGCAGCTCGCGTGCGACCTCGTAACCACTGACATCTGGGAGCCCCAGGTCGAGCAGCACGACATCGGGCAGGAACGCGTCCGCCTGCTCGAGCGCCTCGCTCCCCGAGCCCGCGGACTGGCACTCGTACCCCATGATCGTCAACAGCACGCTGACGACCTCGGCGCAGTCCGGCTGATCATCGACGACCAGCACTCGCGCCTTTCGCTTCGCCGTACTCAAAGGATCCCTCGGCGCCGGAAGCGAGCAACGCGCATACCATGCACCCACGCACTGCGTCGCGCGCACGAACTTTGCTGGTGCGGCGCGCGGAGGAATGACTCAAATGACACTTTTCAAGACGCTCGTGCTCGCCACCGCCCTGATCGCCGCGACTGGCTGTAAGAAGAAGAGCAACTCGACGAACGGCGACAACAGCTACAACACCGGATCGGCGACCGGCACGACGGCGACGATGCCCACTGACCCGAACGCGCCCAATCCGCCGACGACCGGCACCGCGACGGGCACGACCGGCACTGCGGGCACCGCGACCGGCACGGCCGGCGGCACCGGCACCACCACCGGCAACACCGCGGGCACGGGCGAAGGCTCGGGCAGCGCGATGGGCGCGACCGGCCACGGCGCGAGCGTCGGCACGCAGGTCGGCTCGAACGGCACGACGGGCACGCCCGGCGTCACGGGCGCCACGGGGACCGGTACGCCGAGCGCATCGCCGACGGCAGGATCGACGGGCACCGGCACGCGTCCCTGAGCGCAATGCCGAACTGCACGCGCCGCTGAGCGCGTGACCGTGCGCGATTAGTGGCGCGGGCGGCGCGCGCGAGAGTCGTTACGCCAGCTCATGTCGCCGCGCTGCATGTCGCCGCGCTGCTCGCTCTCGCTGCGCCAGTCGCGGTCGTGTCCGCGCCACATGCGCTCGTTCGTGCGGGTCGCGTGCTCGCGCCAGCGGTCGTCGGCTCCGGTGCGGTACTCGCCGCCGTTGCCGCCGCGGCCGCCGTCGTTGCCATCGCGGCCGCCGCCGTTGCCATCTCGGCCGTGACCATCGCGCCGCGGCTCGCGCGCCGGACGCCAGTCGTGCTGCTCGCGCCGCCAGTCGCCCTGCATCCGTGACTCGTCACGGCGCAGCGACCCATGCTGCGTGTCGCGGTCGTGCATCGCGCGCTGCGGCTCGGGGCGCCAGTCGCGCTGTTCCTCGCGATAGCCGCGCTGGCCGTGGTCGTCGTAGCGGCCCTGCTGCGGCTCGTGGAACCGCATCTCGGGCTCGTCGCGCCACCCGCGGTTGTCGTCGTCGTGCCAGCGTGCCCGCTCGTGTGCGCGGCGCTGCTGCTCGAAGCGCTGCTGCTCGAAGCGCTGCTGCTCGAAGCGGTCGCGGTTCTCGTAGCGGTCATCGCCGTAGCGATCGTCGCGATCGTCCGCGAAGCGGCGGTCGTCGCGGTAGCCACCGCGATCATCCGCGAAGCGGCGGTCGTCGCGGTAGCCGTCGCCGCGATCGTCCGCGAAGCGGCGGTCGTCGCGGTAGCGATCGTCGCGGTAGCCGTCATCGCGGTAGCCGCGATCGCCGTGGCTGCGCGCGCGTTCGTCGCGATAGCGATCGTCGGTCGCGTAGCGCGGGCCGTCGTCGTTGCCGCGGTTCGTGCGCTGGGCTCGCGACGGATCGGCGTGCCGCTCGTCGTCGCGGCGGTCGCGGTCGCGGTCGCGGCGATCGCGGTCGCGGTGATCGCGCTCGTGCGCGCGCCAGTGGTCGCGGGCCTCGCGCTCGCCCATCTGCGACGGCGGCACGCGGAAGTCGCTCGCTTCCCAGCCGCGGCGATCGCGGTAGTTCGCGCCCATGCCCATGTTCGTGTCTTCCCAGCGGCCGTGCGCGAAGCGGTCGTCGCCGTGACCGCGCGGCTCGCGGTTCTCGCGGTCGTCGTCGTAAGGCGTCCAGCCGTGGGCGTGCTGCGGCGGCGCCTCGTTGTCGTCGCGATAGCGGTTCGTGTTCGACATGTGGTCCTCCCTGCGTTCCCGAGGGGAGATAGCGATGCGACGGGTGTGCCACCGGGGCTACCGGGAGGTCGCACGTGCGTTGCACAGCGTCCGCCCCATGCCGCGAAAACAACGCTTCAAGCCCAGCCGCAAGCCGAAGGCGCCGTCCGCCGCGCCTCAGCTCGATGATCGCGTGGAAATTCTGCCGTCCCCGGCTCCCGGAGCCGGGCGCGATGCGCTGGCAACCGACGAGAATCTCGATCCCGAGCGCTCCCGCTGAGCGAGCGGGCGGAGGACGCCGCGCGCATTCGCACGCGCGCTCGCGACACTTCGGCGTCCGGCCGGAAGATCCGGCTCACCAAGCGTACTGCTGGAAGAACTGCCACGTGAGCTCGGTCGCGCTCTCGAAGCCCGCGCACGCGAACACCGAGCTTCCGACGCCACCGGCCCAGCAGTGGCCCATCGCGTTGAACGTGCAGAGCTCGACCTGACCGTCGGGCGGGCAGCCGTCGTAGGTCACGCAGGTGCCGTTCATCACGGTGCGCGAGTGCGTCATCGTCGAGCAGCCGTTGTGCGCGGCCCATGCGGTGGCGGAGGCGGTCACGCCGAGCACGGGCGTCGCGGCGGGGTCGTCGCAGCCGTCGGGGATCAGCGGATCCGAGGCGCCGTGGAGGATCAGGATCGGCTTGTGCGCGACCGGGCAGCTGTCGAGCGCGTGCGTGCCGCCGGAGTGCGGCGCGACGGCGCGAATGTCGGAGCGGTTGCAGCCGACGTGATGCGAGAAGTAGCCGCCCATCGAGAAGCCGGTGACGAAGATGTGCGCGCGATCGATGCACTGGTCCTGGAGGACGTCGGCCTTCATCGCGTCGAGGAATGCGAAGTCATCGCCCATCGCATCGGGTGGCGCGCCGCTCGTCGACGGACAGACGTTCGCGCCGACGTTCCACGGCGCACCCGAGGAGTGCGGACCGGCCTGGCCGTCGGGGAACACGACCGCGATGTGCTCGCGATCGGCCAGCTGCGTGTAGCCGGTGATGTCGAACATGTCGGACGCGGCCATCGTGTAGCCGTGATGCACGAACACGAGCGGCACCGCCGTCGACGCCGAGACGCCTTGCGGCAGGTAGACGATGTACGTGCGCGTCAGGCCGGCGACCGTCATCGTGCGCTGCGACATCCCGCGTGGGCCGGCGCGCAGGCCGCAGGGATCCGCGTCGGGCGGCGAGTCGGGCGCTGCGTCGTGTGCGGCATCGCCGTGCGTCAGCGCTGAGTGAGATCCGCAGGCAGCGAGGGCGAGGAGGTACAGCGTGCGCACGACGCGGCGAGCCTACACGAGCGAGCGTTGCTATACGAAAGGGAAATGTCCTACCAGAGCGGCACGATGCTGCGTGTCATCGGCGGGCTGAAGATCGCGAAGGCCCTCATGTTGCTCGCGGCGGGCATCGGCGTGCTGTCGCTCGGCACGCACCACATCCACACGCTCGCGTGGAACTTCCATCACGACGAGGGCAACCAGTACATCAACCGGGCGCTCGCGAAGGTTGCGCACGTCAGCCCGCACAAGCTGCACGAGCTCGGCATCGGCTGCTTCGTCTACGGGGCGATGTTCATGACCGAGGGCATCGGCCTGTGGATGCGCAAGGTGTGGGCGGAGTACCTGACGATCATCATCACCACCTCGTTCATCCCGCTCGAGGTGTACGAGATGGTCGAGAACGGCAGCGTCGTGAAGGGGATCGTGATCGCGCTCAACGTCGCGATCGTCGTGTACCTCGTGTGGCGACTGCGACGAGACAAGCACTGGCCGTTCCGGTAGAACCCAGACATGGTCATCGGGGTCGTCGCCGATACGCACTCGCGGCCGCACGCGGGCGCGCTCGAGCATCTGCGTGCGATGGCTCCCGCGGCGATCTTGCATGCCGGCGACATCGGCGACCTCGCCGTGCTCGAGCAGCTGCGCGAGATCGCGCCGGTGCATGCGGTGCGCGGCAACATCGACAAGCACGAGCTGCCCGATGATCTCGTCGTCGAGCTCGGCCCGCTGCGCGTGTTCATGACGCACATCGCGGTGTACGGCCCGCACCTGCGCGCGGACATCGCGAAGAAGGCGCGCGCCGCGAACGCGAACCTCGTCGTGTGCGGGCACTCGCACGTGCCGTTCATCGCGAGCGAGAAGGGGCTGACCGTGTTCAACCCCGGGTCGTGCGGGCCGCAGCGGTTTCATCTGCCGATCGTGTTCGGACGGATCGACATCGGCGACAGCGTCAAGCTCGCGCACATCAGTGCGGAGACCGGTCAGCGCTGGCTCCCGCCTGGGTGACCACGAGTAGGCGGTGCGTCTTGCGGCCCGCCTCGTCGGCCGCGACGACATCGTGCTTCCCGGGCGTCGGCGTCCAGTAGAGGCGCTCGGCGGCGGGCGCGGTGCCGATCAACGCGCCGTCGACAAACCACGTCAGCATCGTCGCGCGCGTCGACGCCGACAACGCGACCACCTGGTTCTTCGCCGGCACGCCGGGCAACAGCGTGACGACCTGGCCTTCGACCGGCGTCAGGATCTGCGGCGGGCTCGCCTCGGTCGTGCACGGCGGCGTCTCGGGCAGCGCGCGATTGCGGGCGGTCAGCCACGCGGTGACCGCGCTCGGCAGCACGGTGTAGGACTTGCCGTCGCACGTCACGTGATACGGACACGGCGCGGTCGGCACCGCGTGCACGGGCGCGAGCACCTTGACGCGATCGGTGCAGGCCGCGCTCGGGATGTGGCCGGAGTACGCGCAGACCTCGACCTCGACGAGATCGTCGGGCCGCGCCTCGGCGAGCTGCGTGTGATCGACGGACTCGAGCACGTCGAACAGCAATGGCCCGGCCGCCTCGCTGCCGACGAGATCCGTCGACGGGCGGTTGTCGACGTTGCCGGTCCACACGACCGCCGTGTACGTCGGGCCCGAGCCGACCGCCCACGCATCGCGGAAGCCGAAGCTCGTGCCCGTCTTCCAGTGGATGTCGGGCGGCACCGCGACGTCGCGGCGGTTCGGAAAGTCGGGGCGATCGCGCTGCGACAGCGCCTGGCGCGTCAGGTAGGCGGCGCCGGCTCCGAAGATCGGCTGTGGCGTGCCGCGATCGCGCGCGAGCAGGCGCAGCGGCATGTAGAGGCCGCCCTCGGCGAGCGTCGCGTAGATGTTCGCGAGCTCGAGCGGCGTGACCTCGATGCCGCCGACGATCAGCGACAGCCCGTAGTCGCCCGGCTTCGCGCGCGCTGGCGATACGCCGAGCCGCTGGAGCTCCGCGATGAACGGCTCGACACCGAGCTGCTGCAGCAGATCGATGAACGGCTGGTTGAGCGAGCGCGCGAGCGCGTCCTGCAGGCGGACGAGCCCCGACCAGTCGCCGTCGAAGTTCTTCGGGCGATAGGTGCCGTACTGCGACGGGACGTCGGGCACGAGGTACTCCGGCAGCGCGATGCCGCGATCGATCGCGAGCGCGTAGAGGAGCGGCTTGAGCGTCGAGCCCGGCGAGCGCGGCCGCGCGAACATCGGGATTTGCCCGCCGTGGCGCGCGTCGCTCCAGTCGAGGCTGCCGACGAGCGCGACGATCTCGCGCGTCTGGTGATCGGCGACGACGACGGCGCCGTTGTAGATGCCCTTCGTCCGCAGCTCCGTCGCGCGCAACGCGACCTGCTTCGTCACGAGCTGGGTGACGCCGCGATCGAGCGTCGTGCGGATCCGCGCCTCGCCGGGATAGCGCAGCCGCAGGTAGAACGCGGCGTGCGGGGTCTCGCGGGGCATCGCGCGCAGCGCGGTCGGTACCGGCGACGTATCGGCGCGCGCGGCCGTCGCATCGGCATCGCTGAACACGCCCGCTGCGATCAGCTTGCCGAGGATCGCATCGCGCCGGGTCTTCAGGCGCTCCGCATTTGCCGGCGACGGCGCGAACCGCGAAGGACCCTGCGGCACGGCGAGCAGCGTCGCGATCTCGACGGGCGTCAGGTGCTGCGCGCTGTGCCCGAAGTACGCCCACGCCGCGCTCTCGACGCCCTCGACGTTCTCGCCGAACGGCGTGCGCGCGAGGTACTCGTCGAGGATCTCGTGCTTGCTCATGCGCACGTCGAGCTGCACCGCGCGGAACATGTCGATCAGCTTCGATGGGATCGTGCGCGGGCGCGGCTCGTAGAGGCGTGCGAGCTGCATCGACAGCGTCGAGCCGCCCGACACGCGCCGCCCCGACACGAGGTCACTCCACGCCGCGCGCGCGATCGCGATCGGATCGACGCCGTGGTGCGACCAGAACCGCTTGTCCTCGAGCGCGACGAGCGCGCGCCCGTACGCCGGGTCGACGCGATCGACCGGCAGGCGCCACTTGTCGTCGGGCGCGAGGAACACGTACGCCGGCGTGCCGTCGCGATACTCGACGACGACCGACCAGCCGGCCGCGCGCGACGGCAGCGGCACGACGTACACCGCTGCGAGCAGCAGCAGCAGCGCCGCGTTGACGGCGAGGACGATGCGACTCGTCCAGCGCCACGCGCGCGGAAACCGCGGACCTAGAGCGTCTTTCCGGTCCACGGCCCGCTCACGACGGCGGTGCCACCCTTGTCGCGCGCCCACAGCGTCGAGTCGTACATCGCCTCGGCATCGATCGGCGGGATCGTGAACTTGCCGCTCGTCACGACGCGCACGGTGTAGACGACCTTCTTCGTGTCGCCGGCCGCGAGCGTGCCGAACGCCTCGAGGTGGTCATCGCGCATGTTCATGAAGTCGACCGCCCACAGATCCTCGTCCTTGACCCAGTCGGGGCGCGTCGCGCGGCCGAGGCGCGGGTTCTCGATCTCGAAGCCGGCCGGCAGCCGATCGACGAGCGCGATGTTCTGGATCGCGGCGCCGGTCTTGTTCTCGACCTGATCCTCGACGAACACGACGTCGCCGAGCTTGAGCGAGCCATCGGCGGGATCGACCTCGGTGCCGTCCAGCTTCTTGTAGCTGCGCGCGACCCACAGCCCGTTGCCGCCGACCTTGTAGTCGCTGCCGGTGCGCACGCCCGAGCTGTTGACGACGAGCCACATGCCGGCGCTGGCGGCGGGGACGTCGAGCGTCAGCGACTTGTACTCGCTCGCACGCATCAGCGACCACGTCTTGTCGTTCGACGTTGCCTTCGTCTTGCGCGGCGCGATCACGGCGCCCTCGGCCTTCAGCGTGCCGTCGGCGACGCCCTTCGCACCCATGCCCTCGACCCACTTGCCGAGACCGGTAACGCCCCACACGATCTCCTGCGTGTTGTAGTAGTAGCTCGGCTGGCCCTGGAGCCCTTCCGCGACGCGCTGCGCGAGCACGTCACCGGCGGCGTCGTTGCCGAACAGGTCGAAGAACGTCGCGAGCTGGAGGCCGCGGCGACGGCGATCGCTGTAGAAGCTCCACGAGTTGATGCGGTCCTCGGCGATCGGCGATGCGTCGACAGCCTTGAGGTCCTTCTCGTAGCGGCGATCGCCGGCGAGATAGAGCGCGGCCTTGAGCATGTAGAGGTCCTCGGCCTGCTCGCCGGTCGACTTCGCGGGGAACGTGCCGATCAGCTTCAGGATGCGCGCCTTGCGTCCCTTGCCGGCGCGCGCGAGCACGTAGTGGAGGTACGCCTCCGACTGCTCGTCGTAGTGGTTCCACTTCTCGTGCGCGACATACTCGCCGCGCTCGTACTGCGCGACGCGTCCCTCGATCCAGTTGAGCACCTCGGTGAGACGATCGTCGGGGACCGCGTAGCCGGCCTTCTTCGCATCGAGCAGGAAGTGCGTCGCGTACGCGGTCGCCCACTCGAGCGGCTCGGTCGCGCCCGGCCAGTACCCGAAGCCGCCCGACGGCGTCTCCATCGACAGGATCCGGTTGATGCCGGAGAGCACCATGTCCTCGAGCTTGATGTTCGCGAGCTCGGGATCGACCTGCTCGACGAGCGAGCCAATGTAGAGCAGCGGCCGCGTCGACGAGGTGGTCTGCTCGATACAGCCGTACGGGTAGTGGATCAGGTACTGGAGGTTTTCGAACGCCTCGCCGTACGGGTTGTTCGTCAGCCAGAACGTCGTCTGCTCGCTCGTCGGTGCCCAGCCCTTGAGCGCGGTCGCCTTCGCGAGCAGATCGATCGTGCCCGCATCGACCTTGAGCTTCGTGATCGCGTGATCCTTCGGGCCGGCGGGCAGGAACGGGACGTCGAGCTCGTCCTTGAGATCGAACGTGCCCGCCTTGCCGGTCGCGTGCGCGGTGACGCGCAGATGGGCGCCGCCGACGGGGAGCGTCGCCTTCGCCTTGAACACGACGGTCTCGGCGCGGCCGTCGTCGAGCTTGATCGTGCCGGCGTCCTTGCCGTTGAACGCGACCGGTGGCGTCGTCGACTTCGGCATCGTCAGGCCGGGCAGGGCGAGCACGCTCGAGTCGAGCTTGACGTCGACGGTCAGCGGGCCTCCCGACATGTTCGTGAGGAACACGGGAATCTCGAGCTCGTCGTTCTGCGTGACGAAGCGCGGGAACGTCGTTTCGACGACGAGCGGATCCTTCACGGTGACGTCGGCTTCGGCGCGGCCGATCTTCGTCGCGCTCGCGGTGATCGCCATGACGCGGACCTGTCCGCGGTACTGCGGGATCTGGAACGGGATCGTGACCTTGCCGTCGGCGCCGACCGGCACGATGCCCGAGAACAGCGCGACCGGCTTCACCGGCTGCACGCGGTCCTTGCCGAGCGCGCCGCCGCCTTCGGCCTCCGCCATCGAGTCGTCGCCGCCGCCGGTCTTCGACGACGCGCCGGCCGGGTTGTGCAGCATCGTCCAGCCGATCGTCTCGTACGTCTCGACGCCGAGGCCGTGCTTGCCGAACAGCTGCGCGAGCGGATCGGGCGTCTTGAAATTCGTGAGCTGCAAGATGCCTTCATCGACGACGGCAACCATCGCGAACGAGCCAGCCGCCGCGTCGAGCTTCACGGTCAGCGGGCTGTTCGAGCGGACCTCCTTCGGCACGTCGAGCTTCACGGCCTGTGTGAACTGGGTCGGCTTGATGGCCACGTTGATCACGCCGAACGCGCGGTCGGGCAGGAACGCATCCTTGCTCTCGAGGTGCGGATCCTTGACGAGGAATGCGCTGACGTAGACGTTCGGCGCGTAGTCGTCGAGCTTGAAGCTCCACGTGAGGTCACCGCTCGCCGCGTCCTTCCACTCGGCGCTGATGAGATGGTCGGTCTCGACCGTCCACAGCACGCGGCCCTTGTACGGCGCCTTCGCGTGCACGGTGACGGCCTTGCCGACCTCGGCGTCGCCGGCCTTGCCCGCGTCGAGCTTGAGCTGCGTCGGCCGGTTGGGCCGCGGCGTGTTGTCGCTCGCGCCGCCGTCACCGTAGCCGTAGTACTCGT
>JAFAOG010000467.1 GCA_019237945.1 Deltaproteobacteria bacterium | reverse complement strand
GAGTCGCCTCCTACGAAGCCTTCTACGGCGCGTTCGGCTCGGTGATCGTGATCGTCCTCTGGTTCTACTTCTCGACGATGACGCTCGTGATCGGCGGCTTCTTCAACGCGGAGCTCGAACGCCACTCCGGTGCGCCGGCGCCGGACCGCAGCATGTACTGATGGAGGGATGATGACGCCGCAACACTTTGTCGATGTCGTGCACGAGGTCGTCTACCGGTCCGCGGTCAACGACGTCGTAGCGAACCTGTCCGAGGTGCCGCGCGGCGCCGATGCGACGCTCGGAAATGCGAGCGCCTGGTACAACGCGTTGCCGCCTGACGCACGCGCCCATGCACGTGCAATCGCGGAGATGGCCGCGCACCACGCGTTGTTCGGTCTGTTCTGCGTGCTGGACGGAGTCCGGGCCGCGGAGAGCACGCGCGACAAGGGGCGATTCATCCTCGCGTACAACAAGGGCGGCGTCGCGACCACGCTCAATCCGCCCAACGGCGAGCTGCTTCACGACCTGCTCAACGACGCCGTCGCTCGCGATCGTCGCTAAGCAGGAGCGCCACTCTGCCGAAATCAAGTGCACCGCGATCGTCCGTCACCGCGCTCGCCTGAGGATCCATGACCCTCCCACTTTCGCCCGACGAGGCGACGCGGCTTCTCCGCTTTCACGCCTCGCCCGACGACGGCTCATTCTTGGCGATGCTGCGTCCGTATCACGGCGTCGTCGACGAGCTCATCCTCAAGGACGTCACGGATGCGCTCGAGGCCAGCGCGCCACTGCTACGCCGCGATGCACCGCCACGCGAGCTCGTTGCGGCGATCTGGGCGATCTCTCACTTCGGTCGTGCATGGGCGCTCGCCCCCGACGGCATGCTTCAGCGGAACAGGCTGATCGAGGATGCGGACGTCGCGATGCTCGCCGCGTTCCTGGATGCCTTCGACCTCCGGGTCTTAGAGCTGCTCGAAGCGGCCAGTGAGGACTGAAAAGCAAATGCGCGGCGCCGTGAGTGCGGCTTCGCGCGGGTACTGCGCAGGCGAAGCTAGGCTTAGAGGCGCGTGCCGGTGAACGTCGCGTTCGCCAGCGGGGCCGGCGTGCCGGCGTAGGACAGCGTGCCGCCCCACTTGCCGGTCTGGATCACGTCGGCCTTGCCGTCGTGGTTCTTGTCGATCGCCTTGGCCGTGCCGTTGATGCCGAACTCGAACGCGGCGCCGTCGATGTGATCGATCTGCTGGTAGATCGCGCTGGCGGCGAACGAGAGGCCCGCGTTGCAGGCGGCTTCATACGTGGAGGGCGAGCCGATGCCGACCGCGTCGTAGACGTACTGGCCGACGTTGGTGCAGTCGACCGCGTCGTGGAAGACGTCGGAGAGGTCGACGGCGACCGGATCGATCATCGGGATGATCACGTTGTCGACCGCGAGGTGGAGGAGGGCACCGTACGGCAAAGGCACCTTGTGGTCCGCGATCGTCAGCTTGCCCGTGGCGTCGAGGGTGACGGCGACGCCGGTGACCTTGACGTCCGCGATGCCGTAGTCCTTGAACAGGAAGTCGAGCTCCTCGGTGTCGACCTTGAAGTGGACGCCGGTGACCGTGTGGATCGCCGTGCCGTTGGCCGCGATCTCGAGGGTGTCGATCGTGCCGAAGTGTTTGGCGACCTGGCCGAACTTGTCGCCGATGTCGAGGATGCGCGTGACGAACTCGGGCGCGACCGAAAGCAGGCGGTCGTTGAGGTAGCCCGCGACGAACGACTCGGAGCCCTGGACGATGTTCTTGAACGTGCCCGAGGGGAGCTGGTTGATCAGCTGGTCGAGGATGTAGCGGGTCGGGTCGTCGGGATCGTCGGTGGCCGAGATGAAGCCGTTGATCACGGCGCCTGCCGTGCCTGGCATGTTCGTCGCGATGTCGTACGTCGACGCGAGCTGGTACTTGCCCTCGGCGGTGAGCGGGACGGAACCGGAGCCGTCGCCCGGCGGCGTGTTCGAGCCACCCGGGTCGGTGGTGCCTGCGGGCGGTGCGTCGGCGGCGCAGGCAGCGAGGCCGCCCAAACAAGCGGCGAGGAGGAGCGGGAGGCTGCGGTTCGTCATGTGGTGGCGTAGTGCGAGGCGTGTGCCGCGCGGCGGGCGCAGGGGCGTTGCGCAGTTACGTGCACGATGGCTAGTGCGCTGGCCGGGCTCACAGTCCGATCTGCGGACTGTTGGCCCTCAAAGCAATTCAGCTTCGGGAGCCGAAAAAAAACCGACCCCGGGACCATTCCCGGGGCCGGCCAGCCATCCTCGACGCTACGGGCTTGCCACCCGTCTCGTCGAACCGTTTACATGCGCGCGCCGGTGAAGGTCGCGGCCGCGAGCGGAGCGGGCGTACCCGCGTAGCTCAGCGTGCCGGTCCACTTGCCGGTCTGCAGCGCATCGGCCTTGTAGTCGTGGTTCGTGTCGACTGCCTTCGCCGTGCCCGTCAGGTCGAACTCGAGGGCCGAGGAGTCGATGTCGGAGATCTTGGAGTAGATCGTCTGCGCGCCGTAGTTGAGGCCCGCGGTGCAGGCGCTCGTCCAGGTGCCCGCGCCGCCGCCGAAGCCGAACTGCTGCGTGAGCGCGTCGTTGATCGCCTGGCCGACGGCGGCGCAGTCGATGTGGTTCGCGAGCAGCTGCTGGAGGTTCGACGCGTTCGGATCGATCGCGGGGATGATCACGGCGTCGAGGCCGACGCGCAGGATCTTGCCGTACGAGATCGGCATCTTGTGCTCGGCGATGCTGAGCTTGCCGGTCGCGTCGAGCTGCACGCCGACGTTGTTGTCGACGATGTTCGCGATCTGGTAGTCGGCGAAGTTCAGGTCGGTCTGGTTGCCGTTGATGTTGAAGTGGACGCCGAACGCGGTGACGACGGAGGTGTAGTCGTTGCCGGCCTTGGCGACGTCGAGCGTCTCGTTGAGGCCGAAGTGCTTCGCCATGTCGCCGAAGTCGTTGCCGACCGCGAGGATCGTGGTGACGAAGTCCGGCGCGATGTTGAGCAGCTGATCGTTGAGGTAACCGGCGACGAACGGCTCGGCGCCCGAGAGCAGCGACTTCAGCGTGCCGTTCGGCATCTGCGCGATGATCTGGTCGAGCACCCAGTGCGTCGGGTCGTCGGGATCGTCGGTCGCGGCGATGAAGTCGTTGACGACGACGCCAACCGTGCCCGGCATGTTCGACGCGATGTCGAACGTGCTCTGGACCTTGTACTTGCCCGTGGCGTCCATCGCGTGCGGCGCGTCGTCGCCGCCCGTGTTGTCGCCGCTGCCGGTGGTGCTGCCACCGGGCGGGTTCGCGGGGGAGTCAGCGGCGCAGCCCGTGAGGACGGCGCCGATGGCGAGGGTGAAAGCGAAGCCAAAATTCTTGAGCGTGGTGGACATGGAAAGCTCCCGGTCGAGGATTGCTGTCCGGGGCCTTGTGCAGCGCATGTGCCACGCGCTTCAGCCCCGACATGCCCGGGCGATCCACCACTTACGGGCTAGGCCGGCCGTTTCCGGCAACTGGTCCAGCCAGGACACTCGTTCCCCGCCGCGGCTACTTCACCAGCCGCACTGCTGGCCCTTGTTCTGTTCCTCGAGCCACTTCTGCAGCGGCGCGAAGTACTCGAGGATCGCGGTCGCGTCCATGTCGCGCTGACCGGTCAGCTCCTCGAGCGCGTCCTGCCACGGCTTGCTCGCGCCGAGCTGCAGCATCTTCCAGAACGCGGCGCCCGCTTCCTTGTTCCCGTAGAAGTTGCACTCGTGCAGCGGCCCGGTGAAGCCGGCCTTCTTGCACAGCGCGCGATAGAACTGGAACTCGAGCACGTCGGCGAGGAAGTAGCGCATGTACGGCGTGTTCGACGCGACGTGGAACTTCGCGCCCGGATCGAAGTCGGTCGCGGCGCGCGGCAGCGGCGGCGTCATGCCCTGGTACTGCAGCGTCAGATCCCACCAGTGCTGGTTGAACTGCTCCGGCTTGACCTTGCCGCTGAACGCGTCCCATCGCCACTTGTCGACCTTGATGCCGAACGGCAGGAACGCGATCTTCTCGAGCGCGACGCGCATCTGCGCGTTGATCGTCGCCTTGTCGTTCTTCTCGACCTTCTCGAGCAGCCCGCGATCGTGCAGGTACTCGGGCGTCATCGACAGCTGCACGGTGTCGCCGATCGCCTCGTGAAAGCCGTCGTTCGCGCCCGCCTGGAAGATGATCGGGAGCTTGTAGTACGAGTGATAGTAGTAATCGTGACCGAGCTCGTGATGGATCACGAGCAGGTCCTCCTGGTTCAAGTTGATACACATCTTGATCCGGAGGTCGTTGTTGAAGCCGACGTCCCACGCACTCGCGTGACACACGACGTCCTTGCCCGCCGGCTTCGTCAGCATCGAGCGCTCCCAGAACGTCGCCGGCAGCGGATCGAACCCGAGCGACGTGTAGAAGGCCTCGCCCATCTGCACCATCTTCTTCGCGTCGTAGCTCTTCTCGAGCACGGGCGTCACATCGATCTTCGCGACGCCCTTGTACGGCTCGAGGTCGTCATACAGATAGCCCCACTCCTGCCCCCACATGTTGCCGAACAGGTGCGCCGGAATCGGCCCCGTCTTCGGCACGACCGCATCGCCGTACTTCTTGTTCAGCTGACGCCGCGCGTAGCAATGCAGCTGGTCGTACAGCGGCTTGACCTGGCCCCACAGCTTGTCGACCTCGCCTTCGAACTGATCCGCGGGCATGTCGTAGTTCGATTTCCAGATCGCGGAGATGTCCGCAAACCCGATCGCCTTCGCACCGATGTTGCCGAGCTCGGTATAGCGCGCGAACAGTGGCGCCTCGAGGTGCCCGACGCCGTCGTGCCACGTCTTCCACGCGTCGAGCAGCTTCTTCGGATCCTTCTCGTGCTGCAGCAGCTTGCTGTAGTACTCGATGTCTTTGCACGACTCCTTGCCGTTCGTCGTGGTGCACACGCCCTTGCCATAGATCGACGTCATCTCCGTCCCGACCTTCGCCAGCTCCTCGGCCTGCTTCGGATCGTCGGGCGACGGCTGCGCCTGGAACTTCAGCAGCACGAGCTGCCGCCGCGTCGCCGGGTCGAGCTTGTCGAGCACGGAGTCGAACTTCTTCGCCTCCTTCACGAGCTTCGTCGTCTCCACGCTCGCGATCTCGCCCGCCTTCGCCGTCGCCGCCTCGTGCTCCTTCGTGATGTCGGTCTCGTTCGTCCACTCCGCCTGCGCCGCATCGACATCGAGCTTGCGCAGCGTCGGGTCGAGATCCGCGACGAACTTCTTCGCCTCGGCGACGAGCGGATCGTCGGCGGAGCCGGCCGCCGAGCCAGTTGCGGATCCCGTCGCCGTCTGCACGGCGGGCTGTTGCCCGGGCGCGGGCTCGTTCTTCTTGCACGCGACCAGGGCGAGGAGGAGCAGGGTTTTCGTGCGCATCGCGCGCACAGTACACCGCGAGGCCCGGCGTCGCAGAGGCTTACGCGAAACGGTACGGTCCGCGGGCTTCGCTTACGGCTCCATGCCCGGCACCGGCTGGCCGTCCTCGGCACTCGGCGCATCGTTCTTCTTCGGCGCGCCCGGGACCTGCACGTCGTGGTCGGCCAGGATCGACTTCGCCTTCTCGACCTGCGCGGCATCGAGCAGCGCGAGCGCCTTCTGGACCGCGTCTTGATCCTGGCGGTCGCGCAGCTTGTGGAGCTTCTGGGCGTCCGCGCTCGAGTGGACGGCGGCGCCGGGCGCGTAGGCGTGGCGCGGCGGCTTCTTGCCGTTCTTGATGTCCTTGGCCTCGAGCGGTTCTTCTTCTTCCGGGCGCTCGATCTGGCGGAGCTGCGTGTCGATCTCGGCGTCTCGCGCCGCGAGCGAGGTGTCGATGTCCTTGAGCTGGGTGAGCTGGTCGGGGCGCAGGTTGAGGTCGGCCTGCGCGTCGATCAGGTAGCCGATCGGGGTTCCCGAGGCTGGGGGCAGCGGCGGGAGGTCACCCGGTTTGGGGTGGATCGGTTGGGGGTCGGAGTGACAGGCGAGGAGGGCGATGAACAGCGCGGCGAGCCGCATGCCCTTGCGATAGCACGTCGTCAGTCCGACATGAAGCCGTCGTTGCGCGCGAGCCATCGGGCGATGTCCATCGTCGAGACGACGCCGAGGAGCGTGTGGTCGGTTGCGACAACCATCACGTGGTGGAAGCCCTCGACCGACATGACGGCGGCCGCGTGGGCGATCGTTGCGTGCTGGTTGAGGGTGATCGCGAGCGGCATCATGATGTGGCCCGCGGAGATGGCGTTCGGTTTGCGCTCGAGGATGTCGAGCTTGGTGACGATGCCGATCGGCTGGCCGCGGTCGTCGACGATCGGGATGCAGCCGATGTGATTGCGGACGAGTAGGTCGGTCAGGGCGTCGACGTTGAGATCCGTGCGCGCGCAGACGACGTCGTGGGCCATGATCTCGGTGACCGGGATCGTGTCGGCAATCGTCCGAGTGCGGAGGAGGGCGCGGTGCGCGACCTGGTGCGTCCGGGTTGCTTGTAGATGTCCATCCGCCGCGTAGATGCGGCACCGTTGGATGTCGAGCTCCATTTTGCGACCTCCGCGCACAGGTGGAGCAAGGCGCGCGCCACGCATGTGCGCGGATGGCGCACGACAATCGCGCAAGCGCTGCGTTACTGGGCGACCAGCACGAGGCCCGTGCGCGCGGGGATCGTGAGCGGGACGGTTCGGAGCTCGCCCGTCACCAGATCTTTGTACGTACCCGACGCGAGGTTGACGGCGGGCTGGTCGGTATCGCCGCGGTTGAGCGCGACGTAGATCGCATCGCCCGACGTCGCCATCTTGTAGACGAAGACGTCATTCGCGACGCCGATCGTCGTGCGCGTGCCGCGTCGCGTGGACGGGTGCGCGGCGCGGATCTTTGCGAGCGCGGAGAGCTGATCGCGCAGCCAGGTCTGGTTCTGCGTGTACGCGTCCCATTGCATGAAGCGGCGGTTGTCGGGATCGCCCGCGCCTGGCATGCCGATTTCGTCGCCGTAGTAGATCATCGGGATGCCCGGCGTCGTGAACAGCAGCGTGTAGGCGACCTGCAGGCGCTGGAACGGGTTCGCGCTCGTCGGGAGCGATGGCTGGCCGGTCCACGCGGCCGACTTGCCGCCGTCCCACGGGTCGAACATCGGCGTGTCGAGTGCGTGCTCGATCGCGCGCGGGACGTCGTGGTTGCCGAGGAACGTCGACATCACCGCTCCCTGCCCGTAATACCCATCGTTCGTGTCGAGGAAGCCGACGAGGTCCTGCATCACGCCCGTGCGATGGAGCAGCGTTCCGAGGACCTGGCCGCGCAGCGGGAAGTCGAACTGGCCGTCGAGCATCGTGCCCGGGTTGACGTACGACTTGATGAGATCGCGGTTGCCGTCGAACGTCTCGCCGACCATGTAGAAGTGCTGGTTCCAGCCAACCTCCGGATCGATGCGCGCGCGCAGGTCGGTCAGCCAGCTGGTCTCGATGTGCTTGACCGCGTCGAGACGGAAGCCGTCGATGCCGATGCGCTTGGCCCACGAGACGGCGTTGTCGACCGAGTAGCGGCGTGCGTCGTCGACCTGGAAGTTGAAGTCGGGCAGGAAGCTGTCGAACCAGCAGCGGACGCGGTCGGTGTCCCAGCTGCAGCCCGCGCCGCAGATGCAGTTGCCGCCGTGGCCGTTGTCGTTCGGCCAGAACCAGTCGCGATGCTGCGCGTAGATCGGCGACGTGTCGTGCACGTGGTTCATCACGTAGTCGATCAGGACCTGGATTCCGTGCTTGTGGGCGGCCGCGACCATCGCGCGGAGGTCGTCCTCGCTGCCGAATTTCGACTCGGCGCTCGAGAGGTCCTTGGGCCAGTAGCCGTGATAGCCGCTGTACTCGTGGCCGTCGGCGCCGGGGTTCGCGTTGTCGGCGTTGTCGAGTGGCGAGGTGATCCAGAGCGTGTTGATGCCGAGCTGATCGAAGTAGCCGTCTTCGATCTTCTGCTGGAGGCCTTTGAAGTCGCCGCCCTGGTACTGGCCGGGGTACTCGACGCCCGCGACCGGCGCGTTGTTGCTCGGATCGCCGTCGGCGAAGCGATCGATCATGACGAAGTACATGATCGCGTCGTGCCAGTCGATCGCGGCGCGCGGCGGGCAGTGGCTGCAGTCGACGCGCACGACCGAGTTGAACGCGCCGTAGCCGTCGGGGCTGCGCCGCGTGTTCTCAGGATCGGCGACCCAAGCGCCGTCGACGACGAATTTGTAGACGATCACCTGCTGGTCGTTGGCCGGGATCGTCGCGTCCCAGCCCGACCCGCTCTGCTGCATCGCGACGCCCGTCGTCCAGCCATCGGCTGCGAAGTCCCCGCGCAGCGACACCGAGGCAGCTGGCCCCGCGTAGTGAAAGCTCTCGGTGCAGGTCGGGACGATCGGGCAACTCGGCGCGTTGCTGCCGGCGTCGATCCCGGCGTCGCCGTCGTGGGTCGTCGACGGATTCTTCGACGAGGGACAGCCCGCGAGGACGAGCAGCGTGACGACAACGGCGAGGCGCATACGGCGGGTGAGCGCGCATCAAGCCGCATGCCACGGCGGCCGTCCAGCACATTCGACAGTTGCCCCGGCGCGCGGCAGACGCTCGTTGCGATCGGCAACGCCCGGCGACGACTTGCCCACCGATCGCGGATGCTGTATCGGTGTCGATCATGATCCGCGCGGTGGTTCGTTCTTTGTTCGTGGTGTGCGTGCTCGCGGGCGTCAGTCTGGCCGAGACCCCGGCTCCGGCTCCTACGCCGGCGGCGGAGGCGGCGACGCCCGCTCCGGCGGCGAAGGCGAAGCACCACAAGAAGCACCACGCGAAGAAGGCCCGCAAGGCCAAGCACCGCAAGCACGTCAAGTCGGCGCACTAGCCGGCGGTGACGCGCGCTCGCGTCATTCAGGCGCGATGACTTTGGCGCGTGGCGAGTTGCCTTCTGCAACGCGAATCGACTGGCGCCGCGCATAGATCGCCGACTTCACACGTTGCGACTCGGGCACGCTTCGTGCTCGGCTGACGGCCCCAATGCGGTACGTCGCCTTCGCCTTCGCCCTCGCGCTGATGGCTCGTGCCGCGTGGGCCCAGCCCGAAGGCGCCGGCTCTGATGCCGGGTCCGCCGCGGGATCCGGATCGGCGGTCGAGCCGACGACCGGCGGCGCGGGCACCGCGGGCACCGGCATGGCGGGCGCTGATGGCGGCACGCAGCAGCCGACGAATCCGCCGGCGGTCGAAGGCCCCGCGGACAAGACGGAGGCCGAGCTCGCGGCCGAGCGCCTCGAGCGCACGCATCACAATCCCGACGAAGGCTTTCGCTTCGGCTCCTACGGGCGCGTGATCGCGGGCACCGACCTGCGCGGCGGCAAGCCCGAGGCGATCAAGATCGTCGCGCACGCGCCGCGCATCGTCGAGCCGAGCTACCTCGAGCTCGAGACGAGCTACGGGTTCATCACCGAGCACGGCGTCAAGATCCGCCCGCTCGTCACGCTCGCGTTCGACGGCACGCTGTTTCACGAGACCGGCCAGTTCGACGCGCAGCCGGCGCTTCGCAACATGTTCGTCGAGGCGGTGATGTCTCCCGAGTGGAGCGCGTGGGTCGGCTCGCGCATGTACCGCGGCGACGACATCTACCTGTTCGACTACTGGCCGCTCGACGACATCAACACCGTGGGCGGCGGCGCGCTGTGGCACAAGGACCTGCGCGAGCAGCCCGCCGACAAGCCGCACTTCGTCGAGGTCGCGGTGCACGGCGGCGAGAACCGCCTCCAGCATCCGTTCCAGTTCCAGCAGATCGAGGTCGCCAACCCGGTGCAGGGCGCGACGACGGTCGTCCAGCTCAACCGCCAGCGCCTGATCGCGAGCGCGAGCGCGGCGTACGTGACGTCGCCGGCGGGCCTTGGCTGGGGCCTCAAGGCGAAGGTGCATGGCGAGCTGCACGAGCTCGGCGCCGGCACGTTCAAGCGCGACGACGGCACGTTCGAGAAGCTGCCCGCCGACAGTGGCATCCTGATCGGCGCGGAGCTCTCGGCGTTCGATCTCGAGAACGGCAAGCACGGCTATCGCCGCCACCTCAACCTGTACGCGCGCTACGCGAGCGGCCTCGCCTCGTTCGACGAGCTCGCGCCGCCGACGACGTTCGGTCCCGACCTCAAGACGAACAAGGCGAACGAGCTGACGTTCGGGCTCGCCGGCAACTGGGACGCCGCGTACGGCAACATGATGATCGGCGCGCTGTCGCGGCGCTTCATCGATGCGACGGGCGACAGCCAGGATCCGAACAACGGCTGGGAGTACGCGATCGACGCGCGCCCGCTCGGCCGCTTCGCACGCGACTGGTTCGCCGGCGCCGACGTCTCGTATCAGGCGCGCTTCCCGCAGGGCCTCAACGCGATCACGCTGCGCGCGGAGGATCCGGCTGCGTTCCAGGTCGCGCCGATGATCGTCTACTCGCCGGTCGGCCCGTCGGCGTACGACCGCCCGCAGCTGCGCCTCGTGCTGCGCGCCGCGCACCTCAACCAGGCCGCGCTCGACGACTACGTCCCCGACGATCCACGCCACCGCCAGGCCTGGCAGTACTTCCTCGGCGTGCAGTGCGAGTGGTGGTTCAATTCGTCGACGTACCGCTAGGCCTTGCCGTCGAGGACCTCGCGGACCTTCCTGGTCAACGCGTCGGGGGTGAGCGGTTTCTGCAGATACGCGATGCCCTGATCGAGCACGCCGTGATGGACGACGGTGTCGTCCGTGTAGCCCGACATGAACAGGATCTTCGCATCGGGGCGGATCTTGAGGAGACGTTCGACGAGCTCGCGACCACTCATCCCCGGCATCACGACATCGGTCAGCACCAGCTCGATCGCCTGCTTCGCCTGCTCGCACAGGGCCAGCGCCGTGGGGCCGTTCTCGGCCTCGAGCACGGTGTAGCCAGCGCGCGTCAAGATGCCGCGTGCTACCGCGCGAACCTGCGGCTCGTCCTCGACGAGCAGGATCGTCTCGGAGCCGCGGAACCGCTTCGCAGGCATCGCAACCTCCGGCTGCGCCCTGGCCTCGTGGGTGAGGGGAAGGTAGATCTTGAACGTCGTCCCGGTGCCGACCTCGCTATAGACCCAGATCGTTCCGCCGCTCTGGCGCACGATGCCGAACACGGTCGACAGACCGAGCCCCGTACCCTTGCCCTTCTCCTTCGTCGTAAAGAACGGCTCGAAGATCTGCGACTGGACTTCCTTCGACATTCCGGACCCGGTGTCGGTCACAGCGAGCTGCACGTAGCTACCTGGCGAGAGGCCGTGGTGTGATGCGGTGAACGTCTCGTCGAGCTCGACACGAGACACCTCGATCGTCAGCTTGCCGCCGCGCGGCATCGCATCGCGCGCGTTGACGACCAGGTTCATGAGGACCTGCTCCATCTGTCCCGGATCGACGAACGCCTTCGCGGAATCGGTCGATTTGACGGTTCGCAGTGTGATGTCGGCGCCGATCACCCGTCGCAGCAGCTTCTCCATACCCGCGACGATGTCGTTGAGATCGGTGACCTTCGGTTCGAGCACCTGCTGGCGGCTGAATGCAAGCAGCTGGCGCGTCAGGTCGGCGGCGCGCAGGCCTGCCTTCTTGATCTCGTCGAGGTCTGCGACGACGTGCGCCGGAAGGGCGCCGCTCGCTGCGTCCTCGATCATCAGGTCGCTGAAGCTGATGATCACGGTGAGCAGGTTGTTGAAGTCGTGCGCGATGCCGCCGGCAAGCCGGCCGATTGCCTCGATCTTCTGCGACTGACGCAGCTGCTCCTCGGTCTTGCGCAGTGCCTCCGTGCGCTCGACGACTCGCCGCTCGAGATCCTCGTTGAGCGTGCGCATTGTCTCGGCGTGGCGGCGCTCGACCGATGCGTCGTGGAACACGACGATCGACCCGGCGACCTCGTTGTGTGCGTCGAGGATCGGCGCTTCGCTGTGAGCGACCGGCGTCGCGGCGCCCGATCGCGAGACCAAGACCGAGTCCTCGGTGAGCTGCAGAACGTCTTCGAATGGTCGTCCGAGCGCTTCGGAGGTCGTCCATCCCGTCAGCTGCTCCGCAACCCGGTTGACCCGGATGACGCGCCCCTCGACGTCGGTCGCGATCACGCCGTCGCCGATGCTGTGCAACATCGTCGCGATCGCCTCCTCGTTCTGGCGCGCCAGGTCCTCCGCGACGCGCCGCAGCCGAGCCTCGCGGAGCAGCCGCGAGAACACGAGCCACAGGATCACAACGCTGCCCAGCGTGGCGACGAGCTGCGCGATGCGTTCGAACATCACCTGAGCGGCGATCCGGTTGCGCTCCTCCTCGAGGCGGCCCGTCGCGTGGTCGCGGATGAGGCCGATCACTCGCTCGACGTCGGGACCCGAGCGTTGTTCGAGCGCAGCGCTCAGCTCGTCGACGTGCGCGAGTTGAGCCGAGTCGTCGGGGGTGAGATCATGCGGGAACTCGCCGCGAACTGCTTCGAGGCCGCTGCGCGTGAGCCCGGCGTTCGACTCGTGATATCCGCGGTCCACCGCATCGAGCCCTTCGATCAGTCGGTGCGTGTGATCGAACCGATCCATCGCGCGCACCAGACGGTTCGTGCCGATGACCGACAGCAGAGCCGCCGCGACGAGCGCCCCGAGCGCGATCCACAGACTGAGGGGGCGTTGCATCGGGCGTTCGCGTTCGGTCACGTCATTGATCAGCGCGAGCCGGAGCGGTCGCCCATCGATGACGATATCGTTCGCGGTGACCTCGACAGCGATCAGCGAGCCGTCCTTCTTGCGGTGGCGCCAGACCTGGTGTGCCGAGATCCCGCGAGATCGCTCGACGTCCTGCCGCAGTGCTTCGAGGTCGGCCGCAGGACGAATGTCCGCTAGCGTCATCCCGAGGAGCTCGTCGCGCGTGTACCCGTAATGTCGGACCGCGGCGTCGTTGACCGCGACAAACCGCAAGGTCTCGCGATCGTAGGTCCACATCGGCAGCGGGCTCGAGTCGAACATCGCGCGATAGCGATCCTCGCTGCGCTGTACGAGCTCGCGCTGCCGGGCGACCTCGGCCTCGGTTTTCTTGCGCGTGCGGCGGACCTCGGCCTCGCGCATCTCGCGCTGGATCGCGGGCACGAGACGCGTCAGCTTGTTCTTGTTGACGAAGTCGTGGACACCGGCCTTGAGCGCAGTGACCGCGATCTCCTCGTCGATCGTGCCCGAGGAGATGATGAACGGAACGTCGGCGTCGACCTCGCGGACGATGCGGAAGGCGGCGAGCCCGTCGAAACGCGGCATCGACCAGTCCGACAGGACGACGTCCCACGGCTCGGTCAGCAGCGCGCGCAGCTCGTCCGCGTTCGTCGCGTGTTTCCAGCTGGGCTCGATCCCGTGGCGGCGCAGCTCGCGGAGTATCAGCTCGGCGTCGTCTTCGTTGTCGTCGACGATCAGGACACGCACGACGCCCATGGGCAATTGTGCCCCAGGGGGTATGCGAACGTCCGTGCGACGACAGTGAGATCAGGGACAGCTGTGACAGACCGTCGGCACGCTCGTGCAGCCGAGACCGCTCTTGCACGCCAGCGACGTGCACTGGATCGTATCGAGGCAGCTCTGGTTGCCGGTGCACGTCACGTCGCACGCGCACGAGTTACCGCACGCGACGCCGCGGCAGCTGCTATTGCCCGAGCACGCGACATCACACGGACCGAGGCCACACTGCACGGTGCGGCAGCTGCTCCCGCCCGAGCACGTGATGTTGCACGACAGTGCGGCCGTGCAATCGACGCCGTTGCGGCACGAGTTGTCGGAATCGCACATGATATCGCACTTGTAGCCGGCGGGGCAGGCGACCGCGCCGTTGCAGTTCGACGAGCGGCAATCGATCGTGCAGGTGTGCTGGGTGACGTTGCACGTGCTGCAGCCCGCAGGACAGGTCGCGGCATCGGCATGCGTGCCCGGCGCGTCGACGTGCGAGCCCGGTGCATCGACCCCACCGCCGCCCGGCAGCACGCAGAAGCCATCGGTGCAGGTGCGTCCGTTGTTGCAATCGGATTGCTTCGTGCACGCGAAGCCGTCGCTGCGATGCTGGATCGAGCAGCTGGCGAGCAGAACGAGCGCAATGACCAGATGCTTCACAGGCCACCTCCGAAGCTGAGCGTCACGCCCGCTCCATGATCGAAGACGGTAGGGGCAATGCGTGCCTGCTGTCCGTGATCTACGCGACGGTCGCGCCACCAGAAGTACGTGCTCACCGCGGCGAGACCGATGCCGCCGATGAACGCCACGTTGCCGAGGCCGGCGTACGTGTCGCCCTGGCTCTCCAGATCCTTCAGGTTCTTGAGATCGGTGGCGGTGCGCGTCGGGGCGTTATCGATGTCGCTCTGCGTGCTGCTCGCCTCTGCCCACATCACGAACGACAGCAGCACCAGACCACCACCTACCGCCATGCCGGTCAGCTCGAGGCGGCGATGGTCGCTGTGGCCCTCGGCGGGCGGCGTGACCTGGCCGTTCGGCGCCGCGGTGACGGTCGGCTCGACCTGCGCGGTCGTGACCGGAGCGGGCGGGGTCGTGGTCGTCGTGGGCGTCGTCGTCGTCGTCACCGGGGGCGGTGGCGGCTCGGTGGTCGTTGGCGGGGGCGGCGTGGTCGTCGTCGGGGGAGGTGGCGCCGATTGCGTAGCGCCGAACATCGGGCCGATCTCGGCGTTGAGCTTGGCGTCGGGCGCCTGGCCGCCGGGGATCGTCGTCGTCTGCTCCTTGGGCATCCCGGTCTTGGGGACGCGACGCACCGTGATCGACAGGCCGCCGCCGGGCGCGTTGTTGACTGTCGTGACGACGACCTCGTCGACGCCGAGCGTCGCGAGCACCTCGTCCTTGCACGACGACTCGGTCGCGTTGCAGCCGACCGCGGCCGTCGCATCGGTGAACGAGATCTCGCCCGCTTCGACGTTGCCGCCGATCGACTTGGCGAGCTTGTACACCTGGACGTCGACCTTGCTCTTCGCGTCGGCGCTCGCGTTGCCATCGGGCTTGAGCACCAGCGTGTGCTTCGGATCGGCGCTCGCGAGCGACGCCGCGCACAGGATCGATAGGCCAAGGATGCGTTTCATAGGCGCTCCATCCGGCCGCGGATCTGTTCCGCATCACCGGCGCTCGGCGCGAGCTGCAAGTACCGCTTGAACGCAGCGCGCGCCTGATCTTTTTCGCCGAGCTTCTCGAACACGAGGCCGAGACCGCGCCACGTCGGCGCGTAGCTCGGGTTCGCCGCGAGCGACGTCCGCAGGCTCGCGAGCGAGCCGGTCGTGTCACCGCGCGCGAACTGCATGATGCCCTGCTTGTACGCGGCCTCCGCCGCGGCCGTCGCCTCGGCCTTGTCGGGCTTCGTCGTCTTCGCGACGTCCGTCTTGGGCGGCTTCGTCGTCTTCGTCTTCGTCGTATCGGTCTTCGGCGTCTCGGTCCTGGGCGGCCGCGTCGTCTCGACCTTCGTCGTCTTCGTCTCGGTCTTCGGCGGCTTGGTCGTCTCGACCTTCGTCGTCTTCGTCGTGTCGGTCTTGGGCGGCTTGGTCGTCTCGACCTTCGCGACGGTGTCGGGCTTCGTGGTGTCGGGCTTCGTGGTGTCGGGCGTGTCGGGATACGGATTGATCGGGCCGGTCGTCGCGACGGCCGCGGAGCCGGTCGTGTTCGCCGAGCCAATCGCGGGGGCGGCGCTGCCGGTCGTCGCGGCCATCGTCGTGTCGCTGCCGGCGGCGCTGCCGACCGCGGTGCCCACGTCGGCGCTGCCGGCGATCGCGCTGCCCGGATCGGTGCTCGCGACGACGGCGCTTCCGGTGTCGGCCGAGCCTGGCAGCGGCGCGACCGCGGCGTTGCTTCCCTCGGTCGTCGCGGCCGCGGGCGGCGGCGCATGCTTCTTCTTCGAGCCGCCGAAGCCGAACGCGATGATCGCGACCATCGCCGCGAACAGCACGCCGCCGCCGACGAGGAACATGATCAGCTTGCGGTTGTTTGTCTGCGGCGCGTGAAAATCTTCGTCGTCGATCGCCTGGTGCGAGTCGGTGCCCCAGCCCCAGCCGGCGAGCACGTCCTTGGACTCGCGCGGCGCGTTCGGCAGCGAGACGGCGCCGGCCGCCTCGGGCATCGGCGTCGGATCGCGGCGCGGGATCGGCGTCGGCTCCTTCGCCTTCGCGGCGGGCGTCCCCGCGACGGTCGGGCTGGCCGGCAACACCGGCGGCGCCGGGACGACGGGCGGCGCGGGCACGATCGGCGACGCCGCCGCCGCCGCCGAGGACGGCGCACCCATGCCGGGCGCGGTGCCGGCCGCCGTTGGCGAACGCGTATCGGCCGCTTTCGGCGCGCCCATGCCGGGGGCCGTGTCGGCGGCCTTCGGCTCGGACGTCGGGACCGGCGCGGTCGCGGGTGCCGCATTCGTCGGCACGGGCTCAGCGGGCGCCTCGAGACCGGGAATTGCGCCGAGCCCCGGAATCTTGCCAACGCTGGGCGCGGCGTCGTCGGGCTTCGCCACCACCGCAGGCGCGCGCGGCCCGTCGGGTGCTGCCGGCACGCCGAGGATCGTCTGCGACGGCGAGTGCTTCTCGCCGTTGGTCGGCTTCTTGTCGTCCTTGGCGTCGATCGTCGACGCGGCCGACGGCGGCGACGTACCGTTCGCGGTGCGGGCGGTCTGCGCCGGCTGCACCATCACCGACGGCCCGAGCCCCGGCGCGGTCGAAGTCTTGTCC
>JAFAOG010000288.1 GCA_019237945.1 Deltaproteobacteria bacterium | reverse complement strand
CGTGGGAGGCCAAGGGCCACCGCGACTACGCCGCGGACTATCGCGCGCGCGCCGCGCGGCTCGACGCCTCCGGCAACGACGCGGTGGTCACGGCTCCGCCGCTGCTGGACGAGGACTGAGCACCGTGTCGATCACGCCGTAGGCCTTGGCCTCCTCGGGTGACATGAAGCGATCGCGATCGGTGTCGCGCGCGATCACCTCGACCGGCTGCCCGGTGTGGAGCGCGTAGAGCTCGTTGAGCGTGTCGCGCGCGCGCAGGATCTCGCGCGCGTGGATCTCGATGTCGGTGCTCTGGCCGTGCAGGCCGCCGACGTGCGGCTGGTGCATCATCACGCGCGCGTGCGGCAGCGCGTGACGCTTGCCCTTGGTGCCGGTCGCGAGCAGGAAGCTCGCCATCGACGCCGCCTGCCCGGTGCACACGGTCGCGACGTTGCACCGCACGAGCTGCATCGTGTCGTAGATCGAGAGGCCCGCGATCACGTCGCCGCCTGGCGAGTTGATGTAGAGCATCACGTCCTTGTCGGGATCCTCGGCCTCGAGGAACAGCAGCTGCGCGATGATCACGTTCGCCAGGTCGTCGTCGATCTCGCGGCCGAGAAATACGATCCGGTCCTTGAGCAGCCGCGAGTAGAGGTCCCAGCCGCGCTCGCCGCGATGGGTCTGCTCGACGACGGTCGGGATCAGCTCGGCGCGCGGCTTCATCGCTTCCCCTCCTTCGGATCGCTCGGCGTCGACAGCCACGCGACGAGCGCCTCGCGCGAGAACCGCCACACCGGCCCGAGCTTCTTGCCGGGCAGCTTGCCGGCCTCCGCGAGCTCGATGACGTTCTTCTCGTCGATCTGCAGGAACTGCCCGGCCTGCTCGGCGTTCATCACCTCGGGCGGGTCGTACGGGTGGAACGAGTAGCTGCCCATCATCGTGCCTCCAAGGGACGCCAGCCCCTTCTGGGTGTCCGGATCGACATATTTCTTCACGAGCTGGGTGACAAGATCCTTCTTCGCCACGCCGAGCGCCTCGGCCGCGCGATGCAGTTTCTCGACGGCATCATTCGGAAGCTTCACGTACAGCGGCGTCTCGGGCCTGATCTTGCGCGGCATATTTTTGATATATCTCCCGGATATCCGCCCGTCAAGGTATCGTCCTAACCGTGGGAAAGTCCGCGGGTGACACGCTGCTGTTCATGCAACGGCTCTGGGACCTGACGCATGCGATGAACGTGCGGTCGCGCCGGATGTCGCGCGATCTCGGCGTCACCGGGCCGCAGCGGATCGTGATCCGCATGATCGGGCTGACGCCGGGCTGCAGCGCGACCGCCCTCGCGAAGTCGCTCGCGATGCACCCGAGCACGCTGACCGGCATCCTCTCCCGGCTCGAGCGCGATGACATGATCGCGCGCACGATCGACGGCGACGATCGCCGCCGTTCGCTCTTTGACCTGACCGCGAAGGGCAAGCGCATCGACCGCAGCCAGAAGGGCACCGCCGAGGGCGCGATCCGCCGGGCACTCTCGCGGGCGGACGACCGGATCGTCGAGGCGACGCGCGACCTCGTCGATCTGATGATCACCGAGCTCGAGCGCGCCGACTGACGGGTTGCGCACGCCGTCCGCGGTAACTATTATGTATACGTAGGTTCTTCGTACGCACCGTAGTCCATGTCCGATCGTGCAGTGACGATCCTCCACTCCGGCCAGACCGGCGTCGAACGAGGCGCCCACCACGGCGCCATTGCCTCCGGGCTGCCGGTGCGCGGGTTCATGCGCCCCGAAGCGCGCGACGAGCTCGGCCCACTTCCCCAGGACGTCGCCGGCGTGCTCACGCCCTGCCGCGACGGGGGGCAGCGCGCCGCCCTGCTCGCGACGCTCGGCCTCGCGACCGCCGTCGTGCTGGTCGTCCCCGACATCCGCACGGCGGTCCGCCGGCGGACGAGCACGTGGGTGCTGCGCAGCGCGCGCGCGAACGCCATCCCCTACTGGCTGTGCGACGCCGTGACGAGCGTGACCGACGTCGCCAGCTGGTACGCGCAGCTCGCGTCGGACGCAGAGCACCGCATCCTCGTCACCGGCCCGCGCGCGACGCGCTGGAAGGATGGCGAGATGGTGGCGCGACGCCTCGTGAAGTCGCTCGCGCTGATCTAGTTCTGGTGCCGTGCGCGTGCCACGCCCATCAGGTCGTGACCGCTCTCGTCGACGAGGACGCGCGCCTCGTTGTTGAGCTGCAGCAGCTCGCCGAGATGATGCTCGTCGGCGACGGCGACCCAGCGGACACCCGGCGCAATCTCGACCGCATGCTTCGGCGTCGCGAGGTCGCTGCCGCGCGCGACCTGATCGGCGAGCTCCGTGATCGCCTGGCCGACGAGCGGCACGTCGTCGTCGGTGCATAGCGCCACCAGATCCGGCGCGCCGAACTTCTTCATGCCGCGGGTGTGCAGCGCGTGCGCGCGATCGGGGCGCGTCGAATTCGTCTCGTAGACGACACGGACCTCGCGGCGCACATCGAGCGGCTCACCGGCGCCCTGCACGTGCGCGATCGGCACGAACTGCATCGCCATCGCGTCGAGCACGAGCCCGCCGCCGCGTGCTCCGAGCCAGCGCACGATCGCCCATGCCGCCTGCAGATACGTCAGGTCGACGGCCGCGCGCGGCGCCGCGGACACGAGGTGCACGTGGTCGGCGGCATCGAGCTCCGCGAGCTGGGGGCCGAGGTCCTGCGTCGCGATCGCGCGGAGCGACCCGCTGCGAAACGCATCGAACCAGGCGGCATCGCGCGCGCGATCGATCGTCTGCACGCCGATACCGGCCAGCGCCTCCTTCGACGGGGCACCGAACCGCTCCATCGACAGCTCGGCATCGCCGGAGAGCGGGCCCTTGCCGAACACGAACAGGGCGACCTGCGGATCGCGCGGCCTGCCGGGTGGCGACGCGAACTGCCAGCGCTCGATCATTCCGCACGGTAGCGCGGGCCAAAGCGCACGGCGAGCGCGGGCGCCACAGTCGTTACACCGGGCGCGGGAAGAAGAACCAGCGCTGAACGTGCGGGCGCTTGGAGCGTTTCACCGCACGACTCAAGGCAGTTACGACGCGATGGGCGTCCCAGATCTGGAGCAGCGGATCCTCGAGCATCTCGTCCAGTGACAACATCGCGGCGGCACTAGAGCAAAGGCGGAGCCACCTACAACGGCGAGGACAGGCGCAGGATCTCGAACGTCAGCTCGGCGCCCATCGCGAGCACCGCCTCGGCGAGCGGCGCGTTTCCCTCGACCGTCACGCGCACGAAATCGAATCGCGGATCCGCCCATGCGCGCATCGCATCGAGCAGCTCGGGCGCGCGCTCCGGCCGGTCGGCACAGAACACGGCCGCGCCGGGGAATGCCGGGTCGAACGCCGCGAAGCCGACGATGTCGTTGCCGAGCCCGACCGACTCGCCCTCGCGGACCACGACGAGCCGGAAGCTGCCGCGCGCACGAAACGTCGCCAGGCGCTCGACCGGGAGCGCGAAGCGAGCCGCGATCGCGGCATCCTCGGGCGGATCGGCGAGACCGGCGAGACCGGCGAGACCGGGCAGCGCCCCGACGCCCGCCGCGCCGGGTACCCGGTCCCATGCGAGCTTCATCACGTGGGCCGCGAGCTCGTAGCGCAGCCCGACGCGCTCGTAGAGCTTGATCGCCGGCTCGTTGCCGCGCTTGACGTTGAGGTACCAGCGCTCGCAACCCGCGCCGCGCGCCTCACCGCGGACGTGCTCGAGCAGCTGCTCGCCGATGCGCTGCCCGCGCCGCGCGCGATCGACGGCAAGCTGGACGACATGCGCGAGCGAGCCGTACGGCCGCCACGTCACGTAACCGACGATCGCCCCGCCATCGGTGGCGACGCGCATCACCGGGACCTGCGCGACGGTGAAGCGCTCGCGCGTCGGCACCGGATCCGGAATGCCGAGCTCGCCGAACAGACCGACATAGGCGTCGTAGTCGTCGGCCGTCGCGGGTCGAATCTCCACCACGTCGCGAGCGTACCTCCGGGAGACGGCTCTCGCGGTCTGCGCCCGGCCGCGCGGCGCGCGCGAATGACACAGAACATTTCTGGGAACGCCCGAGGAAACACGCAGATACGCGCGCTCTGCATGGCACGAAACTGTCATGGTGTCCGGGGCTCATGCTGGACTCGGTCGAAGCGACCGCCCCCCTCGCCATCCACGACGAGGAGCTCGTCACGAGGCCGGTCCGGATTCGCCATCGGATCCTGATTGTCGACGATCGCCCCGAGAACCTGCTCGCCGCCGATGCCGCGCTGACGGGCCTCGGTGCGTTGATCGTCACCGCGCGCTCCGGCGAGGAAGCGCTCAAGCACCTGCTCGAGTCGGAGTACTCGCTCGTGCTGCTCGACGTCCAGATGCCGGGCATGAACGGCTACGAGACCGCGCAGTACATCCGCCAGCGGCCGCGCACGGCGCACGTGCCGATCATCTTTTTGACCGCGCACGAGGGCGAGTCGAAGAACATCCTGCGCGCCTACGATCTCGGCGCGGTCGACTTCATGTTCAAGCCGTTCGAGGCGGCGATCCTGAAGTCGAAGGCACAGACGCTGCTGTCGCTGCAGGAGCGCACCGAGGCGCTCGCGCGCCTGCAGGTCCAGCACGAGCTCGAGCTCGAGCGCCAGCGCCAGCAGGCCGACCAGCTCGCGCGCGAGACGGCCGCGAAGCTCCAGCTCGCGCACCTCAACGAGCAGCTCGCGGAGGCGGACCACCGCAAGAACGAGTTCCTCGCGATCCTCGCGCACGAGCTCCGCAACCCGCTCGCCCCGCTGCGTGCGCTGTTCGATCTCGCGAAGCAGACGCCCGACACGCCGCTCGCGCCGCGCATGATCGAGATCGGCGATCGCCAGCTCACGCTGCTCGCGCGCCTCGTCGACGATCTGCTCGACGTCTCTCGGATCACCGCGAACAAGATCGAGCTGCGTCCCGAGACGATCGACCTGCGCGAGATCGTCGAGACCGCGATGACGACCAGCAAGCCGCGGATCGCCGACCGCCGCCATACGCTGGTGCCGCAGATCTCGGCGACGCCGATTGCGGTGACCGTCGACTCGCTGCGGATCGTCCAGGTGATCTCGAATCTCCTGAACAACGCCGCCCGCTACACCCAGCCGAACGGGCGCGTCGAGATCCACTGCGGCGTCGCGAACGAACGCGCGTTCGTCACGGTCAAGGACAACGGTATCGGCATCCCTGCCGACCTCGTCGGCACGATCTTCGACATGTTCGTGCAGGAGCGCGTCCGCTCCGATGGCTCGGGCGGGCTTGGCCTCGGCCTCGCGCTCGCGAAGCACCTGGTGGCGCTGCACGGCGGCTCGATCAGCGTCACGAGTGGCGGGCGCGGCTGCGGCAGCACGTTCCGCGTCGAGCTCCCGCTCGCGGGTTCTCCCGAGTCGCTGCGACCGCGCACGCGCACCTCCGACATGGAGCCGCTCGTCCTCGGTCCCGGTAGCGGCAAGCTGCGAATCGCGATCGTCGACGACAACGAGGACGCGCGCGAGCTCGTCGCCCACATGCTCGAGACGGCCGGTCACGAGGTGTTCCTCGCCCACGATGGACCGTCGGGCCTCGAGACGATCCTCGAGCACGCGCCCGATGCGGCGCTGATCGACATCGGCCTCCCCGGAATGACCGGCCTCGACGTCGCGCGGGCGCTCAAGGAGCGGCGCCCCGATCTGCCGACGAGGCTGATCGCGTTCACCGGCTACTGCGGGCCCGAAGCGAACGCGCGCGCGACCGAGGCCGGCTTCCACGATCACCTCGTCAAGCCAGTGACGATGGATGCGCTGCTGCGTTGCCTCGGGCTGCAGGCCGTCGCCGCCGTCTAGCCGAGCGCCGGATGGTCGCTGATCAAGCCGCGCCGGGCGCGGGCCACGTCGCGAACACGCGGGCGAACCGGTCGATATCGACGACCTCGCAGCGCGCGAGCACTTCGCGGGCCACCGCGAGCGAGGACGCGTCGCCGGCGAGCTGGGCTGCGCGAAGGCGAGCGAGCGCGCCGATGCTCGCCATCTTGCACGTGTCGGCGTCGCTGGCCGCGCCCGCGAGATGATCGCGCGCGAGGTCCGGGCGACGTTCGAGCACGGCGATCGCGGCGTCGATCAGCCGCACGAACACGCGGATGTAGGGCGCCTTCGTGGCCGCGAGCGGCTTGATCGTGCGTCGCGCGGCCGCCGCATCACCGCGACGGATCGCGAACCGCGCGAGCAGGTAGCTCGTCTCGGTCGCGACGGCCTCGACGTGCGCGAACGCGGGCCCGAGGAACGGGCGGAGCTTGGCGTCGAGCGCGTCGATGTCGGCGATCGCGTCCTGATACAGCGCGATCTCGGCGCCCGAGCGCATCAGGAACCAGTGCTGGAGGTGCAGGCCGTCGGCGGGATCCGACCACGTGACCGACTCGAGGTCGTACTTCGCGCGGCTGACGTCGTCGGCGGCGAGCCACACGATGTTCGACGACCACGTGTGCGACGTGGCCGCGTAGCGGTCGCCGCGGAGGCGCGCGTCGCGCGTGTACGCGCCGAGGCGATCGCGCAGCTCGCCGTACGCACCGAGCCGGCGCAGGATGAACAGCACGAAGTTCCGGAGGTGGTTGACCTCGGCGTAGTTGCCGATCGAGCCCTCGCGCAGGCGGCGCTCGGCGTCGAGGAGGATCTCGAGCGCCTCGACGTGATGGCCGGCGAAGAACTCGGTGATCCCGAAGCCGGCGCGCGCCCACGCGAGCAGGAAGTCGCTCTGCAGCTCGGCGGCGATGCCGCTCGCCTGCTCGAGCAGCGCCTTGGCCTGCGGGATCCGTACGCCGCGCGACGCGACGAACATCGCGTGGAACGCGAGCGCATACGCGATGCGCCGGCGGTCGCCCATCTTCAACGCGAGCAGCACGGAGCGCGCCTGGAACGCGGCGCTCGGCACGAGATCGACCATCGACAGACCGATCGATGCGCTGCGCATCATGTCGAGGCGCAGCTCGTCGAGGGCATCGCGCGCGACCGTCGGCTTGTCCTCGAACTTCGTACCGCGCACGGCGAGCTTGCACCACGCCCAGATCAGCGAGCGCTTCGCCGCGGCGGTCGTCGGCGGCAGATGCTCGCCGAGCTCCGCGAGCACCTGGCGCGTGATCGCGAGGCCTTCGTGGATGTGGCCGCTGACGAGCAGCTCGTGCGCCGCGCGCCGGCGGCACTGGAAGCCCGTCTCCGCGCTCGCGCCTTCGGCGGCCGCGAGGAATGCCTTCGCGGAGTCGGGACCGCGCCCGGCGTGGCTCAGCGCCTCCGCGCGGCGCATCAGCACGGCGCGTCGCTCGTCGTCGCCGTGCGTGCCGAGGCGCAGCGCCGCGTCCCACAGCGCGGCCGCGAGCTCGAATGCGAGCTGGGTCTCGGCGCGCGGCGCGGCCTGCATCGCGAGCTCGGCGGCGTGTTGCACCGCGCCGGCCGCCTCGAGGTGCCGGATCGCGGCGAGCGGATCGAGGTCGCCGTGCTTGCTCGCGAGCAGCACGTTCGCGAGACGCTCGTGGTAGCGACGGCGGCGAGGCTCGGGCACGCGCGCTGCGATCGCCTCGCGCACGCGGTCGTGATACGGCTCGACGAGATCCATCGCGCGCGTGCCGGTCGTGCGCACGAGCGAGCTGCCGCGCAGGTTGCCGAGCAGCTTCGTCAGCGTCGGGGCCTCGAGCTTGAGCGCCTGACCGACGAGGCCTTGCGGCACCGGTGCGCCCGCGACCGCGACCAGCTCGAGCACGCGGCGCGCTCCGTGCTCCATGCGCAGCACGCGCGCCCACAGTGCATCGTCGAACCGCGTCGAGGTCGTGCGCATGCCGCTGACGTGGCGCGCGAGCTCCTGGAGGAACATCGGGTGGCCGCCGGTCTCGCCGACGAGCGCATCGGCCTCGTCCTGCAGGCTCGGCGCGAGGATCGAGATCAGGCGGCGGCCCTCGTCGGCCGACAGCGGCTCGAGCTCGATCGTCCGCACGTCGCCCGGCAGATCGGGGCGCGGGCCGCCGTCACGGCGCCACGTGCAGATCACGAGCACATTCGGAGCCTGCGGCGGGTGCACGACTTCACGCAGCAGTGCGAGCGAGTCGGTATCGGCCCACTGGAGGTCGTCGATCGAGATCACGACCGGCGCGGTCGCCGCGAGCGCCGCGATCAACGAGCGCAGCCCGCGGAACGCGCGCGAACGCAGCTCGACGGGCGATGCGGTGCGGTTGACGCGCATGCGCGCGATCGCGGGCACGCGGCGCAGCACGGGGAACACGCGCGCGAGCGCCTCGACCTCCTCGGTCAGCAGCAGCGCGACATCGACCGGGTGGCGCCGCAGCAGCTCGTGCGCGAGCGAATCGACGATGCCGTCGATCCCCTTGAACGGCACGCTCTCGCGCTCGTAGCAGCGGCCCGACAGGATCAGCGTCCCGCGCCGCATCGTCTCGACGCGCCCGAGGAAGCTGCGCACCAGCGAGCTCTTGCCGATGCCGGACTCGCCACCGACGAACATCGTCACCGCCGCGCCGCGCGCGACCTCGTCGAGCGCCTCATCGAGCAGACCGAGCTCGACCTCGCGGCCGATGAACGGCGCGATGCGCTCCTCGGTCTGGGCGCGCGCCGCGAGCTGCGCCGCCACCGCCGCCGCCGTCGGTCGCTCGTCGGGCACGCGGCTGAGCAACGCGGCGCACAGCTCGCCCATCGGCCCGCGCAGCGCCGGCGGATCCTCCTCCTGCTTGCGCATCAGCATCTCGAGCGGCGTACCGTCGAACGGCAGCTCGCCGGTCAGCGACTCGTACATCATCGTGCCGAGCGCATAGAGATCCGCGGCCGGTCCGACGCCGGGGGTGCGCGCCTGCTCCGGCGCCATGTACGCGGCGGTGCCAACGACATCTTGCCCGGCGCTGCGTAGACCGGGCGCCGCGTTGCCGACGAGCCCGAAGTCGAGGATGACGACGCGACCCTTCGTCGTCACGAGCACGTTCGACGGCTTGAGATCGCGATGCACCATCCCCGCGCGATGCAGCACCTCGAGACCAGCCGCGAGCTGGCGCACCGACTCGCGCAACCGTGCCTCGAGCGCGCGTCGCGCCTCGTGCACTGGCTCGCCGATCACCGCCGCGCGCACCCACTCGACGAACGTCCAGCCTTCGACGAGCTCCATCGTGAAGAACCAGTGGCCGTCGTCCTCGAACAGCTCGCCGAGGCGCACGAGGTTGCGATGTTCGAGATCGGCGCGCGCGCGGAACTCGGTCTTCAATCGATACAGGCCATGCGCGTCGAGCTCGTGCACGACCTTGAGCGCGACCGTCATCTCGCGTTCGCGGTCGTACGCCTCGTAGACGACGCCCATGCTGCCCGCACCGAGCACTTGCTTGAGCTCGAAGCGGGCGTTGCCAGCGAACGACCGTTGGCGCCACGCTTCCGCGCGTCGCGGCGTAGACATCTCCGCCCATCTTGACGGATCTCACGTGACGCGCCTATCTCTCGAATGTCACCGCAGATCGCGCGGCTGTTAACTCGGTGCGGCTGCTTACGCGTCTATCGTCGGACGGGACTTGCGCTGCGGCGGCTCGAGCTGCACGTCCTCCGCCAGGTCGCGCACGACGAGCAAGCACTTCACATCGCTACCGTCGACACCGCGCGCGATCGCGAGCTCGAGCGGAAACTCGACCGCGTTGTCACGCAGACCGACGAGCCGCACGCGCTCCGCACGCCGCCCCGAGAGCAGCGCGTCCGCACCGGGAATCACGCGCGCGATCGACGAGCCGATCAGCGCGGCCGGCTCCGAGGCGAACATCGACGCCGCACACGCGTTGCACCACATCACGGTGCCCCGGGCATCGGTCGCAAACACCGCGACCTCGATCTGCGCCGCAGCGTGCTCCCACCACGTCATGCGATTCATCCTCGACCAAATTCGCAGACCATGCTCCTCGACGGTGCAAGAAAGGTTTGTATGGCGCCGCACGAGGCAGGTACGCACGTGTGGGTAGTGCGTACCGAATCGGACGATGTGCTACTCGTCGTCGCCGGCGGGCAGCATCGCCGACGTGCTGTCGGCCGACTCGACGCCAATCGCCTTCGCGAGCGCGCGGATTCGCCACGGTGTCCGCAGCACCGCATCGACGTCGCGCGATACGTCGTGGTCGAGCGACGCGAGCTGCTCGCCGAACACGAGCACGTAGCGGATCTCCGGCCGCTTCTCGCGCACGGCGGCGAGCACGTCGCGCACGGCGTCACTGCCGAGCTCCGCGGCGACGACGAGAGCGCAGGTACGCTCGGTCAGCGCATCCGGTGCGTAGCGCTGCATTGCATGCGCGAGCTTCGCGAGGTCGCGCTCGAGCGCCGCGGCCGCTTCGTCGGTCATGCCGTGCACGAGCACGAGCGGCGGCCCCGCAGCGCGCACCCGCTCGATCACAGCATCGATGCACTGCTCGATCCACGCGCGCGTCTCCGCGCTCGCATTCTTGAACACGACGGCCGCCTCGTGGCGCTGGCGATCGACGCGCACGACATCGGCATCGAGCGTCGCCGTGCCGCCTTCGAGTGCGAGCTCGAGCTTGACGCGATGGCCCTCGACGAGCGGCACCGTGCCGACGAGGCGCGCGCCGGATGCCGAGAGGTCTCGGATCGCGAGCTTGCCCTCGACACCGACGACGCGAGCCAGTCCGCTCGCAACGACTCGGACGCGTCCTCGACGTTCCACCCGCCTACTGTACGTGAGATGATCGACCTACCGCATGCAGAACAAGTACACGGTGCTCGATCGCCTCGGCGGCGGTGGTCAGGCCGAGGTGTTCCGCGGGATCAGCGAGTCGCTCCAGGGCTACAAGAAGGCGGTCGCGATCAAGCGCGTGCTGCCGCACCTGACCGCGAACGAGAAGTTCGTCGCGATGTTCCTCGACGAGGCGCGGCTCTCGCTGTTCCTGCAGCACGCGAACGTCGTGCAGGTGTTCGCCGTGTCGAAGGCCGACGACGGGACGTACTTCCTCGTCATGGAGTTCGTGGACGGCTGCGACCTCAAGGAGCTCGTCCAGTACCACCGCGCGCACCGCGCCAGCGACATCGGGCTCGCGCTCTACATCATGGCCGAGGCCGCGCGCGGCCTGCACTACGCGCACACGCTCGATCATCCGTACACCGGCAAGCCGCTCAACATCGTCCACCGCGACGTGTCGCCGCCGAACATCATGCTGTCGAAGAACGGCGAGGTGAAGGTCGTCGACTTCGGCCTCGCGAAGGCGGTCAGCCAGCTCGAGATCACGGACGAGGGCGTCGTCAAAGGGAAGTTCTCGTACCTGTCGCCCGAGGCCACGCTCGGCATGGACGTCGATGCGCGCGCCGATGTGTTCGCGCTCGGCATCATCACGTGGGAGCTGCTCGCGAACCGCCGGCTGTTCGTCGCCGACGATCCATACGCGACCGTCGCGAAGGTGCGCGAGGCGCGCATTCCGTCGCTGCCCGCGATCGCGCCGAACGTCGCGCCCGAGCTCGATGCGGTCGTCCGCAAGGCGCTCGCGAAGAACCGCGACGATCGCTACCCGACCGCGGCCGAGTTCGGCGAGGCGCTCGCCGACTACATGTTCGCGAACGAGCTCAAGGCGACGTCGCGCGATCTCGCCGCGATCGTCCGCGAGGTCAAGGTCGCCCGCGAGCGCGCCGCGAACCCGAAAGAATCTCTGATTCACGCGCTGGTGATGGACGAGCGCGCGCGCATGATGTCGATCATCGAGGACGAGGTCGTCGCGAAACCGGCCGAGCTGACGCCCGCGAAGGAGCTCGTCGACACGACCGACTGGACGAAGAACCTCCTTGATGACTGACCCTGCGGCAACGTGGCACACCTCGCGGTGCCTGCCCCGCCGCATCGAAGCGCTATGAACGGCACCGTGCGGCGTTTCCTCAGGATCTTCGGACTCTCGCTCGCGTGGCTCGTCGGCATCTTCGCGGTCATGCAGATCATCCCGTACGGCCGCACGCACAAGAACCCGCGCGTCGTTCAGGAACCGGTGTGGGACTCGCCGCGCACACGCGAGCTCGCCAGGCGCGCCTGCTTCGACTGCCACAGCAACGAGACGCGGTGGCCGTGGTACGCGAACGTCGCGCCGTTCTCGTGGGTCGTGCAGCACGACGTCGAGGTCGCGCGCGATGTCCTCAACTTCTCCGCGTGGCAGGTGCAGTTCGCGCTCGCCCCGTCGTCGGGGCTGTCGGTGCGCACCGGAAACATGCCGCCCGTGAAGTACCGGATGGCACACCCCGAGGCGCAGCTGACGGCCGCCGAGCTGAAGGACCTCGCCGACGGCCTCGATCGCACGCTCAAGCCCGAGTAGCTACGGCCCGGCGACAACGAGCACGTAGCCGACCGACGCTGTCGCCGCGTACGTGTACACGCCGACCTTCGACGCCGCCGGCATCGACGTGACGGGCGCGTTCCCGGTCTGCCCCGCCGCCGTGCACGTGTAGTTCGTGCCCATCGCGCGCGTGAACGACATCGTGTAGCGCGTGCCGTTGAGCCAGTTGAACAGCCGGCGGCCCTTCACGTTGCCGGTCAGCGTGTCGAAGATCGACACCTCGCGGTTCGCCGTGTTCTGCGCGCTCGGCGAGTACATCGAGCAGAAGATCCCCTGATCCTGCTGCGGGTCGTACGGGGAGCCGATCGCGAACGTGGCGTCGAACGTCCCGTGCGTCCCCATCACCGTGACGCTCGTGAAGGTCGTCATGTTCGTGGTCGCGTCGACCGGCGCGAGCAGCACGGTGTGATTGTTCGCGACGCCCTCGAGCACGATGTCATCGCCGCTCGCGTCGACGGTGCCGATCGTCTGCCAGCCCATGGGCACGCCGTGATGAAAGCCGTCGAACGCGACAATGCGATCGCCGGCCGCCAGGGGATGTGGATCGCACGCGTCGCCGACGCCGTCGCCATCGCCGTCGGTGTTGTCGGTCGAGATCGGGCACGGATCGCACGCGTCGCCGAGCGCATCGCCGTCCTCGTTGCCCTGATCGGCGTTCGCAGCGTGCGGGCAGTTGTCGGTCGCATCGGGCACGCCGTCGCCGTCGGCATCGCCCGGGCCGCCGACCGGCGAGTCCGTCATCGCGTCGCCGTGCGAGCCGACCGGGGCGTCGGGAGTCGTCGTCGCGCTGCGCTGGCACGTTCCCGCCAGGCAGCGCAGCTCCGACGGACAGCCGGTGTCGTCGCTACACGGTGCCCCGGGGGCCGGACTCGGCGCGTAACACGCTCCGACGACGAGCAGCACCCCGACGAGCCGCATGACCCGATCATAAACCGATCACTGATAGGTTTGCCCTATCGACGCCATCGCCTACAACGCCTTTTGCATATCAGCGCGCGGGCGTAGGGTCTTGGTCATGACGGAAGCGAAATGTCCTTTCAAGCACCAGGCAGGAAGTGGGACGACGAACCGCGAGTGGTGGCCGAACGCGCTGCGCCTCGAGACGCTGCACCAGCACTCGCCGGCGGGAAATCCGATGGGCACGGAGTTCGACTACGCCGCGGAGTTCAAGTCACTCGACTTCGCCGCGCTCAAGCGCGACCTCCACGCGCTGATGACGGACTCCCAGGAGTGGTGGCCCGCCGACTTCGGCCACTACGGCCCGCTGTTCATCCGCATGGCGTGGCACAGCGCCGGCACGTATCGCACCGGCGACGGTCGCGGCGGCGGCGGCAAGGGCAGCCAGCGGTTCGCGCCGCTCAACGCGTGGCCCGACAACGTCAACCTCGACAAGGCGCGCCGCCTGCTGTGGCCGATCAAGCAGAAGTACGGCCGCAAGATCTCGTGGGCCGACCTGTTCATCCTCGCGGGCAACGTCGCGCTCGAGTCGATGGGCTTTCAGACGTTCGGCTTCGGCGGCGGCCGCGAGGACATCTGGGAGCCCGAGGCCGACGTCTATTGGGGCCAGGAGAAGAAGTGGCTCGAGGACAAGCGCTACTCGGGCGATCGCGATCTCGAGAAGCCGCTTGCCGCGGTCCAGATGGGCCTGATCTACGTCAACCCGGAGGGCCCGAACGGCAAGCCGGATCCCGTCGCGGCCGCACGAGACATCCGCGAGACGTTCGCGCGGATGGCGATGAACGACGAGGAGACCGTCGCGTTGATCGCGGGCGGTCACACGTTCGGCAAGGCGCACGGCGCCGGCGATCCGAGCAAGCATGTCGGGTTCGATCCCGAGGCGGCCGACGTCGTCGCGCAAGGCTTTGGCTGGGCGAGCACGCACGGCAAGGGCCACGGCGGCGATGCGATCACGAGCGGCCTCGAGGTCACGTGGACGACGACGCCGACGAAGTGGTCGATGGACTTCCTGCGGCAGCTGTTCGAGTACGAGTGGGAGCTGACGAAGAGCCCGGCCGGTGCGCACCAGTGGAAGCCGAAGGGCACGCAGGGCGCCGGCACGGTGCCCGACGCGCATGACGCCGCGAAGAAGCACCAGCCCGGCATGCTGACGACCGACCTCGCGCTGCGCTTCGATCCCGCGTACGAGAAGATCGCGCGCCGCTTCCTCGCGAACCCGCAGGAGTTCGCCGACGCGTTCGCCCGCGCGTGGTTCAAGCTCACCCACCGCGACATGGGCCCGAAGGCCCGCTACCTCGGTCCCGAGGTCCCGCGCGAGGATCTGATCTGGCAGGACCCGATCCCGGCGGGCTCGCGGATCGATGACACCGCGATCGCGGCGCTCAAGAAGCAGATCGCGGCAAGCGGGCTGTCGGTCGCGCAGCTCGTGTCGACGGCGTGGGCCTCGGCGTCGACGTTCCGCGGCTCCGACAAGCGCGGCGGTGCGAACGGCGCCCGCATCCGGCTCGCCCCGCAGAAGGACTGGGAGGTCAACGATCCGCCGCAGCTCGCGAAGACGCTCGCGGTGCTCGAGCAGATCCAGCGCGAGTTCAACCGCGCGGGCGGCACGCAGGTCTCGCTCGCCGACGTGATCGTCCTCGCGGGCGGCGTCGGGATCGAGCAGGCGGCCAGGGCGGCCGGCCACGCGGTCACCGTGCCGTTCACGCCGGGCCGCGGCGATGCGACGGCCGAGCAGACCGATGCCGAGTCGTTCGGCGTGCTCGAGCCGATCGTCGACGGCTTCCGCAACTACCAGAAGGATCGCTACTCGGTCTCGGCCGAGGAGCTGCTCGTCGACCGCGCGCAGCTGATGTCGCTGACCGCTCCCGAGATGACGGTTTTGGTCGGCGGCATGCGCGCGCTCGACGCGAACACCGGGCAGACGAAGCACGGCGTGTTCACGAACCGCCCGGGGACGCTCACCAACGATTTCTTCGTCAACCTCCTCGACATGGGCACGACCTGGAGTCGCACCTCGGAAGCGGAGGAGCTGTTCGAAGGGCGCGATCGCGCGAACGGCGCGGTGAAGTGGAGCGCCACACGCGTCGACCTGATCTTCGGATCGAACTCGCAGCTCCGCGCGCTTGCCGAAGTCTATGCGTGCGACGACGCCAAGGAGAAGTTCGTCCGCGACTT
>JAFAOG010000524.1 GCA_019237945.1 Deltaproteobacteria bacterium | reverse complement strand
CGCTCGTACTTCGCCTCGAAGCTCGCGACGACGAACTCCTGCAGCTTCGCCTCCCACGCCGGCGACAGCTTGCCCTTCTCGCCGTTCTCCCACAGCAGGTCCATGTTGTAGCCCTGCTTCGCGAGCTGCTTGAGCGCCGCCTCACGCATGTAGCCCCAGCCGGGAACCTTCGCCGCCGCGTCGTGCGGGTCGAGCGCGCCGCGCAGCTTCACGTACGTCTCGAACTGGGTCTTCTCGAGGTACGGATCGAACGCGTAGTCCTTGAACAGCTGAAGGCCGGTGTTCGCCCACTGGACGAAGTTGACCGCGCCCGCCGCACCGGCGAGCGCCGGGACGTGCTTGCCGATCTCCTCGAGCGCGCTCTTGCCGAGCTCGCCGCCGATGATCTGCAGCGCCTCGGTGTCCTTGGCGCTCGCGATCTTGTCGGCGACCTGTACGACGGTCACGACCTTGCCGTAGCTCTCGAAGAACGCCTTCATGTCGGGGTCGTCGATCGCCGCGTTGATCGCACCCGACGTGAAGTCCGCGAGGTCCTTCGTCTTGCCGAAGTGCTCGACGATCTCCTCGCGTTGCTCGTCCGACACCGCAAACGCCGGCGACGCAGCCGCCAGCACCACCGCAACGACAATCCCGATTCTCACCATCGGGCCATCCTACCTGCGGCGCGTCGCCGCGTGGGTGAGCGGTGGGCTAGTTCTTCTTCTCGTCCGCGGCCTTCAACAGATACGTGCGGATCAGGTCGTCGAGGTCGCCGTCGAGCACGCCCGTGACGTCGCTGGTCTTGAGCTCGGTGCGGTGGTCGTTGACCTGCTGGTAAGGGAACAGCACGTAGCTGCGGATCTGCGAGCCCCACTCGATCTTGAGGCGCGCCTTGGCGTCCTCGGCGGCCTTCGCCTCGCGTTTCGCGATCTCGAAGTCGTACAGGCGTGCGCGCAGCAGCTTGAACGCCTTGTCCTTGTTCGCGTGCTGGCTGCGCTCGTTCTGGCACTGCACGACGATGCCCGTCGGCATGTGCGTGATGCGCACCGCGGAGTCGGTCTTGTTGACGTGCTGGCCGCCGGCGCCGCCCGCGCGATACGTGTCGATGCGGAGGTCGACGTCCTTGATGTCGATCTCGATGTCGTCGTCGATGTCGGCCGTGACCTGGACCGCGGCGAACGAGGTCTGACGGCGCCCGTTCGCGTCGAACGGCGACACGCGCACGAGCCGGTGCACGCCGCTCTCCGCCTTGAGCAGGCCGTAGGCGTAGTCGCCGGCGACCGTGAACGTCGCGGTCTTGATCCCGGCTTCTTCGGCGGGCGTCTCCTCGACGACCTCGACCTTCCAGCCCTTGCGATCGCAGTAGCGGATCAGCATGCGCATCAGCATCTGCGCCCAGTCGCTCGCATCGACGCCGCCCGCCCCCGCCGTCACCTGCACGATCGCGCCGCCAGAATCGAGCTCGCCCGACAGCATGCGCTTGAACTCGATGTCGTCGAGCTGCTTCTTGATCGTCACCGTCGACTGCGCGGCCTCGCGCGCGCTGTCCTCGTCGCTCGCTTCCTCCGCGAGCTCGAGCAGCACCTCGGCGTCGCTGATTGCGCGCACCTGGGCATCCCAGCCGCCGACGATCTGCTCGAGCACCTTCTTGTTCTTGAGCAGCCCTTGCGCCTTCTTCTGGTCGTCCCAGAAGTTCGGGCGCGCCGCGATGGAGTCGAGCTCCTCGATCTTCAGGCGCTTCTGATCGACGTCAAAGTAACCTCCGGAGCTCGCCCGCCTTTGCGGAGAGCTCCTTCAGCTGTGCGCGAACCGCGCGCACATCGGTACCTTCGATCGCCATGGAGGGGCCTTATACCCGCGCGCGGCGCAGGGTGACAAGCTGGTCGGTTCCGAGCTGGACCGGGTACTTGCCGGTGAAGCACGCCGAGCAGTAGCCCTGCCCCGTCTTCTCGTTCGCGCTGCCGACCGCCTGCATCATGCCTTCGTGCGACAGGTACGAGAGCGAGTCGCTCGTCACGTACGTGTTGATCTCGTCGATCGTGTGCGACGCCGCGACCAGCTCGCTGCGCGTCGGCGTATCGATGCCGTAGTAGCAAGGATGCGTGGTCGGCGGCGCGCTGATCCGGAGGTGGACCTCCTTCGCGCCGGCGTTGCGAAGCATCTTGACGATCTTGCGGCTGGTCGTGCCGCGCACGAGCGAGTCATCGACGACGACGACGCGCTTGCCATCGACGACCGAGCGCACCGGCGACAGCTTGAGGCGCACGCCGAAGTGACGGATCGAATCCTGCGGCTCGATGAACGTGCGGCCGACATAGTGCGAGCGGATCAGGCCCAGCTCGAACGGAATCCCGCTCTCCTTCGCGTAGCCGACCGCGGCCGGCACGCCGGAATCCGGCACCGGGATCACGACGTCCGCCTCGACCGGCGCTTCCTGCGCCAGCTTCATGCCCATCTTCTCGCGCGCGCGATACACGCTCTTGCCGTTCACGAGCGAGTCGGGCCGCGCGAAGTACACGTGCTCGAACACGCAGAACGTCCGCTCCGCGATCTCGGGCAGCTTCTGCGACGTCATCCCGCCCTTCTCGACGATGACGATCTCGCCGGGCTCGACCTCGCGCAGCAGGTCACCCTCGATCAGATCGAACGAGCAGGTCTCGCTCGACAGCACGTACGCGTCTTTCAGGCGACCGAGCACGAGCGGCCTAAAGCCATTCGGATCGCGCACGCCGATCATCTTGCCGTCGCTGGTCAGCAGGATCAGCGAGTAGGCGCCGCGCACGCGCTTGAGCGCATGCACGAGCTTGCCGACGATATCGGGCTGCGGCGCCTTCGCCATCAGGTGGACGATGACTTCCGTATCGCTCGACGTCTGGAAGATCGAGCCCTGCGCCTCGAGCTCGGCGCGCAGCTCGCCCGCGTTGACGAGGTTGCCGTTGTGCGCGATCGAGACGCTGCCGCCGGCGTACTCGAACAAGAACGGCTGGGCGTTGCGCAGCTCGGAGCTGCCGGCGGTCGAGTACCGCACGTGGCCGATCGCGGTCGTGCCCGGGAGCTTGGCCAGCACATCGCGGTTGAAGGCATCGCTGACGAGGCCCATCGCGACGTGGCGCCGCAGCTTGCCCTCATCGGCGGCGACCAGGCCCGCCGACTCTTGCCCGCGATGCTGGAGCGCGTGCATGCCCAGGTACGCGATGTTGGCCGCTTCGTCGTGGCCGTGGATTCCAAACACCCCGCACATGGCCACGGACTTACCATGCGCCCCTGATCGGCGGCACCGCTAAACTTGTGTGTTCCAACGTATTCACGTACCTTTTCGGGGACGTGCCACGTCTTCTCTGGCGCGATGCGCAGGGCATCGAGGGTTCTCTCGACCTGACCTCGGCCGAGATCCGGGTCGGACGGGCCATGGACTGCGCCATTCGCACGGACGACGCGATGGTCTCTCGGCATCACGCCCGCATCTTCTGGGGAGGTGGCGGCTACGTGCTCGAGGACCTGTCGAGCGCCAACGGCGTGTACTTCCAGGAGCAACGCGTCCAGAGCCACCTGTTCAAGCACGGTGACGCGGTCCGCTGCGGAAGTCTCTGGCTCCGGTTCGTCGATACGAACCAGCTCGGCGCCGCCGGCGGCAGCAGCAGCGCCCCGCAGCCGATGATGCAGCACCCGGGCATGGGCTCGGCCGCCCCGTCGGGCCCGACCGGCCACGTCGCCGCGATCCAGCCGCCCGCCTCCGCGCAGATGCCGGCGCAACCGGCGCCGTCGGTGTCGTCGGCCGAATCCGATGCCGAGATTCGCGTGCTGCGCCGCCGCGTCGAGCAGCTGCAGACCGAGCTCCGCGTCTACCGGTCGCAGAAGTTCAATCAGGAAAACGCGCGCCGGATGGAGGACCTCGAGAACGATCTCTCGATGATGGAGATCGAGCGCGACAGCATCAAGGCGCGCCTCGAGGCCGCCGAGCGCACGATCCAGGCCGAGGCCGGCAGCGTCAAGGTGAAGCGCGCGCTCGAGATCGCGGCGATGACGGCCGAGACCGCGGCATCGCTCAACGACCTGCTGTCCTCGCTGCGCATCGAGGTGATGGCCGCCGAGGGCGAGTTCGAGCAGTTCGCACACCAGCTGCCGCGCGCGAGCTTCGAGCTGATCCGTCAGTCGCTCAAGGATGCCGCCGGCCACTGCGACGAGGCCCGCGAGCTGCTCCGCAAGCTGCGCGAAGTCGCCGAGTAGCGCGCGCTGCGATGCGCTCGCCTACTACGCGTGCGCCGGGATGTAGTCCAGCGCGAGCCACAGCGCGCCGTGCGCGAGCGTCAGGAACAGCGCCATCGACACGGTCGCGATCACGCCGTCGATGCGGAACCAGTGGCGCGACTTGAACACGGCCGCCGTCGCGAGCAGCAGGCCGAGGTTGATCACGAGCGGCGTCACGAACCCGACCGCGCCGAGCGTCACGATGCCGAGGACCTTCGATGCGCCCCAGTACAGCGCGGTCGACAGCACCGCGAACACCAGGCCGACCAGCGGCGGCGCCCACCGCTTCTCGAACACGACCTTCTTGTTCTTGCGCGCGGCGAACCAGAACACCGCCGTGAACACGACGAGCCGGGCCGCGAGCTTGATCAAGATCATGTTCATGCCCGCCAGCATGACACGGCGCGATCAGCAAAACCCGCAGTTTTTCGCGAAGTTGCGCGCAGACACTTGTAATTGTGTGATTACAAGCACTCGACAACTGTCATCGCTCCATTACAATCGTCGAGAATGGGTGAAGCCGTACGGCGGTCGCACCGCCATGCCCTCGCACGCACGCGACGGCGCCGCGATGACCTGTGGGTCGGCGCGACCGCGCTGGTCGCCGCGATGCTCGCGCTGCCGCTCGCGCCTTCGTCGTGGCACGGCCCCGAGGTCGCCTCCGTTCTCGCTGTCTCGGCGACTGCGCTGCTCGCCGGTCAGCGCTGGGCCGTCGCCCTCGTCGTGATCGCAGAGCTGCTGCTCCTCCCCACGATCTGGCCGCGCGCGTTCCTCGGCGGCGTCGACATCTGGCCCGGCCGCATCGCCGCGCTCGGCTCGCTCGTCGCGATCGTCCCCGGCCTGCTCGCGAACAAGCGCGCGGCGGCCGCGCTGGTGCTGATCACCGGCTGGCGCCGCACGGGCGAGACGTGCCGCCGCGTTCATGCCGGCCTCGTCGCGGGCGGCGTGCTGATCGTCCTGCTGTCGCTGCTGTAGCGTGCCGCACGCCGTGACGGATTCGCAGAGTCTGCGACACTGACGATCGTGCGCTGCTGTCTCGCGCTGACCCTCCTCGCTGCCTGTGGCTCGTCGCCGCCGCCCGCGCCGCCGCCGCAAACGCGCGTCACGGCCGCGATCGTGCCGGCGATCGAGAATCGCAGTGTCGATGTGCTGTTCTTGATCGACGACTCGATCAACCTCGACATCGAAACGAACCTCGAGGCGAACTTCCCGGTGTTCCTCAACGTCCTCGCGGAGCACGGGTTGCCGAGCCTGCACATCGGCGTCGCGACGTCGGACCTCGGCACCTCGGCGGTCGCCGACGCGCAGCCCGCTCCGACGGTGGGCACCGGCCCCGGGATGTGCGCAGGGTCGGGTAAGGGCGGCGTGCTGCAGACGAGTGGCAGCACGCTCGTCGCGGGCCGCTTCATCGACGACGAGCCCGCCGCGAACGGCGGCCGCGTGACGAACTATTCCGGCACGCTCGCCGATGCGTTCACGCAGATCGCGTCGGTCGGCGCCGCCGGCTGCGGGTTCGAGCAGACCCTCGAGGCGATCCGCAAGGCGCTCGACAACAATCCCGCGAACGTTGGATTTCTGCGGCCCGAAGCGAACCTCGCCGTCGTCGTGCTCACCGACGAGGACGACTGCTCGCTCGAGCACAACGCCCTCGTCGATCCGTCGCGCGCCGATCTCGGTCCGCTGCAGTCCTTTCGGTGCACGCGGTTCGGGATCACGTGCGACATCGGCGGCCTGACCCCCGACGAGATGAACGAGCCGGGCGAGAAGGAAGGCTGTCACTCGAACGAGCACTCGAAGTACCTGACGCACATCGCCGACCACGAGGCGTTCTTGCACGGTCTCAAGCCAGACCCGCGGATGGTCCTGTTCGCGGCGATCGCCGGTGATCCAGGACCGGTCGACATCGAGCTGCGCGCTCCGATCGGCTCGACGCATCAGATCCCCGCGCTCACGCACTCGTGCGCCTACACGGACTTCAGCAACTCGACCGAGGTCGCCGATCCGGCCGTCCGCATCGCCGAGCTCGGGGCACGCTTCGAACGCAACGTTCACGCGACCGCCTGCCGGCAAGACCTGTCGGGCGCCGAGGCGCAGATCGCGCGCGCGATCGACTCGATGATGGGCTCGCCCTGCCTGACGCACGACATCGCCCTGCCCGCCGACTGCACCGCGAGCGACGATGCCGGCGCCGTCACCGACTTCTCGATCGTCGAGGACGCCGCGATGTGCCCGGAGGGCCAGCACCTGCGCCTGCAGCGCGGCGGCACGCCTGTCGGCGCGACCACGGTCACCTGCACGCCGCCCTGATCAGGTCGCGAGCAGCAGCTGCACGCCTGCGCCGACGAGGCCGCCGCCGATCAGGACGTAGAGCATGCGCGCGCCGGTTCGCCCGAGCAGCATCGTCATGAGGCGGGCGCGCCGGGCGCGGAAGAACCACGGGATGTTCGCGAGCGACGCGATCGCCGAGAACAGGCCGGCCGCGATCAGGAGCATGCCGACGCCCGCGTGATCCGGATCGGCCGGCACGTACGTGTAGCCGGCGAGCGCGGCGGCGATCGCGAGCACGACCAGCGCCGCGTCGAGCTGCGGCGATCGCCGATGGGACGAGCGCGAGTTCGTCATCGCTAGCCGACCCACACGCGCGCGTTGCGGAACATCCGCATCCACGGGCTGTCCTCGCCCCAGTCGGCCGGGTGCCAGGAGAGCTGCACCGTGCGGAAGACGCGCTCGGGGTGCGGCATGATCACCGTGATGCGGCCGTCGGGCGTCGTGATCGCGGCGATCGCGTTCGGGGAGCCGTTCGGATTGGCGGGGTAGCGCTGGGTCGGCGCGCCGGTGCCGTCGACGAAGCGCGCGGCGACGAGGTGCTGGGCTTCGAGCTGGGCGAGCGCATCGCCCGCGAATTCGGCGCGGCCTTCGCCGTGGGCGGAGGCGATCGGGATGCGCGCGCCCTGCATGCCCTTGAAGAACAGCGACGGCGAGTCGTCGATTCGCAGCAGCGGGACGCGGGCCTCGAAGCGCTCGCTGCGATTCTTGACGAAGCGCGGCCACGGCAAGTTCGGGACGAGGTCCGGCGCGAGGTCGGCGACCGCCTGGCAGCCGTTGCATACGCCGAGCAGGAAGGTATCGGCGCGATCGACGAAGCGACGGATCGCCGTCTGCGCGCGTGCGTTGTAGCGGAACGTGGCGGCCCAGCCCCGGCCGGCGCCGAGGACGTCGCCGAACGAGAAGCCGCCGCACGCGATCGCGCCGCGCATGTCGGCGAGGTCGTGGGCTCCGCTGATGAGATCCGTCATGTGGACGTCGACCGCCTCGAAGCCCGCACGCGTGAACGCGGCCGCCATCTCGATCTGGCCGTTGACTCCCTGCTCGCGGAGGATCGCGACGCGCGGGCGAGCGCCGCGGGCGATGAACGGCGCGGCGATGTCCTCGGCCGGATCGAACGTCAGGTGCGCGGTGAGGCCGGGGTTGGCGGGGTCGATGCGCGCGGCGTGCTCTTCGTCGGCGCAGGACGGGTCGTCGCGCAGGCGGGCGATCTGGTGCGTGACGTGCGACCAGCGGGCGCGCAGGTCGTGGCGCGAGGCGTCGAGCAGCTGCGTGCCGCGGTGGGTGATCGTGATGCGATCGCCGGGGACCGCGCGGCCGATCGCGTGGACGTCGATGCCGGCAAGCAGCTGGCGGACGTGCTCGACGTCGGCGGTCGCGACCTCGAGGATCGCGCCGAGCTCCTCGGAGAACAGCGCGCGCAGCGGGTCCGGATCGACCGTCGAGACGTCGAGCTCGAGGCCGCAGCCGCCCGCGAACGCCATCTCGAGCGCGGTGACGATCGCGCCGCCGTCGGAGCGGTCGTGATAGGCGGCGAGCTTGTGCGCGGCGACCAGCTCCTGCACGCCGCGGAAGAACCGCTTGAGGCGCGCCGGATCGTCGAGGTCCGGGGCCTTGTCGCCGAGCTGGCCGTAGACCTGCGCGAGCGCACTGCCGCCGAGGCGCGACTTGCCGTTCGACAGATCGACGAGCAGCAGCTGGCGGTCGTCACCTCGCCCGTGGAGCTCGGGCGTGACGGCGGTGCGGACGTCGTCGCACGGGCCGAACGCGGTGACGACGAGCGTGACCGGCGAGACGACCGCCTTGCCGTCCCACTGCGTGCGCATCGACATCGAGTCCTTGCCGACGGGGATCGCGATGCCGAGCGCTTGCGCGGTCTCGCTCGCGGCGCGCACGCCGGCGTAGAGGCGCGCGTCCTCGCCGGGGTGACCGGCGGCGGCCATCCAGTTGCACGACAGCTTGATGCGCGACAGCTCCCGGATCGGCGCGCCTGCGAGGTTCGTGATCGCCTCCGCGACGGCGAGGCGCGACGCGGCGGCCGCATCGAGCAGCGCGACCGGCGGGCGCTCGCCGATCGACATCACCTCGCCCGCGTAGGTGTCGAAGCCGGCGGTCGTGAGCGCGCAGTCGGCGACCGGCACCTGATAGCGACCGACGAGCGGATCGCGCGAGACGAGACCGCCGACCGTGCGGTCGCCGATCGCGATCAAGAACGTCTTGTCGGCGACGGTCGGCAGGCCGAGCACGCGGTCGAGCGCCTCGGCGACGGTGGCTCCCGCGACGTCGAGCGGGCGCTGCGGCGGCTCGACGGGCTCGGCGCGGCGCTGCATGCGCGGCGGCTTGCCGAGGATCAGCTCGAGCGGGACGTCGACGGGAGGCGGGCCGCCGGCGCGATCGGCGAGCACGAGGCGGCCGTCGGCGTTCGCGGTGCCGACCTTCGCCCACGGCGCGCGCTCGCGCGTGCACAGCGCGGCAAACGTCGCGAGTTGCTCGGCCGCGATCGCGAGCACGTAGCGCTCCTGCGCTTCGTTGCACCACAGCTCGAGCGGCGACAGGTCGGGCTCGCCCGTCGGGATGTCGCGGAGCTCGAGGCGTGCGCCGAGGCCGGCGTCGTGGACGATCTCGGGCAGCGCGTTGGAGAGGCCGCCGGCCCCGACGTCGTGGATCGACAGGATCGGGTTGCGATCGCCGAGTGCCCAGCAGCGGTCGATCACTTCCTGGCAGCGCCGCTCGATCTCGGCGTTGTCGCGCTGCACGCTCGCGAAGTCGAGGTCCTCGTGCGAGGCGCCCTGCGCGAGCGACGACGCGGCGCCGCCGCCGAGGCCGATCAGGAACGCGGGCCCCCCGAGCACGACGAGCGCGGCGCCCTCGGGGACCTTCGCCTTCTGCACGTGCTGCGCGCGGATCGCGCCGATGCCGCCGGCGAGCATCACCGGCTTGTGATAGCCGCGCGCGACGCCCGGGCCTTCCGCGAGCTCGAACGCGCGGAAGTAGCCGAGGATCGCGGGGCGGCCGAACTCGTTGTTGAATGCGGCGCCGCCGAGCGGGCCGTCGATCATGATGTCGAGCGCGCTCGCGATGCGGCCGGGCTTGCCGATCCACGCGCGTGCGTCGTGCGGATCGACGTCGGCGGCCGGCGGCTCCCACGGCTCGAGCGCGCCCGGCAGGCGCAGGTCGGAGACCGTGAACCCGACGAGCCCCGCCTTCGGCTTCGCGCCGCGGCCGGTCGCGCCCTCGTCGCGGATCTCGCCGCCCGAGCCAGTCGCCGCGCCGGGGAACGGCGAGATCGCGGTCGGGTGATTGTGCGTCTCGACCTTGCCGAGGATGTGGCTCGCCTCGATGGTGGCGCGATAGATGCCGCGCTCGTCGGGCCACAGCCGCGCCGCGACGTGCCCCTCGACGACCGCCGCGTTGTCCTTGTACGCGGAGAGCACGCCCGCCGGGGCGGCCTTCGTCGTCTCCTTGATCCACGCAAACAGCGAGCGGTCCTGCTTCGCGCCGCCGACCGTCCAGTCCGCATTGAAGATCTTGTGGCGGCAATGTTCGCTGTTCGCCTGCGCAAACATCATGAGCTCGACGTCCGTCGGATCGCGGCCGAGCTCGCCGTAGCGCGTGACGAGGTAATCGATCTCGTCCTCGGCGAGTGCCAGGCCCATCTCGCGGCTCGCCGCGCGCAGCGTCGCGGCGCCATCGTTGCCGAGCTTGACGAAGCGCAGCGGCCGCGGCGCGCCGGGCGTCGCCACCACGCGCTCGAGCTCGCGCTCACGCACGATCACGCTCTCCGTCATGCGATCGCTGAGCACGGCGCCGATCGCCGCCGCATCGCCGGGCCCGACGAACGTCCACTCGGTCGCGCGCTCGATGCGCTCGATCACGGGCAGCCCGCAGACATGGGCGATGTCGGTCGCCTTCGACGACCACGGCGACGTCGTGCCGATGCGCGGCGCGATCCAGAACGCCATGCCGGTCTTCGTGCCGAGCCGGCTGCCCTTCTCGTCGGCCGGGCCGTAGCTGAGCATCTGCTCGAGCTGCGCGGCCTCCTCGCCCGTGAGCGGGCGGCTGGTGACGACGAGATGGATCCAGCGCGCGTCGAGCGCCGAGATGCCCGGCGCGACGGTCTTCGCCTTCGCGAGCGCGCTCGCCCGCCGGGCCGCAGACAGCGCGGCGCGGCCGGGGACGATCAGCACGCCGGCCTCGGAAGGTTGCGAAGTGAGAAAGCGTCCCCGATCAAGTGGCCGAAACCACTCGAAAGCGTGGGTTGCGAAGTGAGAAAGCGTCCCCTCATTGGGCTCCCAGCGCGGCCGCGATGCGGGCGACCGGCTCGCGCGTGTCCGGCGCGAACGTTCGGCCGGTGACCAGCTCGTAGCTCGCGATGTAGCGGCGCGCGGCCTCGCAGCGGACGTCGGCCGGCATCACCGGCGGCGGGCCGTCGCCCGTCCACTTCGCCTCGCCGGCGAGCCAGCGGCGCACGTACTCCTTGTCGAGCGAGCGCGGCTCTTCGGCCTTCGCGAGGCGCGCCTCGTAGTCGTCGGCGTACCAGTAGCGCGACGAGTCCGGCGTATGGATCTCGTCGATCACGACGATCGTGCCGTCCTTCGCGAGGCCCATCTCGTACTTCGTGTCGGCGAGGATCAGGCCCTGCTTCGCGGCGTGCGCCTGACCGGCGGCGAACAGCGCCTCCGCGATCGCAGCCGCGCGGTCGAACACCTCGGGCTCGATGCGGCCCATCGCGAGCAGCTCGTCCTTCGACACGCTGACGTCGTGGTCGCCCTTCGCCGCCTTCGTCGACGGCGTCAGGATCGGCTTCGGCAGGCGCTGGTTCTTGCGCATGCCCTCGGGAAGCGCGTGGCCGCAGAACGTCCGCGCGCCCGCTTCGTACGCCTTCCAGATCGACGTCGACGTGACGCCCGTCAGGTACGAGCGCATGACGAGCTCGACCGGCAGCGGATCGCACTCGCGCGCGACCATCACGTTCGGATCCGGCACGCGCAGCATGTGGTTCGGCGCGATGTGCTTGGTGTGGTCGAACCAGAACTGCGCGAGCTGGTTCAGCACCTGGCCCTTGAACGGGATCGTGCCGACGACCGCATCGAACGCGCTCAGCCGGTCGGTCACGACGATCGTGCGCTCGCCGCGATCGCCATCGATGAAGCAGTCGCGGACCTTGCCGTCGTAGCGCGGCAGCGTGCGCCCGCCGATCGACTTCCACGGCGTGGCCTCGAGCGTGTGGGCGAGCTGCGCGTGCAGGACGGCGTCGGTGATCATTTGGCTCCCAGCGCGCGCTCGAGGATCTCGGGCACGTGGCGCAGGTGGTGGTCGAGATCGAAGCACGCGTCGAGCGTCTTGGCGTCGAGGCGCGCGGAGACGTCGGGATCCTGACCGAGCAGCTCGCGGAATCGGCCCGGCAGCGCGCCGACCGTGCCGACCGAGGCGGCCTCCGCGACCGCCGCGAGCGCGGCCTTCTGCACGAACACGTACGCTTCCTGGCGCGGCAGCCCCGTCTTCACGAGCGCGAGCAGCACGGCCTCCGAGAAGTAGAGCCCGCCGCTGCGATCGAGGTTCGCCTTCATGCGGCGCGCGTGGATGACGAGGCCCTTCACGAGGCCGGTCGCGCGCGCGGTCATGAAGTCGGCGAGGATCGTCGCATCGGGCATCGCGACGCGCTCGACACTCGAGTGCGAGATATCGCGCTCGTGCCACAGCGCGACGTCCTCGAGCCCCGCCTGCGCGTACGACCGCAGCAGGCGCGCGAGCCCGGTGAGGTTCTCGCTGAGGATCGGGTTCTTCTTGTGCGGCATCGCCGAGCTGCCCTTCTGCCCTGCCCCGAACCCCTCCTCGGCCTCGCCGACCTCGGTGCGCTGCCAGTGGCGCACGCCGAGTGCGATCTGCTCGATCGCGGTCCCCAGCAGCGCGAGCGCGCAGAAGACCTCCGCATGACGATCGCGCTGGACGATCTGCGTCGCGACGGTCTCCGGCTCGAGCCCGAGCTTGCCGAGCGCGACCCGCTCGATCTCCGGATCGAGATTTCCGTACACGCCGACCGCGCCGGCGATCTTGCCGACCGCGATCGCATGCCGCGCGCGGATCAGGCGGCTGCTCGCGCGCACGACTTCCGCGTGCCACCGCGCGAACGTCAGCCCGGCCGTCACCGGCTCCGCGTGGATGCCGTGCGAGCGGCCGATCATCGGCGTCAACGCGTGCTCGCGCGCCTTCTCGGCGAGCGCGGCCGCGAGGCCCATCACTCCCTGCACGACCTTCTCGAGCGCGCGCCCGGTCTGGATCGCGAGCGCGGTATCGAGGACATCGCTCGACGTCATGCCGAGGTGCAGCCAGCGCGCGGGCTCGCCGGCGAGCTGCTCGACGTGGGTCAGAAATGCGATGACGTCGTGGCGCGTGGTCGCCTCGATCTCGAGGATCTTCGCGGGGTCGAGCTTGCCGGCGGCGCGCTCGCGAATGGTGGCCGCGGTGCCGGCCGGCACGGTGCCCTTGGCCTCCATCGCCTCGCACACGCTGAGCTCGATCTCGAGCCACAGCTCGAAC
>JAFAOG010000523.1 GCA_019237945.1 Deltaproteobacteria bacterium | reverse complement strand
CGACGACACCAACATCTACGGCGGTCTGCTCGGCAACGAGGCCGGCGAGATGAACGGTGGCTTCGGTTACGGCCGCTCGGGCTTCGGCCCCGGTGGCGGTGGCACGGGCTGGGGCACGATCGGTACCGGCCGCTACGGCACGATCGGTCACGGCTCGGGCACGGGCTCGGGCTACGGCGTCGGCGGTGGTCGCGGTGGTATGCGCGGTCGCACGGCCGCCGTCCCGACGGTCTCCATCGGCCAGCCGAACGCCCAGGGCGACCTCGATAAGGCGATCATCCGTCGCTACATCAAGCGCAACATCCAGAAGATCACGTACTGCTACGAGAAGCAGCTGCTCGCGAAGCCGGGCCTCTCGGGCACGGTCTCGACGCAGTTCTTCATCACGCCTAACGGCAACGTCGCCTCGGCCTCCGGCTCCGGCGTCGACCCCGAGGTCGCGAACTGCGTCGCCGACGTCATCAAGGGCATCGAGTTCCCGAAGCCCAAGGGTGGCGGTGGCGTGCAGGTCAACTACCCGTTCACGTTCCGCCCGGCCGGCCAGTAAGCCCGCCCCTGTCTGAACGGAAGGCCGCCCTCGTCGGGCGGCTTTGTCGTTTTCGGCCCCTCGTCGTCGACGTAGAGCCCAGAAAATTGAGCCCCAAAGAACCCAAAGCGCCCAAAGGACAGAACACGCTCAGAAGCTCCGAATGGCCCGCGAACGGACCTCTGACCTTGGCGTTCTTGGCGTTCTTGGTGGCCAGATCCTCTGGAGCACGTATGGCCCGCGAACGGCCCGCGGGTGTGCTCCGACCTTTGGGTTCTTTGGGTTCTTTGGGGCTAGATCCTCCGGATCACGAGCGGTCCGGCGCATGGCCCGCGTATGGGCTCTGACCTTGGCGGTCTTGGCGGTCTTGGCGGTCTTGGCGGCTGGATCCTCTTGAAGCACGTGTGGCCCGCGTATGGCCCGCGCACGAGCTCTGACCTTTGGGTCCTTTGGGTTCTTTGGGGCTAGATCCTCTGGAGCTCGCGCCGCCCGAGAAACGGCCTGGGATCTGCGGTGCGTGGGGAGCGGCGCAGGTCAGTGCTTCTCTTTGCGAAGAGCTTGAGGCGGAACGGCACTGCGGCTACCGTTCACGGCATGAAGCTGCTCGGGGCTCTGCTGACGTCATCCCTCGTGCTCGCGCTCGCCGGTTGTCCAAACCAGGCGAAGAACGAGTCGACGAACGCGCTCAACGCCGGCAACAAGGCGCTCGGTCAGAAGCAGATCGAGACGGCGCTCAACGAGTATCAGAAGGCCGTCGAGCGGTATCGCGAGAACCACCTCGCCTGGTACGGCATGGGCCTCGCGAACATCGAGAAGAAAGACTTCGACAAGGCGGCGGATGCGTTGCAGCACACCGTCGAGCTCGCGCCCGAGCAGCCGATGTACCAGATGTGGTACGGCATCGCGCTGTACGAAAAGGCGGTCGCCAACGCGCGCGACGAGCAGGCGAAGAAGGCGAACAAGAAGCCCGAGGAGATCGATCCGGATCTGTCGGGTGTGAGCTTCGAGAAGGCGAGCCAGGCGCTGCAGGAAGCGGTCAAGCTCAACGGCGGCCTGTGGCGCGCGCACTACTACCTCGGCAAGATCTATCGCGCGACCGACAAGCCGAAAGAGGCGGCCGAGCAGTTCAGCGAGGCGATCAAGGCGAACCCGCGCGAGTGGGGTCCGTACGTCGCGCTCGGCGAGCTCTATCGCAAGTGGGACTACACGGATCAGGCGATCACGATCGCAAGCCAGGGCACCGCGAACGTGCCGGGCTCCACCGACCAGAGCGACATCTGGTACGTGCTCGGTATGGGCTACGAGGACAAGGCCAACGAGGACAAGGCGATCGAGGCGTTCACGCGCGCGATCGAGACGAAGAAGGACAACCACAAGGCGAAGTTCCAGCGCGGTCAGGCGTACTTCCGCAAAGGCGACATGACCGACGCCAAGCGCGACCTCGAGGAGTTTTCCAAGTCGGGTGGCGCGTCGCTCGAGTTCGCCAAGCAGCAGGCGAGTAAAATGCTGATGGACATCGCCGCGAAGAGCGCGATGCAGAACGCGCCGGCGGAGCCGAAGCAGTCTCCCGAGGAGCTCGTCAAGGGGGCCAAGGGCGGTCCGCCGCCGAAGGGCAAGAAGCACTAAGAGCTTTTCTCGCCGAACGGGCAGGGCGCCGGGGACCACGGTCTCCGGCGTTTTCGTTTTCGGCGGCGCGCGAGGCCGCCGCGAGATCTCCGTCGAGAAACGCTCGTAGGAACGGCGCTGAAGGAAGTACGTTCTCTCGCGTACGTCGACGCTACCCACATTGGCGGCGACGATGGCGGATGCTAGCTACGCTCCGGTGTCATTCGTGGTCCGGGGAGCCATCGAATTCCTGAGCGCTTTTCGGCGTGTTGGGTGCCCAAACGCACCCTCGTGCCGTGATAAAACAGCGTTGAGGATGAGGGGCGTGGTTTCTTTTGAGATTGCGGGAGGATAGTCCGCAGATGGATACGCGCACGCTGCTTCGGGAACGCCTGCGTCGGTCGCGGGATTGGACGCAAACGATCGATGAGCTCGAGAAGGAGCTCGAAGCGTCGGGGACCAAGCCCGAGCAGTCGGAGCGACTGTTCGAGCTCGCGTCGCTCGTCGAGGATCTGATTCCGGAGCGCGACAAGGCGCTCACGCTTTACCAGCGTGCGTGGAAGCTGCATCCCGACAATCTCAAGGCACTGTCGCGCGCGCGCGAAGTGTACGGCGAGATCGGACGCTTCGAGATGGTCGCCAAGCTCGGCGAGATGGAGCTGCGTTCGCCGCTGGCGGCGCAGAACCTCGCGCAGATCGTCGGCGAAGCGATGCTCGACAGCGGGCAAAAGGACAAGGCCCTGCCTGTTCTGCAGCGCGCGCTCGGTGCGGACCCGACGTCGATGCGCGTGAAAGACGCGCTCGCGGCCGTCACGTACGATCAAGAAGGCTGGAGTGACACCGTCGACATGCTCTCGGATGATGCCGAGAGCCACGACGACGCCACGTGCGTGCGCATGCTCCTCCGTGCGGCGCGCATCGTGAAGATCGAGTCGCCCGAGGATCCCCGCCTCGAAGAGCTGCTCAAGCGCATCTTCGTCAAGGACATCGACGAGCCGAGCGCGAACTTCATGTACGAGACCTCGCTCGCGAACGCGCAGCGGTGGGATGACCTCGAGCGCCATCAGATGCGCCGTGTCGATCGCGCGAGCGATCACGCGAAGAAGGTCGACGCGCTGCGCATGTTCGCGCTCGAGTGGCTGCAGCGGTTCAAGGACACCGATCGCGGCGCCAAGTTCTTTGACGCCGCTCTCAAGGCGACCGCTGCGAACGGCATGTCGACCATGCGTTCGGTCGTCGCCGCGTTCTCGCTCGTCAAGCGCGTGCATGGCGACAAGGGCGAGTGGAGCAAGCTGCTCGATCTCGCGGACGCCGTGCTCGAGCGCGTCGGTCCCGACGAGCGCCTGTTCGTCGCGCTGCAGTGCGGTCAGATCGCGTTCGACAAGGCGAACGATCTCGAGCGCGCGAAGAAGTACTTCGCGATCGCGGCGCAGGTCGAGCCGAGCAATCCCAACGTCCAGGACTTCATCTCGGTCGCCGGCGAGCTGCCGATGGCCGCGGGCTCGATGCCCGTGATCCCGGTGCAGAAGGACGAGCCGGCCGAGCCCGTCGCCGCGGCGCCCGTGGTCGAGGAAGAGGTCGAGCAGAAGGGCAAGAAGAAGGGCAAGCGCAACAAGCGCGACAGCGCCCAGAACATCTCCGTGCCCGAGGAAGTCGCCAAGCCGGTCGATACCAAGCCGATGGCCGTCGATGCGTCGATGCCGGTGGCGGCGCCCGAGCCCGTCGCCGAAGCGCCGAAGCCGGCGCCCGCGCCGGTCGTGACCGAGCACGTCGACACCAAGCCGATGGCGGTCGAGGCGAAGGCGGCTCCGGTTCAGGCCGCTCCGCCCGTGGCGCCGGCCGCCGATGTGCCGGCCGATCTCGATTCGGCGATGCAGCGCGCCCGCAGCGCCGAAGGTGGGCCCGACAAGGGCGTCTCGGCGTGGAAGCAGGTCATCGCGAGCAACCCGTCGTCCGCGGCCCCGCGTCGCGAGCTCGCGCGCGTGCTCCGTGGTGCCGGCAGCTGGGCTCAGCTCGTCGATGCGCTCAAGGACGAAGAGGCGAAGGCCGCGCCGTCTCCGATGGAGAAGGCGCACGTGTTCGTCGAGCTCGCCGATGCGTACGGCAAGCTGAACAACGACAACCAGGTCATCGCGTCGCTGACGCAGGCGATCCATCACGACCCGTCGATGATGGACGCGTACGACAAGCTCGCCGCGCTCTACGAGAACAAGAAGCGCTGGCCGGATCTCGTCAAGGTCCTCGGCGAGAAGGCCGAGCGCACGATCGATGGCAACGGCAAGGTCGCCATCTATCTGCAGATCGCGAACCTCTACCTCGAGCGCTTCAGCAACCAGGCCGAGGCGATCAAGTCGTTCGAGAAGGTCCTCGAGCTCGACCCGAACAATCACCAGGCCGTCGATCACCTGCTCGCCGTCTACGAGAAGCGTCGTGACTGGGAGAAGCTGATCAAGCTCAAGGAAGCCGAGATCGAGCGCTCGCCGGAAGCGGAGCGTGGCGCGAAGGTCATCGAGGTCGCGCGCATGGCGGCGACCAAGGTCAAGAAGCCCGACATCTGCACGTACTGGTGGGAGAAGGTTGTCCAGTACGAGCCGACGCACGACGAGGCGCTGACCGAGCTCTACAAGCTGTACGAGCGCAACAAGGAGTGGGACAAGCTCGCCGAGATCTGCAGCCGCCAGGCGGATGCCGCCAGCGATGCGAAGGTCCGCGCGGACGCGCTGCAGCGCCTCGGCCTGCTCTACACCGAGAAGGTCGAGAACTCTGCGAAGGCGATCGACGCGTGGGTCCGCCTGCTCGCGATCGACGAGAACAACCGGCGCGCCCAGGACGCCCTCAAGAAGCTCTACGTCACCGAAGGCCGGTGGGAGGAGCTCGAGGAGTTCTACACGACGCGCGGCAAGGTCGACGAGTACATCCGCGTGCTCGAGCGTGAAGTCGAGAGCGGCAGCGAGTCGCATCGCCTGCAGCTCGCGATGAAGATCGCGGTGCTCTACCGCGACACGATGCAGAAGGCCGATCGCGCGATGCGCGCGTTCGAGAAGGTCCTGCAGCTCGACGAGAACAACCTCGCCGCTGCCGAGGCGCTGATCCCGCTCTACGAGCAGGGTCGCGATCCCAAGGCGCTCGTCCGCGTGCTGGAGATCCAGCTCCGCGCGACGCCGCCCGACGAGCAGATCCTGCGCCAGGAGCGCATGAAGAAGCTCGCGCAGTACAACGAGGAGAAGCTGCGCGACAAGGGCGCGGCGTTCGGCTGGTGGCTCAAGGCCCACGCCGAGGATCACGAGAGCGAGGAGATTCACTCGCAGATCGAGCGCCTCGCCGCCGAGACGATGGGCTGGAACCAGCTCGTCGACGCGTACGCAGCGTCGCTGCCGAAGTTCGCGCACAAGTCCGATGCGCTGCCGCTCATGCTCGTCATGGCGCGCGTCATCGAGAAGGAGCAGGGCGACGTCGAGCGCGCGCTCGATATGAACCGCCAGATCCTCGCGATCGACGAGCGCAACGAGCAGGCGGTCGACGCCCTCCAGCGCCTTTACCTCGGCAAGGGTCAGTTCGAGGACCTGCTTCGCATCTACGAGAAGAAGCTGGACCTGACGAACGACGCCGACGAGCGGATCGCGATCCAGTCGAAGATCGGTCAGCTCTACGAGGACGAGGTCAAGGACGACAAGAAGGCGATCGCCGCCTACCAGGCGATCCTCGACGCGGCCGGCGACGAGCCGATCGCGCTGTCGAGCCTCGATCGGATCTACCTCCGCAACCAGCAGTGGAAGGACCTGGCCGATATCCTCGGCCGGCAGATCACGATCATCGGGCCCGAGGACAACAAGGCCCAGCACGTCGAGCTCAAGTACCGCCTGGGGCAGCTCAAGGAACAGCACCTCGATGACGTCGTCGGTGCGATCGATGCGTACCGCGACATCCTCGACATCGACGTCGGCAACCCGCGCGCGCGTGAGTCGCTCGAGATCCACCTGCGCGGTGGTGACAAGCAGCGTCTGACCGTCGCGGGCATTCTCGAGCCCGTCTACGAGCAGCTCCAGGAATGGGGTCCGCTCGTCGGCGTCCACGAGATCCAGCTCGAGGCCGAGAAAGACCAGCTGCGTCGCACGTCGCTGCTGCTCCGCATCGGCGAGCTGCAGCGCACGAAGCTCCTCGACGCCGAGAAGGCGTTCGATGCGTACGCTCGCGCGTTCCGCGAGGATCCGTCGACCGAAGCCGCCAAGGAGCAGCTCGAGGCGCTCGCACCGCTGATCGAAGGCGGCTGGGATCGCCTGGTCAAGCTGTTCGAAGGAGCCGTCGACAAGAAGGGTCTCGACCCGAAGCTCGCCCACGAGCTCGCGACGAAGATCGCGCGCAGCTACGAGGACCGCCTCGGCAACAGCGCGAAGGCCGTCGAGTTCTTCCGCAAGGCCCTGTCGATCGAGAACGACGACCTCGGCGCGCTGTCGGCGCTCGAGTCGATCTTCACGCGTGACGAGAAGTACACCGAGCTGCTCGACATCTATCGCAAGCGGATCGAGATCGCGAACGAGCCCGAGGAGCGCCTCGAGTTCCTGTTCCGGTCGGCGCAGATCCACGAGGAGATGCTCGGCGCGCCCGAAGAGGCGATCAGCACCTATCAGGAGATCCTCGGCCAGAGCCCGGATGACCTGAAGGCGCTGCGCGCGCTCGATCGGCTCTACGTCCAGCGCCAGCAGTGGCGCGATCTCGGCGACAACATCAGTCGCCAGCTGACGCTCGTCGAGGCTCCGTACGAGCAGGTCGCACTGCTGGTTCGCCTTGCGCAGCTGCGCGAGACGCACCTCAACGAGACGGCGGCTGCCGTCGAGACGTATCGCCAGGTCCTCGACATCGAGGATCAGAACCGCGATGCGGTGAACGCGCTCGAGCGCCTGATCGGCAACCCGGAGCACGAGCTGACGATCGCGAACATTCTCGAGCCGATCTACAAGTCGCGCGGCGAGTGGACCAAGCAGATCGGCGTGTACGAGATCATGGCGAAGCACGCCTTCGATCCGGCCCGCAAGATCGAGCTGCTCCACATGATCTCGGAGCTGCACGAGGTCGGCGGCGACAACGCCGACGCCGCGTTCGCTTCGTACTCGCGCGCGATGCGTGAGGATCCGCGCAACGAGATGACCCACGGCCAGCTCGATCGCCTCGCCCGAGGCCTCGACAAGTGGCCCGAGGTCGTCGCGCTCTACGATCAGGTCGCCAACGAGGCGCAGGAAGACGATCTCAAGGTCGCCTTGCTGTTCCGCCGCGCCCAGATCCAGGAGGGCGAGCTCGGTGATACGCAGGGCGCCGTCGAGACCTACGAGCGCGTGCTCAAGGTGTCGCCGGCGACCGTCGAAGCCGCGACCGCGATCCAGGGCATCCACGAGCGCACCGGCGACTGGCCGAAGCTCGTCGACATCCTGAAGCGCAAGAGCGAGCTGCTGCCCAACCTCGACGAGCGCAAGCAGCTGCTCTACCGCGCTGCCCAGATCGAAGAGGAAGTGCTCGGCAACGCCGATGCCGCGATCGCGACGTTCCGTCAGGTGCTGTCGATCGACGACGTCGACATGACCGCGATGGACGCCCTCGAGCGCCTCTACGTCCGCCTCGCGCGGTGGGAGCCGCTGAAGGACGTCTACGCCAAGAAGGCCGACCTCGCCGAAGATCCGTCCGACAAGAAGCGGATGCTCTACGTGCTCGCGCAGGTCTACGACCGCGAGCTCGGCGATGTCGGCAAGGCGATCGAGACGTACCAGGGCATCCTCGATCTCGACGCGGACGAGCTGCCCGCGATCCAGTCGCTCGACCGGCTCTACGGTCAGGCCGAGCGCTGGTACGACCTGCTCGGTAACCTCGAGCGCCAGGTCGAGCTGGCCGAGTCGACCGGCGAGACCGTCTCGCTCAAGTACCGCATCGGTAACCTGTGGCAGCTGCGCCTCGGCGACGTCGCGCGTGCCATCGAGAGCTACCGCGAGGCGCTCGAGATGGATCCGTCGCACGCCGAGACGCTCTCGGCGCTCGATGGCCTTGTCCACGGCAAGGTCGAGCCCGTCATGGCGGCTCGCGTGCTCGAGCCGATCTACGAGACCGGCGGTGAGTACGCCAAGCTCGTCGATGTCCTCGAGGTGATGGTCGCGCACAACGAGGATCCGCTCGCGCGCGTCGACCTGTTGCACCGCATCGCGCAGCTGCACGAGCAGATGATCGGCAACGCGCACGCGGCGTTCGACGCCCACGCGCGCGCCCTGGTCAACGACTCGGGCAACGAGAAGACGCTCGGTCATATCGAGCGCCTCGCCGAGATCACCGGCACGTGGGAGCCGCTCGCGTCGCTTTACGGCGCGGAGGCGGCGAAGTCGCTCGACATCCCGCGCCAGGTCGACCTCTACTCGCGCCTCGCGCGCGTGTGGGAGCAGGAGCTCGGCGACGTCACGAAGGCGATCGCGACCTACAAGAAGATCAGCGAGGTCGAGTTCGACAACAAGCCCGCGGTCCTCGCGCTCGATCGTCTGTACACGCAGACGGCGCAGTGGCCGGAGCTTGCCGAGACCCTGAAGCGCGAGATCCAGCTCGCCGAGGGCGACCAGGCCGTCGCGGAGCTCCAGTTCCGCCTCGGTCAGACGCTCGAGAACCAGCTCGGTGACCGCAAGGGCGCCGTCGAGACGTACCGCGAGATCCTCACGGCACATCCGACGCACGAAGGCGCTCTTGCGGCCCTCGAGAACATGTTCCACGGCGGCCACCTCCAGAGCGACATCGGCACCGTGCTCGAGCCGCTCTACGAGGCGGCCAGCGAGTTCGGCAAGCTGCACAGCATCTATGAAGTGCAGCTGACCAAGCTCGTCGGTCCGGACCGCCAGGCGATGTACCAGCGCCTCGCGGAGCTCGCCGAGACTCGCCTCTACGATCAGAGCAAGGCGCTGACGTGGTGGGCCGAGGCCCTCGTCGAGGATCCGAAGTGGGAGCGCGCTCTCGAGGAGAGCGAGCGTCTCGCGGGTGAGACCGGCGCGTGGCAGGACATGGTCTCGGCGTACACGCGTGCGCTCGAGAAGACGACGGACAAGGAGACGCGCCGCGCGACGAATCTTCGCCTCGCCCGCGTCCACGAGTTCGAGCTGCACGATCCGGCGCACGCGGTCGAGACGCACCTCAAGGTGCTCGAGATCGCGCCGAAGGACGCCGATGCGCTCGCCGCGCTCGACCGGCTCTACCTCAACGCCGGCATGTACGACGACCTCGCCGAGATCCTGCGCCGCCGCATCGAGGTGGTGAACGATCCCGACGAGCAGCTCGAGCTGTACTTCCGCCGCGGCGCAATCTTCAGCGACGCGCTCGGTGACCTCGACCAGGCACTCAAGTGCTACACGTCGGTGCTCGATCAGGAAAGCCGCAACCGCCGCGCGCTCGAGGCGATCGAGCAGATCCACTTCCGCAAGGAAGACTGGAAGCAGCTGTTCGAGACGTACGAGAAGCTGATCGACTGCGCGGACACCGACAGCGAGATGGCCGACATCTACGCCCGGATGGCGCGGCTGTGCAGCGACGCGCTCAACCAGGAAGAGAAGGCGATCGAGCTCCTCGGTCGCGTCCTCGACATCCGCGGTGAAGAGCCCGAGGCCCTCGGTGCGCTCGCCGATCTGACGACGCGCCAGGGTAAGTGGGAGGAGCTCGTCGAGATCGTCGAGCGCCAGATCGCGGTCGCCCCCGATAGCGACCAGATCCCGCTCTACAAGCACCTCGGCAAGATCTGGGAAGAGAAGCTCGGTCGCGAGCGCAACGCCCTCGACGCGTGGCTCGCCGCCGATCGCATCGATGGCAATGACCTCGAGACCCTGCGCTCGCTGGCGCGGCTCTACCGCAGCACGCAGGCGTGGGACGAGCTGAGCCAGACGATCCGCCGCATCATCGACGTCGGTCAGCTGCAAGGCACGATCGACGAGCACGAGACGATCGAGCTGTACGCACAGCTCGGTCAGCTCGAAGGTGATGTGCTCGGCCGCGTCGACGAGGCTGTCGATGCGTGGCGCCGCGTGGTCGCCATCGATCCGTCGGACTTCCGGGCGCTCGCGGCCCTCGAGAACCTCTTCACCCGCGAAGGCCGGTGGGAGGAGGCGATCGACGTGCTCGAGAAGCGCGCGCTCGTCACCGACGACGAAGTGCAGCGCCGCGAGACGCTGCTCCAGGCCGCCGCGACGTGGGAAGAGAAGGTCGAAGACCTCACGCGTGCTGCGCAGGTGTACGAGCGCGTCCGCGCCAGCGATCCGTCGAACATGACGGCGAGCGAGCGCCTCGAGGCGATCTACAAGCAGCAGTACAAGTGGACCGAGCTCGTCGAGATCCTCCTCGAGCGCAGCGAGCTTGTCAGCGACGTCGAGCAGCAGATCCAGCTGCTCAACACGGTCGCCAAGATCTACGAGAGCGAGATCGGCGACCAGGAGAGCGCGTTCTACGTCCTGCAGGCCGCGTTCAAGCGCGACTACTCGCACGACCAGACCGCGGGTGAGCTCGAGCGCCTCGCCACGGCGACCAACCGCTGGCAGGAGCTGCTCGACGAGTACACCAACCGCGTCAACGAGCTGGAGCGCGAGAACCGCGCATCGGCCGCTGACCTGTGGGTGAAGATTGGCCGCTGGTACGCGGAGCACCTCAGCCACCTCGAGTACGCGATCCACTCCGTCCAGCAGGCCCTCCGCATCGACCCGGCTCACACCGGAGCGCTCGCGGGCATGGGTGAGCTGCAGCGCAAGCGCGGCAGCTGGAGCGAGCTGATCGAGACGCTGCAGCGCCACGCGGCGGTCGAGCCGAGCAAGGACAAGAAGTCGTCGATCTACCTCGACCTCGCCGAGCTCCTCGAGCGCCAGATGCAGGACGTCGGCGGAGCGATCCACGCCTATCAGCAGGCGCTGGCGTTCACGCCGTCGTCGCAGCAGACGCTCACGTCCCTCGACCGGCTGTACCGCCGCACCGAGCAGTGGGAGAACCTGATCGACATCCTGAACCGTCGCGCCGACCTGTCGACCGACGACCAGGAGATCATCCGGTTCCGCACCGAGATCGGTTCGATCTGGGATCTGCGTCTGTTCGACGCGGGCCAGGCGATCACGGCGTACCAGAAGGTCCTCGACCTCGATCCGTCGAACACGAGCGCGCTGCGTGCCCTCGAGCAGCTCTACGAGAAGACGGAGCAGACCGAGAAGTACCTCGATGTCCTCGAGGCGCAGCTCGATGCTTCGCCGTCGGATGCCGAGCGCGTCTCGCTCTACGAGCGCATGGCCGCCGCGTGGGAAGAGCGCTTCGGCAAGCTCGACCGCGCCGCCGAGGCTCTCGAGAAGATCGTCGCGATCGACAACCGCAACTACAGCGCGTACCGCGAGCTGGCCCGTCTGTATCAGTCGGCCGGTAAGTACGACGCGCTCGTCGAGACGTACCGCAACCACATCATGGCGACGACCGATGTCTCGACCCGCGTCGAGCTCTACGTCTCCATGGGCACGGTCTACGAGCAGCAGCTGAACGAGGTCGATCGCGCGATCGAGGCCTACAACGACGTCCTGTCGTTCGACGGCGACGATGTCCGTGCGCTCGACGCCCTCGGCCGGCTCTACGAGAAGATCAGCGAGTGGGACCGCGCGATCGACGTCAACACCCACCTCGTCCAGCTCACGACCGACCAGCGCAAGCAGGTCGAGCTGTACTGGCGGATGGGCAAGATCCAGTACAGCCAGCTGCAGGACGCCGACGCGGCGGAATCGAACCTGCTGCGCGGTCTCGCGCTCGATCCCGGCCACGTGCCGACGATGGAAGCGCTGACCAAGCAGTACTCGGATCGCGGTGACTGGCTCAAGGCCGCCCAGATGATGGTGCGCGCCGAGAGCTACACGCCGGTCGCGATCGACAAGGTCCGCCTGCTGTTCGAGGCTGCGAACATCTACAGCTACAAGCTGCGCCAGGACGACCAGGCGAAGCAGCTGTACGCCGCGGTCATCTCGCTCGATCCCGAGCACGTCGAGGCGGGCCGTCCGCTCGCCGACCTGTACTTCAACGACCAGCAGTGGGCCGAGCTCTCGCCCGTGATCGACATGCTGTGCCGCAAGGTCGGCCAGCTGCACGCCGATCCGCGCGAGCTGAACGAGCTCTACTACCGGGCGGCGAAGACGGCCGACGAGCTGGGCGACTTCCAGAAGGCGCTCGGCTACTACAAGGCCGCGTACGACATCGACTCGACGTACCTGCCGACCTTGGTGGGCCGCGCAGACCTGCTGTTCAAGATGCAGGACTGGGACAACGCCGGGAAGATCTACCAGACGATCCTGGTCCAGCACCGCGACGGTCAGGACGAGGCGGATGTCGTCCGCATCTACAACCGACTCGGTCAGGTCCGTCAGAACCTCGGTGAGCGCAAGAAGGCGCTCAACATGTTCGAGAAGGCGCTGGAGATCGATCCGGCGCACCGCGACACCCTGCAGGCCGTCATCGACCTGCAGACGGCACAGGGCGACTGGGAAGCTGTCGTCCACGCCAAGCGCGGCCTGATGAACACGGCCAAGGAGAAGGAGAGGGTCCAGCTCCTCAGCGAGATCGGCGCCGTCTACTACGAGAAGCTGCAGAACCCGCAGAAGGCGACGGCCGCGTACATCGAAGCCCTCGAGCTCGCGCCCGAAGACCATCAGCTGCTGCAGAAGATCCTCGATCTCTA
>JAFAOG010000472.1 GCA_019237945.1 Deltaproteobacteria bacterium | reverse complement strand
AGGTGCTTCAAGGTCGGCAGCGTGGCGCGAATGCGTGCGTCGTCGGTGACCTTCTTCGTGCCCTTCTCGAGCGGCACGTTGAAGTCGACGCGCACGAACACGCGCTTGCCTTCGACCGCGAGCTCGGTCACCGACTTGATGCCGCTCGGGAGGCTCACAGCTTCTCCGCGACGAAGCGGGCGAGGTCGAGCAGGCGCTGCGAGTAGCCCATCTCGTTGTCGTACCAGGCGTAGACCTTGACCAGGTCGCCCGAGGCCGTGGTGAGCGGCGCGTCGACCGTCGACGAGGCGCGGTTGCCGTTGTAGTCGCACGACACCAGCGGCTCGTCGCTGACCGCGAGGATGCCCTTGAGCGGGCCGTTCGCGGCCTTGCGGAACGCCTCGTTGATCGTCTTCGCGTCGGCAGCCTTCTCGAGGCGCACGGTGAGGTCGACGAGCGAGACGTTCGGCGTCGGGACGCGGATCGCCTGACCGTCGAGCTTGCCGGCCATCGCGGGCAGCACTTCCTTGAGCGCCTTCGCCGCGCCGGTCGTCGTCGGGATCATCGACATCGCGGCCGCGCGCGCACGGCGCAGGTCCTTGTGCGGCTGGTCGAGGATCGCCTGGTCGTTCGTGTACGAGTGGATCGTCGTCATGATGCCCGACACGATCCCGTAGGTCTCGTGCAGGACTTTGGCGATCGGCGCGAGGCAGTTCGTCGTGCACGACGCGTTCGAGATGATGTGGTGCTCGGCCGGCTTGTACGCCTCGAGGTTGATGCCCATGCAGAGCGTGACGTCGGGCTCCTTCGCGGGCGCCGAGACGATCACCTTCTTCGCGCCGCCGGCGAGGTGCTTGCTGCAGCCGGCCTTGTCGACGAACTTGCCGGTCGACTCGATCACGACGTCGACGCCGGCGTCCTTCCACTTGATGTTCGCCGGATCCTTCTCGGCGCTGATCTGGACGTGGCTGCCGTTGACGTGCAGCTTGCCGTCGCGGACCTCGACGGTGCCCGGGAACTTGCCGTGCACCGAGTCGTGACGCAGCAGGTGAGCCAGCGTGTTGACGTCGGTCAGGTCGTTGATGAGAGCGATCTCGAAGTCGTGCTTCGAGTCGGCCATGCAGCGAGCGAAGCCGCGGCCGATGCGTCCAAAACCGTTGATACCGATGCGGACCTTAGCCATGCCGCGCACCCTAGATCATGCGCGACCGATCCGCCAGGCACACCCGGCGCGAGTGCTGCGTTAGGCGTGCGTCGACTTCGCGATGTTCGCGATGTCGGTGCTCGAGCCGCGGGCGATCTTGTTCGTGACTTCGGAGATCAGCTCGGTCGCGAGCGCGACGATCTGCTTCTCGTCGAACCCCTGCGCCTCGAGGTCGCGGTAGATCGACTTGGCGAGGATCTTCACCGCACGGGCTTTGGCTTCACGGTCATTCATGGCGCGCCTGGCGGTAACAGCACGGGACGTGCCATGGCGCACGGTGATCCAAGCCGCGGAAATCACACGAGGCAGCGCGTACTGACGCTCGATTCTAGTGCGTAATCCGCGAGTTAGGTGCGCAGCGCCCTACGCACACGGTCGGACCAATTACTGAGCAAGTCCGAGGATTTCGGCGTCGGTCAGCGCCCGGTTGTAGAGCTGGAGGTCGTCGATCCGGCCGTGGAACTGGTACGCCGGGCTGCCCGTGTTCTCGTCGGTTCCGATCATGATGTCGTGCATGTCGAGCTCGACCGCCGGCGTCACTTTCTGCCCGACCTTCGCGCCGTTGATGAACAGCGCCGCCGTTGCGCCGTCCCACCGGCCGGCGAGATGAACCCACGTGTCGAGCGGCGTCACCGCGCCGCACACGGCCTGGTTCGCGCCGGTGTTGTCCGCGTCCTCCAGGCACGTGCCGTTGCCGCTGGCGACCGACCACGTCACCGCGTCCCAGCTGTCGCCGACGTTCGCACCCACCGGCCGCGCGAACGCGACCTGATCGATATCCTGCTCGACGTACACGAACGCCGCGTACGTGAACGGTCCCGACGTCCCGAGCCACGGACCCCACGTCACGCGCGCGTACTGCGAACCGTCGACGTGGATCGCGTTGCCGTGCACGCCGGCGATCATCGTCGGGCAGCTGACGCCGGTCGCGCACAGCGCGATGTGGCCGTTGCCGCTCGCATCGTCGAGCGAGCCCTTCGCCGGATCATCATCCATCGGCCAGTAGGCGAGCAGCCCGCTCGGAAACGCGCGCGCGTCCGGGCCGACGTCGAGCATCGTTGTGGTGTCGCTCGTCGTGTCGCGCGAGGCATCCGAGCTGCCCGAGAAGCCGAGCCGGCCGCAGCCGGCGAGCGTCAGGGCAAGAACAACGCCGCGCACAGGGAAGTGTGTCACGGGCAGGCCGGCGCGGGCAGGGGCTTCTTTCCCTCGGCCGGAATCCATCCCGGATTGCTCGCGGCGGTGCGCTCGTACGCGCCGATGTCG
>JAFAOG010000464.1 GCA_019237945.1 Deltaproteobacteria bacterium | reverse complement strand
CGTGGGCGGTCGGCGATAGCGGCTCGGTGACGACCGCGCCGTCGTGATTGTTGCCGTTGCGGTGGACGAGGTGCGCGCCGTTGCCGCCGTACGTCGTCGTGTAGATCGAGATGTGATTGACGGTGGCGAGATCGGTCTGGAACGCGGACACGATCTGCGCCTTCGTCTGTAGCGGCAACGAGGAGGCGTGCACGCCGAGCGACGGATAGTCGAGCGTCACGCCGGTGTGAAAGCCTTCCGACCACGCGGGGCCCGAGGGCATCGCGATGTCGAGCGTGCCGGTGTGCACGTCGTCGGTGTGGGTCTGGCCGTCGGTCGCGTCGATCGCGATGTCGTAGATCGCGTTGTTCATCTTGATCTGCAGGTGGACGTGCGATGCATCGTCGTTGCAGCCACTCGTCGAGCCGGGCGGCACGATCGCGACGAGGTACCCGTCGAGGCGCCCGTACGTGCCGCTGCTCGGCAGCGCGTTGCCGAAGTTGCTCGTGCACGGCTGGCGCGTCGGCATGCCGTCGGCGCTCGAGCCGCTGCCGCTTCCACCGCCGCCGCCGCCGCCACCACCACCGCCGCCTCCGCCGCCGCCGCCGCCTCCGCCTCCGTCTGGGTTCATCGCGGCATCGACGTGGCCGCCGCCATGCGATCCGCTCGCGTCGGTTCCGGTGGCGCCATCGACGCCTGCCGGCCCTCCGCCCGCTCCACTCGTGCAACCAACCATTGCGAGCAATACGGAAGTGCGGAGTACAGCCGACATCGGTGACAGGCTAGACGTCGTCGCGTGGCGCCGCTGCGTCGCACCGCGAATACCGGCTGACAGCCATCCCCGTCGGCTGCTCGTGCAAAATGGGGCGATCGCCAACGGCCGTACACACCCTGCGGCGAGCGCATCGCAGCGGCCCGGGTGGATCGCCCCGAGGTGTGAGCCCGGGTTATCCCACACGGGGTAAGCTGCCCACGTGGATGCCTATCGCGACGACGAAGGGCGCGTTCATGGGCCAGGTGGCCCCGTCTTCATGGGGCGCGGCGAGCTGTGCACGGCGGCGCGCGATCACGGCCTGCGCGAGGGCGTGTGGTTCGCGGCCGACAACGTCGTCGCGGGCAAGCTGTTCCGCGGCGTGCCGGTGTTCGAATTCGAGAACGCGTGGTGGACGTGGCGCGGCCAGCCTGCCGAGCCGAAGCGGCTGTTCCGCACCGCCATCGTGGAGAAGCCCGAGCAAATCGAGGTCGGCGCGCCGGTCGTGTTCTTCGCCGAGGAAGGCCGCGACAAGTTTCTCGACTGCGAGTACGACATGCTGACGTCGTCGCGGTGGTCGGTCGGCGTGGTCGCGGCGATCGGCGCGGAGTCGATCCAGATCAAAGGCTGGGGCGACGTCCCGCTCGATACGGTGCGGCGGATCGTCGAAGAAACGCAGCCCTAGCGATCGCTGTAAGCCGCCGCCGCGCGCGCCGTTGGATCAGCATGCGCAAGCTCCTGCTCCTCGGTCTCGTCGCGTGTGGTGGTGGCAAGTACATGGTCGCGCGCGAGGCGATTCCCTCCCAGCCGTTCGCGTCGGTGGCGTCGCCGGAGGCGGTCGCGAACAGCGAGAGCTACACCGACTACGGCAAGAACCCGTGGATCGACGCGAGCAAGGACCACTTGTCGACGTTCGCGGCCGACGTCGATACGGCGAGCTTCGCGATCGCGCGAACAAAGTTGAACGGTGGCGCGCTACCGCCGCCCGCGAGCGTGCGCGTCGAGGAGTGGGTCAACTACTTCCACTACAGCTTCCCGGCCGGCGGCTCGCCGTTCGCGGTCGTGATGGATGCCGCGCAGCATCCGTTCGCCGCGGATCGCTACGTGCTGCGCGTCGGCGTCGCGACGAGGCCGAAGCCGGCGAGCGAGCGCAAGCCGTCGCACCTGGTGTTCCTCGTCGACGTGTCGGGCTCGATGGACGAGCCGGCGAAGCTGCCGCTCGTCAAGCAGTCGCTGCACATCCTGACCGACAACCTGTCGCCGCGCGATTCGGTCTCGCTCGTGACGTACGCGGGCGCGACGCGCCTCGTACTTCCGATGACGAGCATCGAGAACAAGGTGCGCATCCATCAGGCAATCGATGCGCTCTCCGCGAACGGCTCGACGGCGATGGCGTCGGGCATCGACCTTGCCTACGACCAGGCCGAGAAATGGCTGCGGCCGGGCGAGATCTCCCGCGTGATCGTGTGCACCGATGGCGATGCGAACGTCGGCCCGCACTCGACGCAGGAGCTGCTCGGCATCATCGAGAAGCGCGCGCAGGAAGGCGTGGCGCTGTCGACGATCGGCTTCGGCATGGGCAACTACAAGGACTCGATGATGGAGCAGCTCGCCGACAAGGGAAACGGCAACAACTACTACATCGACTCGCCGGAGATGGCGAAGCGTGTGTTCGCGGACCAGCTGACGTCGACGATCGAGACCGCCGCGAAGGACGTCAAGCTGCAGGTCGACTTCGATCCGACGCTCGTGTCGCGCTACCGCCTGATCGGCTACGAGAACCGCGACCTCGCGGACAAGGACTTCCGCAAGGATGATGTCCCGGCGGGCCAGGTCGGCTGGGGCCATCAGGTGACCGCGATGTACGAGGTCGAGCTGACCGATGCGGGCAAGACGCAGCCGTTCGGCGTCGTGCGCGTGCGCCACAAGCAGCCGGAGGGCACGAGCGCCGTCGAGGATGCGTTCGCGATGCCGGCGGCCGCGACGGGCTTCGACGCGGCGTCGCAGGACCTGCGGTTTGCGTTTGCGGTCGCTGCGTTCGCGGACGTCATGCGCGGCGGCGCCGAGTGGCCACTCGACGAGGTGCGCGGCATCGCGCAGGGCGCGGCGGGCGACGACAAGGACCGCGTCGAGCTCGTGTCGCTGATCGACAAGGCGCGCGCGCTGCGTCCCGCCGCGAAGGTCGCGACGCCCGTGACGGCCGCCGCGATCGCGAAGTAGCTCGCCGCCACCTGATCGCGAAGGTGGTCGCGGGCGAGGTACACTGGTCGCGGTGGATCCGGCCGCTACGAAAGCCAGCATGGCCGATGCTCCGCCATCGGCGCGGCTGGGGCGGGCGCTGGCATCGCCGACCGGCGTCTTGATCCTGCTGCCGCTGCTCGTGATCGCGGCCGGCGTGATCGTGATGCTGCTCGGCCGGCGCGCGACGCGCGATGCGAGCGACACGATGGCGAGGCGCCTGCTGGCCGCACAGGCGGCCGACGTGCAACACGACGTCGCGTTCGCGCTCGACCAGGCCGATCCGCTGCTCGCGAGCCTGCGCACGATCGCCGACGAGAACATGGCGCCCGAGGAGGCCGCGATCCGCATGCGCGACCTCGTGATCGCGCGGCCGGGCGTCGCAAACGTCTCGCTCGCGTGGCCGTCGGGGCGAATGCGCGGCACGTACATCGACAACGGCGGCGGCGAGCTGCGCGTCCAGGAGAGCGTCGTCGGCACGAGCGGCACCGCGCGCACGAACTACACCTTCGTCGGCGGCGTGCACGTCGAGAGCCGGGAGACCACGACCTACGATCCGCGCACGCGCCCGCACTACACGCTCGCGACGCAGACGAAGCAGCGCGTGTGGATGCCGCCGCGCACGTTCTTCACGTCGCACAAGACAGGCCTGACCGTCACCGAGCCCGTGTACGCCGCGAGCGGCGAGCTGCAGTCGGTGCTCACGGTCGACTTCGACGTCGGCGAGCTATCGTCGTTCATCGCGCGGCCCGTGTTCGAGGGCTCGCGCACCGTGATGTTCGCGGGCGACGGCACGGTCCTCGCGTTTCCGTCGGTGCCGCTGCCGGCCGCCGCCGTCCAGGAGAACCGGCTGCTCCGCCACGAGGACTTCAACGACCCCGCGCTCGAGGCGCTGTTCCGCGTGCTCGGCACGACACCGGCGACCGAGCTGCGCTTCCTCCAGCTCCAGAGCAAGGACGGCGAGTACCTCGCGTCGGTCGCGCCTGTCGGCGGCAAGCGCGCCGGCATCGCCGCGCCGCTCGACTGGTACCTCGCGACGCTCGTCCCCGAGCGCGTCCTCCTCGGTCCCACCCACCGCCTCGAGAAGCAGTCGCTGCTCGCATCCGGCGGCGCGCTGCTGATCGCGATGGGCGTCGCGCTGATGTTCGCGTGGAACCTCGTGCGCATGCGCAAGGCCGTCGGAGCCGCGCGCGCCGCCGCCCGCTCCGCCGAAGCCCGCGCGAAGGAGCTCGGCTCCTACCGCCTCGTCTCGCGCCTCGGCGCCGGCGGCATGGGCGAGGTCTGGCGCGCGGAGCACCGCCTGCTCGCCCGCCAGGCCGCGATCAAGCTCGTGCGTCCCGAGGCCCTGCGCGATCCGCGCTACGCCCCCAAGATCCGCGAACGGTTCCGGCGCGAGGCCCAGACGCTCGCCTCGATGCGCTCGCGCAACACGATCGAGCTCTATGACTACGGCGTCACCGACGACGGCACGTTCTTCTACGTCATGGAGCTGCTCGACGGCGTCGACCTCGATCACCTCGTCCGCGACCACGGTGCGCTCCCCGCCGCCCGGGTGATCCGCCTGCTCGCCCAGGCCTGTCAGTCCCTCGCCGAAGCCCACGACGCCGGCCTGCTCCACCGCGACATCAAGCCCGCCAACCTTTTCGCATGCCGCGCCGCCGACGAGGTCGACGTCCTCAAGGTCCTCGACTTCGGCATCGTCCACACGATCAGCGACCCCCAGGTCGATCCGATCGAGATCGTCACGCTCCCCTCGCCCCACCCCACGCCCACGGACGGCCCGCGCCCGTCCGGCCGCCTCACGCAAGCTGGCTCGGTCGTCGGCACGCCCGGCTACATCTCTCCGGAGATGGCGTTCGCCGCGCCGATCGATGCCCGCGCCGACATCTACGCGCTCGCGTGCGTCGCCTGGTGGCTGCTCACGCGCCGCGAAGTCTTCACCGGCCCCGACGAGGACGCCGTGATCGCGATGCACGCGCACGACCCGATCCCCGCGCTCCGCCCGCACGTCCCCGGCTGGCTGCCCGACGCGCTCGAGTCGCTGATCATCCGCTGCCTCGCGAAGCGCCCGCAAGAACGCCCCGCCGACGCGCGCGCCCTGCTCGCCGAGCTCCGCGCGATCGACATCCCCGCCGAGCACGCGTGGACGGACGAGATGGCGCGCGCCTGGTGGACGAAGCATCGCCCGCCCGTCGACGACAAGGCGCCGCCGGTGCCGGCCGGCACGAGCGTCGAGCGCGTGATCGTGACGCAGCACGAGGAGCCGGTCGCCGCGATCGGGCCCGAGGCGAAGACCGTCGTTTCTTCGCGGCGCTCTTCGTAGCTACGGCACGGAGAGCTGCGTGGTCATCCGCTTGTCGCCGCGGTCGAACGTGATCGTCGCCGGTTTGTCCGCTGGCAAGTTGTCGAGAAATGGTCCCATGCCCATTCCGAAGCCCGTCGTCGACTGACCATTGACGTCGACCAGCACATCATCCACGTGCAGGCCGGCCTTGTCGGCGGGGCCGCCAGGCGCGACCGCGACGACCAGCTGCTCGCCGAGCTGATACTCGAGCGTGACTCCGGCCGATCGTTTCGGGCGAGCTGCTTCGACGACGAGCTTCACCGTCGTGTTCCCGCCCGGAATGACGGTGACGTCCGCGTGTGCGTGCCCGTGATCCGCCATGCAGACGACGAACGTGTTACCGGCGGCGGCTCCGTCGATCCGGAATGCGCCCGCCGCGTCGGTGCTCGTGAACTTCACGCCCTCCATGTCGCGGCAACGGGCACCAGCGATTGGCGCGCCATCCGCAGTCACAAACGTGCCCGTGATCGAGCCGCGAGGTGTGCGGCGCACGGTCAGCGACGTGTGCCCTCCCGCCATGAGCGTCACATCGGAACGCGCGTCGCCGTCGGGCGCCGTCACCCACACCGAGTACTTGCCTGGCGGCACATCGTGGAAGACACGATGGTCGCCACTGACGGTGGCTTCGTACTCACCCACCGCATCGCGCGACCAGATCGACACCTGCGGCGCCGTGTGGAAATCCTCGAGCACGACGTCGAGCGTCGCTGCGTCTGGCATGACAAGCACGAGATCGGAACGACCAGCCGCTGTACGCACCGATTGCACACCGCGAGCCGAGCCGGCTGTCACCTCGTACGTATCCGCCTGGAGGCCGCGCAGCCTGAATGCACCACTGGCATCGGTCACCGCGCTCGCGGCGTGTTGCCCGGCGTAGAGCTCGGTCGGCTTGGTCGCGGTCACCGTGACATCGGGCAGCGGTGCGCCGGATGACGTCGTCACGCGGCCCGCGATCGCGAGGCGATCCACGCGCACGCGAATCCGCACGCCGGTCACGTGTGTGGTGCCGTCGCGCACCGCGATCGCAGACGCATGCTTGTGCTCGAGCGGCGGGTATACGGTTGCTGTGCCATCGTTTGCGCTGACCTCGTAGATGTAGCTGCCGCCGCCGGAGAGCGCGGTCGCCGTGAATGTTCCGTCGTCTGCCGTGCTCGCGGCGCCGAAGTCCCGGCCGTGCAGCAGCGACATCCTCACGAGCGCGCCGCCGACCGGGTGATCATCCTGGTCGATGACCGTGCCTGCGATCGATGCGGTGCGATCGAGCACGACCTCGACGCCGGTCTTGTGCTCGCGCTCGGCGACCGTCACTTCCGGCCCCGGCGTGAACGCGCCGAGCCGTTTCGACTCCGCGTAGACTCGCCACGTACCAGCGCGCACGCCGAACATCGTGAACTCGCCATCGGCGTCCGTCGTGACCGCGCCGCCAGCGATCTGGACGGACGCGCCATCCACCGGCACGCCCCCGAACGTCACGCGCCCGGCGATCGACGCCTGCGCCTCGACATCGACGACGAGCCCTCTGACGTCATCGCGCGCGACGGTGACCTGGGCCGGATGCGTCAGCGTGTAGCGGTAGACGACCACGTCGTACGTCCCCGGCAGCACGCGCGCGAGCTCGAACGTGCCGTCAGCCTGGCTGATGGCCTGGGTCACCGACATTTGCTCGCCTCCGGGAAACGGCTCGTGTTCTTGGAGCATCACCGTCACGCCATCCACGGGCTTACCGCCCTCGCGCACGACGCCGCGCACCGAGGCGGCGTCCCACTCCTGCATCGCGACCGTCACGTTCTCGGCAGGGTGATCGGTCTCGGTGATCGCGGGCACGCTGTCGACCGAGGTGAGGTGATCGGCGGTCGCGGTCAGCGAATAGCGCCCGGAGCGGAGGCCGGAGATCCGGTATGCCCCGGAGGCGTCAGCGACCGCTGTAGCGTGTTGCAAGGGAATGCCACTACTCCAATTCTCGCCCTGCGCTTCCACGATCGCACCGGCGACCGGCGACTGATCGGATGCGCGCACGACATGCCCGCTGATCGGCGCTTCCGGCACGAGCTCGATGTCGCGATGCGTATGTCCAGATACGACGAGCTGCAGCGTGGCCTGTGCGTAGCCATCAGCGCGACTGATCATGACCACATCACCGGCCGTGACGCAGAGCCGATACGTCCCATCATCGCCGCTCTCGCTCGCGGCGCCCGGCTCGAGGTCGAGGCTCTCGGCGACCATCGCGTGTGCGATCGGACCGGATGCATCGTGCACGGTGCCTTCGACCGACGCGTTGCAGTCGTGGAGCACGAGGGTGAGATCCTCGACGTCCTCGGGATCG
>JAFAOG010000330.1 GCA_019237945.1 Deltaproteobacteria bacterium | reverse complement strand
GGGACGGGCGTCCTGATTGCGTTCGCGGCACTACTCGCTGTACCGGTCGGGATCCTCACCGGGCTGTTTTTGACCGAGTTTGCCGGGCCGCGCTCGCGCGGAGGTCGCGCGCTGAAGCTTGCGCTCGACCTCTTGCAGGGAACGCCGACGATCATCGTCGCGCTGTTCATCTACGGCCTGATCGTCATCCCCGAGCGCAAAGAGACCGGACTGGCGGGCGCGATCGCCCTGGCGATCGTGATCTTGCCGCTCACCGCGCGCTCGAGCCAGGAAGTACTCCAGCTCGTCCCCACGAGCCTACGCGAGGCGGCCGATGCGCTCGGTGTGCCCCGCTGGCGGACGGTCCTGACCGTAATCCTCCCGACCGCGATGGGTGGAATCGCGACCGGAGCGATCCTCGCGGTCGCCCGTGCCGCGGGGGAGACGGCACCACTTCTGATCTGCAACAGCCTCTACGAGCAGAGTGCGACCCAGGTGAACCTCTTCACCCAAGGCATCCCGAGCATCCCGATGTACATCTTGTTCGCCTCGGACTCGTCCGATCCGCAGGCATTCACCCTCGGGTGGGGAGCTGCGTTCGTGCTGCTGGTGAGCATCCTGCTGGCGAACATCGGCGCGCGCGTGCTACTGGCTCGCAGCCGTAGGAGACTCCTGGGGTGAGCATGGGGGACCGGCGTGTGACGGGCGAAGAGCCGAACGCCGGCGCGGTTCCGAGCCGCGTGCGAATCCACACCGGGCCGCAGAGGACATCGGTCCCGGTGGAGAACGGCCGCCGGTCGGAGGCGATGCGCCCCGTTGTGTTCGACATCCGTGACATGTCCGTTCACTACGGGGCCAAGCAGGCGCTCGGGTGGACGACCTTCCAGATTCACCGCAACCTCGTCACGGCGGTGATCGGACCCTCCGGTTGCGGCAAGTCGACGTTCATCCGCAGCCTCAACCGGATGAACGACTCGATTCCCGGCTTCAAGCTTGAAGGACAGGTGCTCTACCACGGGCACGACGTCTACGATGCGGGCGTCAATCGCGTCGAGGTCCGGCGGCGGATCGGGATGGTGTTCCAGAAGCCGAACCCGTTCCCGAAATCGATCTACGACAACGTCGCGTGGGCGCCGCGGAACCTTGGAATGAAGCGGGACCTAGATGGCCGTGTGGAGCGGGCGCTGCGCAACGCGGCGCTGTGGGACGAGGTCAAGGATCGCCTCCACGCAAGCGCGCTCGGCATGTCAGGCGGCCAGCAGCAGCGCCTGTGCATCGCGCGGACCATTGCGGTCGAGCCCGAGGTCGTGTTGATGGACGAGCCGTGCAGCGCGCTCGATCCGATCGCGACGGCGCGCATCGAGGAGCTGATGCGTGAGCTCAAGAAGACGTTCACGATCGTGATCGTCACGCACAACATGCAGCAGGCGGCCCGCGTCAGCGATCGCACCGCGTTCTTCACGGCCGAGCTCGATAGCAAGACCGACCAGCGCACCGGCCTGCTCGTCGAGTTCGACCAGACCGCGCGCATCTTCTCGAACCCTCGCGACGAGCGCACCGAGAACTACATCACGGGCCGCTTCGGCTGAGCCACGTACGCGTCACGCCGCTGTCAACTGCGCGGCGTAGGGTGCTTGCGTGCGCACCGCCGTCATCGATCTCGGATCGAACACGTTCCACCTGCTCGTCGCCGACGTCGACCGGATCGGGATCCGTCGCGAGATCATCGACCACAAGATCGCGATCCGCTTCGATCCGGCGCGGCCGGCTGCGGCGCACGCGGCGCTCGAGGATCTGATCGTCCGCTGCGGCGGCTACATCGAGGACTGCCGCGTCGTCGCGACCGGCGTGTTCCGCGAGCATGGCGCGCAGTTCCTCGCCGAGGCATCGGCGCGCACGGGCGTTCCGATCGAGTGCATCGATGGCGCCGAGGAAGCGCGCCTGACCTGGCTCGCTGTGTCGGCGGAGCTGGCCGGGTCCCACGCCAAGCTGGCGGTCATCGATCTCGGCGGCGGTTCGCTCGAGCTCGCGATCGGAACGAGCACGGTCGACGGGTGGTACAGCTTTCCCGTCGGTGTGCTGCGGTTGCGCGGGCTGCCCGATATCGCGGCGCGAGTCACCGCCGAGACGCGGACGGCCATGCAGGACCTCCGCGCGCTGCATCCCGACACGGTCGCCGTGACGTCGGGCACCGCACGCGCGCTGCTACGAATCGCGCGCCGCCTCGGGCTGGTCGCGGACGGCCAGCGTCACATGTGGCGGCGCACGCTCGCCGAGCTCGCCCGGTGGCTGCCGACGGTCTCGCACGAGAAGTTGCTCGCGAAGGGCGTATCGCGCGAGCGCGTCGATACGATCGCGACCGGTGCGATCGCACTGCATGCCGTCGTCGAGCAGCTCGAGAAGCCGGTCGTGTTCGTCGCGCGGACGGCGCTGCGCGAGGGCATCCTGATCGATCAGGCGCGCAGCCAGGCCGCGTGCGACGCCGCTGCATGGAACATGAGCTCGATGAACGGCAGGTGACGGCGCAGCGTGCGCTCGCGACCGCGCGGCCGCAGCGTCGCAACCTCGAGCGTCAGCGAGATCAGCTTGCCGGTGCGCGGCAGGTCATAGAGGTAGTCCCACAGATCGCCGCGGATCGTGTACACGCGCGCCGTCTGCTCGATGATGTACGCGTGGTTCGGCCACGCCGCATCGAGCAGGCCGGTCAGCGCCTGGATCGCCGGCAGATCGGGCGGCGGCTCGCGCGTGCGCGCGTACGGGTACCACAGGCGATCCGTGATCCCGAAATACGAGTGCAGGTCGAGCGCGAGGATCAGCGGCGCCTCCGAGAGCTCCTCGACGAGCCGGCACAGCGCAGCGGCCTCCGGCTCCATCGCCGTGCCCATGTACCAGGGCAGCCGCGACGAGATGCGATGCCCGCCGACGAGCGGAGTGCCGCCCGTCGCCGCGGCCGGTGCGTTGCGCATCAGATCGACCCCGCGGCCGTTCGCGCGCGTGCCGCGCTGCAGACCGACCGGGTTGACGGCGGGTACGACGATGATGCGCGCCGATTCGAGCCCCTTCGCGAGAGGCGCATCCCACGCCATGCGCGCGTGCAGCGAGCGCAGGTACGCGACGGCGAGCTCGACTCCGATGCGCTCGAGGCCGTGAACGCCGGCGGTGACGAGCAGCACCGGCGCCCGGCGGTCCGCAACGCCGAAGCGGAACGCGCGGATCGGCAGGCCATCGATCCTGGCGAGGATGTCGGAGGGCCACGCGGCGGCGAGCAGCTCGATCGTGTCGAGCAGGGTCATGCCGCGACGCGCAGCACGGACACACCGGCAGAGAGGGCCGCCGCGACAGGACGGTCGAGCACGGGCACGCCGATCGCTTGGAGGCCGAGCCGCCAGCTCGCAGGGAGCGTGGCGGGATCGACGAGCGCCGGCGCGGCCGCGAGAGCCGCGAGCAGATCACCGAAGTCGGCGATGTGCTCCTCGCAAACGCGAGGCTGGTACGGAGGCAAACGAGGAGTGATGGGGCGGCGCGAGATCGCGAGCGCGTTCGCCGCGATCCACCGCGAGGCATTCGCGAGCGCCGGCAGGTCGCGCGTCCGCGACATTGCCCGGGCGTCGATCGCGAGGCCGCACAGCTCGGCGATCATCCGCGCACCGCCCGCAGCGCGAGGCCCTCGTACAAGAGGTGCGCGCCGAGATGACACGTGAGGTCCGCGTGGTCGAGCGCGGGCGAAATCTCGACGACATCCATGCCGACGACGTGAAGGCCGGCGAGGCCGCGCAGGATCGCGAGCACCTCGCGCGTCGACAGGCCGCCGGGGACAGGCGTACCGGTCCCGGGCGCGAACGCCGGGTCGAGCCCGTCGACATCGACCGTGATGTACAGCGGCTTGCCCGCGAACCGCTCGCGCAGCTGGGCGACCAGCCGCGGGATGCCGTGCGCGACGACGTCATCGGGCGTCGCGATCAGCGCATCGTGCCGGCGCACGAGGTCACTCTCGTCGGGCGCGCCCCACGAGCCGCGGATGCCGATCGATGCGAGCGCGCCGGGTGCGATCGAGCCCTCTCCGATCGCGTGGCGCAGCGGCGTGCCGTGGTGGTGGTCGTCGCCCCACGTCTCGGGGCCGCTCGTGTCGAGGTGCGCATCGATGTGCAACACGGCGAGCGGGCCGTGCGCGGTCGCGGCCGCGCGCAGGATCGGCGCGGTGACCGAGTGATCGCCGCCGATGACGAACGGCGTCGCGCGCATCGCGTAGGCGTCGCCGATCATCTCGCCGACCGCCGCGCGCATCGCCGCGCGATCGAATGGCGGAAACACGACGTTGCCCGCATCGACCGCCTCGAGCCGCGCGAACACGTCGATCCGATGCACGGGGTGATAGCTCTGGACGAGCGCGCTCGTGCGGCGCACGTGGTACGGCGCGAACCGCGCGCCGGGCTGGTACGTCGTGCCGCCGTCATGGGGAACGCCGAGCACGATCGCGTCGACAGGCTCGGCCGGCCACGTCACGCTCGGCAGGCGAAAGAACGGCGTCTGGCCGTGGCGCAGGTACTCGAATGCGGAGGTCTGCATCAGGCCGCCTCTTTCGCGGTGCGCGGCGGCACGAAGCCGAGCCGCTCGTACTTGTCGCGCAGACGCTCGAACGTTGCCCGATCGATCTTCGCGACGATGCGCTCGTCTCCCGGGCCGTAGAAGTCTTTGCGCCGGCCGATCTCGGTCGCTCCGAGCATCTTGTGAACCGCGCGGGCCGGTGCGTTGTCCTCCTTCACCGTGAAGAAGCAGGCGTCGACGCTATCGATCACGTTGCGCACGAACGCGCCGATCAGCTGCACGGTGACGCGCGTCTTCTGGTACTCGGGGATCACCGCGAGCGTCGTGCAGTGGACGTCACGGCCGCGCTGGAACGACAGCAGATAGCCGACGGGGCGATCGCCATCGAGCGCGAGGAAGCACGAGTCGGCAAACAGCTCCGTGCACAGCCGGAGGTAGTGCGGGCAGAGCACCGCTTCTCCCATCGCGCCGAACACGTCGTTCTCGAGCATCGCGAGGGCAGCAAAATCATCCGTCGTGAGGTTTCGAACCGTGTAGCGGGTCATAGAGCCTCCCTTGCTCCCACCATGACTCCCGCCCGTGTCACCTCAGGCGCGGGAGCGTGACCCCACGGCAACTATGGTGTGAGACGGAAGCCAATGCTGCGAACGGTCTCGAGAGCTTCGGGACGCGGCAACTTGCGGCGAAGTCGTAAGATCACGTTGTCGACCGCGCGTTCGGAGACCTCGAGATCGGCGGCGCCCCACGCCGCATCGAGCAGCTGCGCGCGCGACAGCGGGCGACCGGCCGCCTTGATCAGCTCGCGCATGACGGCGAGCTCGATCGACGTCAGCGAGATCGTCTTGCCGTCGGCCCACAGCATGTGGTTATCGAGATCGACGGTGAGCCCGGCGTAGCGCAGGCGTCCGGTACGGCCCGTCCAGTTCATGCGCCGGTGCACGGCCCGGATCCGCGCGCTGAGCTCGCGAGCGCTGACCCCACCGGCGAGCACGTCATC
>JAFAOG010000200.1 GCA_019237945.1 Deltaproteobacteria bacterium | reverse complement strand
TGGTGCATGCGGTTCGCCCACCACTGCGTCTCGGTCCACGGCGTGCGATCGAGATCGAAGCCGAAGCGCGCCATCCAGTGGCGGTCGTAGATAACGGTGTGCCGCACCGGATCGTATTCCCACACGCCGATCTCGCCGCCTTCGATCGCGAGCTCGAGCCGGTGCTGGCTGCGCGCGAGCTCGAGAGCGGCTTCGCGCTCGTTGTTGACGTCGCGCTGCGTGCCGTAGTGACCGGTGATGCGGCCCTGCGCGTCGTAGGTACAGACGTACGCGCCCTCGACCCAGTGGTCGTTCTCGTACTTCGCGCAGAGCGAGTGATGGACCTGGCCCTGATCGTAGAGGACGTGCATGTTGCGCCGCCACGCCTCGGCAGAGCGCACCCAGCGATCGCGCGGGACCGTGCCGAGCAGCTCGTTGCGCGGGCGGCCGATTTGCTCGCACATCGCCTCGTTGATCATCGTGATGCGCAGGTGATCGAATGCGTAGTCGAGCAACGCTTCCTTGTCGCCGTTGTGCCAGTCGATCGGCTCGTCGAGCTGCATGAAGAACACGCCATCGATGAACTGCGAGAACAGCATGTCGAAGCGGCTCTCGCGCGGACGGCTCTCGATCGCTAACGTGTGCGCGTCCAGCGGCGTGACCGAGTAGACGAGGTTCTCGGCGTCGGTCTCGATCGGGCGACCGCTCGCGAGGGCGGCGGCACACACCGCCTCCCAGTGAGGATACTCGGCCGAGATCGAGCGCAGCGAGCCGGTGTCGCCGCCGAGGCGCGCGACCGCGGCGCGGTTCGCCCACAGGATGACGAGCTCGCCGGATTCGGCGCGCCGCAGCAGTGCCGTCGGATGTGCGCGCGTCTCCGCCAGGCGAACGAACATCTCCCCGACGTTCACTCGACCATTGTTAGCACGGTATGCTTGCTCCTCGGCATGGCGACTGCCCTAGCGCGCTCGGAGCCGTTGACCCTGGCTCAGCTCCTCGAGCTGCACCCGTGGCCCGCAGAGTTTGCGAACGAGAAGCGCATCGAGCGGCTGTGGACGTTCGAGTTGCCCGGAACTCCGCGAGACCTGTGGCCGTTCATCTCGGATACGTCGCGCATGAATCGCGCGCTCGGCACCTCGGAGATGACGTTCTCCGAGAAAGACGGAAAGCGCTACGGCAGCTCGAAGGCCGGCGGCGTCAAGCACGAGTGGATGGAGGTGCCGTGGAACTGGGTCGCCGAGCAGTGGCTGACGTCGACGAGAATCTACGAGCGCGGCTTCATGCGCGTGATGTACGCGATCCATCGCCTCGAGCCGACGCCGACCGGCACCCGCCTCTACCTGTACTTCGGCGCGGTGCCGCGCGGGGCGCTGTATGCCGCGGCAATTCGCCTGGGCTTTCCGAGCCTCGAGCGGGCATATCGCCGCGTCTTGCCCGCGCTCGCCGCGCAGCTCGATCGCCTGCGCCCCGATGTGCTGCAGCTTCCGCCGCCGGCACTGTCGGACGAGGCCCAGGACCGCCTGCGTGCCGCGCGCGAGCAGCTCGTCGCGGAGGGGCTCGACGTGAAGTGCGTCGACATGCTCGTCGACTGGATCCGCACCGGCGACGACGCCGATCTGCACCGAATCCAGATCCGCGAACGCGCACGCGTGTGGAAGGTGCCCGAGCTCGAGATCCTGCGGTGCGCGCTGCACGCGACGCGCGCCGGCGTCCTCGATCTCAGCTGGGACACGATCTGCCCGCACTGCCGCGGCGTGCGCGACGAGACGAACAAGCTCAGCGCGCTCGAGGCCGAAGGCCACTGCACGGTGTGCCAGGTCGACTTCACGACCGACAGCATCGAGGCCGTCGAGGTCACGTTCCGCGTGCACCCGTCGGTGCGCGAGGTGCCGGAGCGCCTGTACTGCAGCGCCGAGCCGGCGACCAAGGATCACATCCGCGTGCAGACGAGCGTCGCGCCCGGCGCGCGCACGGTGCTGCAACCGCGGCTCGATCCGGGACGCTACACGGTGTGGGCCGGCCACCGCGGTGGCTGGTATCTCGACGTCGACGAGGGCGGGCCCGGCGAGCTGACGTACGAGGATCATCCCGAAGGGACGATCGTGCGCGCCGCGCCGAACCCGACCGTGACGTTCATCAACGACGGCGCCGACCCCGAGACATTCACGATCGAGCGCGCGACGTGGAGCGACGACGCCCTGCGCCCCGGCTCGCTGCTGTCGTTCCAGGAGTTCCGCGATCTGTTCAGCGAGGACTACATCGGCGCCGATGTGAAGCTCGCGGTCGGCGAGCAGACGCTGCTGTTCACCGATGTCGTCGGGTCGACGGCGTTCTACGCGTCGCGCGGCGATCCGGCGGCGTTCGTCGAGATCAAGAAGCACTTCGACGAGGTGTTCGCGATCGTGACGAAGAACCGCGGCGCGGTCGTCAAGACGATCGGCGACGCCGTGATGGCGACGTTCGTCAATCCGGTCGATGCGGTGCGCGCGAGCCAGCAGATCCACCAGGCGTTCCATCCCAAGCGCGCCGACACGCCGATCCGGCTGCGCATCTCCTTGAACACGGGCCCGTGCATCGCCGTGCGGCTCAACGCGAACGCAGACTTCTTCGGCGGCACGGTCAACATCGCGGCGAAGCTACAGGCGCTCGCCGAGGGCTATCAGATCGCGATGAGCGAGGCGACGTATCGCGCGACGGGCGTCGCGGAGTTTGTCGCGGGCGAGAAGGTCGAGCTCGAGGCGCTGACGTACGAGTCGAAGGCGCTGCGCGAACCGGTGAGCGTGAAGCGATGGACCGTGTATCGCGAGTAGCGCTGCTGCTCGTGGCCGCGTGCGGAGACAACGCCGCGCGTGCGCCCGATCCGCATTGCGCCGACTGGCATCAGTGGGGCGGCAACGCGCAACACACGGGCGCGAGCTGCGCGACGGGTCAGCCGCTGCAGCGGATGCTCGCGGACATCGTGTTCGATCCGCTCGTCCCCGACGAGGTCGCGGATGCCAGCGGCGATCTGATCGTTCACTACCAGGCGCCGCTGATCGATGGCGACCGCGTGTTCATGCTGCGCAAGGGCGGCACGTTCACGCCGTGCGTCGAAGAGATGGATCCCTCGATGCGCTGCCGGCATCCCGAGGACGTGTATCGGTTCGCGAGCCAGACGTGGTCGGAAGTCGGGTATCGCTGGGACGGCGGCGCGCTCGTCGAGCAGTGGACGTACGAGAGCACGTGGAAGCCGCCGCCCGGGCGCGAAACCGTGTTTCATCCCGTGATCGCGGGCGGCGTGGTCGCGGTGCCGATCGCGAGCGGCGGCGTGGCGTTCGTCGATCCCGCGAGCGGGCGTGTCGTGCGCGAGAGCCGGCCGTTCGGCAGCAACGCGGACACGTACGTGATCGGCGCGCTGACCGCGTTCGGCGACAGCGTGTTCTACAACGCCGCGACGTTCGATCACGACATGCCGTACGACAAGGCGATCGTCGCGACGCTCGTCGAGATCGACGGCGACGGCCGCGTGCGCACCGCGCGCTACGACGACCTCGTGCCGAACCCGCCGAAGAAATGCTACGGCGGCTACGACCCCGTGATGACCCCGCCGCCGTGGCCGGTGATCGTCGACGGCATCGTGCAGAAGCCGCCGCT
>JAFAOG010000192.1 GCA_019237945.1 Deltaproteobacteria bacterium | reverse complement strand
GCCCTACGGCTCCTGCCTCCTGCTCGATCAGGCTGCGCCGATCCTCGGGCCGATCTTCAAGGTCGACTTCAAGGTCGACTCGACGCACCCCGTCTGCGAGATGACGCGCACGACGATCTCCGCGCTGCGCATCGGCGACTACGTGATCGGCACGATGCCGGGCGAGATGACGGTGCTGCTCGCGGACTACCTCCGCAGCAAGTCGCCGGTCGCCGCCGATCACACGATCCTCGTCAGCTACGCGCAGGGCCACATGGGCTATCTGCTGCGCCCCGAGGACTGGCTGCTTGGCGGCTACGAGCCGAGCGTCACGTTCTGGGGCCCGCTCGCGGCCGAGTACGTCGGCGAGCAGCTGCTCCAGCTGATGCCGCTCGCGATGACACCGATGCGCGAGGACGCCGGCGGCGCCAGCGCGACGCGCGTCGCGACCGCGACCGTCACCGACGCCCTCGACAAGGACGACCCCGCGCCGATGGCGGGCACCGTCCCGTCGACGATTCCGCCCGACGTCTGGGCGCGCACCGGCCACCCGGCGCAAGCCCAGCCCGCCGCGCAGATCGCGCGCCTCACCGGCACGGCCGTCTTCACGTGGATCGGCGACGATCCGCTCGTCAAAACGCCGACCGTCGAGCTGCAGCGCGAGACCACGTCGGGCAGTGGCGTCTACACGACGGTCACGCGCCGCAGCGGTCGCCCGGTGATCGATCAGGACTTCTCGCTCGCGTACACGCCCGAGCCGCTGCAGCGCTCCGGCCCTCAGACGCACGTGTGGGTCGCCGAGTGGCAGGCGGTGCCGTGGCTCGGCGCGCCGAGCACCGACTCGCTCGACGATCGCGGCGGCGTGCCGCTCGGCAACTATCGCTTCCACATCACGGGCAACGGCTGGACGCTCGACTCGAACCCGTTCGCGGTCGTGCAGGGCGGCCTCGAAGCGAGCGCGACGCGCGCGACGACCGTCAACGTCACCGTCAAGTGGCACGCGACGAAGGGCTATCGCCTGATGGACATGAACATGCCGTCGAACCAGCCGGTGCCGGTGCGCACGCAGCAGGTCACGGTCGCGCTGCTCAACGCGGCGAACGTTCAGCTGTCGAGCGCGCAGGCGACGACGGATGCGAACGGCGCGGTGTCGGTGACCGATACGGCGACGTCGACGCAGGCGAAGATCACCGACCGCTTCGGCAACACCGTCACGGTGCCGATCAACTGACGCTCCCCGCCGCTGGGCTCTAGGGCGTGAACGTCGCGTCGACCGCCGTCACGGCGAAGCCGACCGACAGCGCCTGCTGACCCTCGACGGTGACGTCGGGCGCGAACAGCGCCATGATCAGCGAGTTGTCGTGGATCTCCTGCGTCGTGATGTTGCAGTCGTGGGTCGTGTCGAACAGCGAGATCACGCTCGCGCCCGACGAGCCGCTCGCGCATCCGCACTGTGGCGGGCTCGACAGCGCCGTGCAGTCGCGCATGACGACCGCGTTCATCGACGCCGCGAAGCCGGGATAGATCTTCGAGTCGCGATCGGCGACCGAGACCGCGCCACCGAGGATGCCGGTCATGATGCCGCCCGCGGTCGGCGTCAGCTTCGCGCGCGCGCCGAGCAGCGTGACCGGCGTCGCTCCGAACGCGCTGAGGCTGACGCTCAGGTGACCGGGACCTGCTGTGAGCTGGCCGGTTGCGATCGCGCCGGTGAGCGGCGTGTCGCGCGGCGTCGCGGCGGCGGTGAACGTGCCGCTGCCGTGCAGGTGATGGCCGCAGACGGTATCGGCGGAGCCGCTGCACGCGGGCGGATTCGGATCGCTGCCCTGGTAGATCGTGAACGTCGCGGTCTGCGACGTCGTCAGATCGTTCGCGCCGAGATCGGCGAGCAGGATCGGCGTGCCGCGCGCGAACGCCTGGTCGGTCGGCGTCTGCACGTCGAAGCCCTGGCCCGCGAGCGACACCATCACCATGCCGAGCTGGTTGTCGGCGCTGCCATCGTTGTTGAGATCGAAGCCGTCATCGCGCGCCTGCTGGTTCGTCGTCGGCCAGACCTGGCGGCTGATCACGTAGTGGTAGTGACCGGAGACCGGCTCGGGCGCGTCGGGCAGGTAAGCATCGGGGGCGGCGTCGATCGGCGCGTCAGGGTGGCCGTCGACGACATGCATCGGCGCATCGGGAGTCTTGGACGACGACGACCCGCAGGCCGCCACGGCGAGGACGAGACCGATCCGGTTCATGGGGCCGGTCCGTATCACGGTTCACACGGGGGTGTGATGTACCGGCTACGGTTTGCCTGTTTTCGCCGCCCGGATCAGGTGGTTACAGCTGGTCCCGGCGTTGCAGTCATCAGGTGCATGCGTTCGCTGCTCGTCGCCGGTGCTCTCGTCGCTGCCTCCGTGTGGGGCGTCATGCGCGAGCTGCCGGAGGGCGAGGCGCACGCCGGTCCGCGCGCGAGCCGGCCTCGCGAGGTGGAGAGCGTCGCGCTCGATGGGCCGACGGACCTGCCGGCGGCCGCGCTGCGCGACGTGCTGGCGACGCGCTCGGGCGACCAGCTCGATTCGGGTAGGCTCGCGCAAGATCGCGTCGCGCTGCAGGGTGCGCTCGTCGCGCGTGGGTATCTCGCGGCGCAGGTCGGCGAGCCGCAGGTCAGCTTCGACGAGGACGGCGGCGCGTTCGTGACGTTCCCGATCGAGCGCGGCGCGCAGTTCCATGTCCGCGCGGTCGCGATCGAGGGCGCTGCGGCGAAGGACGCCGGGGTCGTGACGCTCGGTGCGGGCGAGGTGGTGTCGGCGCCTCGGCTCGAGGAAGCGCGTCAGGCGCTGGCGACCCGTCTCGCCTCGCGCGGCAAGCCGAGCCGCGTGGCGGTGCAGATGTCGACGGACGCCGGCGCCGCCGACATCACGTTCGTCGTGCAGCGCTGATACACTCCCGGGGTGGGGTCGGTCGATCAGACCATGCCGGCGCTGTTCGCCGCGCAGTCCGGCGCGAGCGCAACGGAGCTGCAGCCACTCGCACAGCTCGGCGCCGGCCCCGATGGGACGAGCTTGCTCGCGCGCAAGGGCGAACAACTCGTCGAGCTGATGCAGCTGAGCTTCGGGCCCGGGTCGCCGCAGTGGACGCAGCTCGAGGGGCGGCTGCGCTCGATCGCGGCGGTCGATCATCCGGCCGTGCGGCAGGTGCTGTCGATCGAAGCGGCTCCGCCGACGGTGACGATCGAAGGCGACAGCACGCCGCCGATCGCCGAGCTGATCGATCAGGACGCGTTCGACATCTCGCGCGCGATGAACCTCATCGGCGAGCTCGCGCGTGCGATCGCGGCTGCGCATCACGTCGGGATCGTGCACGGGCAGCTGCATCCGTGGGCCGCGCATGTTGGAGCGGGGGATCGGCCGCGCATCGAGCTGACCGGGCTCGCGATGCACTCGGCGGCGCATCCGTGGGTCGAGTACTGTCGCGCGCCCGGCGAGATCGTGGATCCGACGAGCGATGTGTATGCGCTCGGGGCCTTGTTGCAGCTGTTCGCGGAGCGTCGCGAGGTTCCGGAGGGCGTGCGCGCGATCGTCGGGGCGGCGATGGCGGCGGATCCCGACGCGCGACCGACCGCGTCCGAGCTCGTGCGCCAGCTGCTCGGCGCGGCGACGGTGCGGACGACGCTCAAGGAGATCGAGGTCGCGCGGCCGTCGCGGCCGGGGCTCGGGCTGCAGCTCGGACGGTTCGAGCTGTCGAAGCAGCTCGGCGCGGGCGCGATGGGCGAGGTGTGGGAGGCGCGCGATCAGACCGGCGGACCGAACGTCGCGATCAAGCTGCTGCGCCCCGAGATCGCCGCCGATGCGGAGCTGCTGCGGAGGTTTCGCAAGGAAGGCCGCGTGCTCGCGAAGGTCGGCAGCCCGTTCATCGCGAACGTGATCGATCTCAACGAGGACAAGGGCCTTCACTACCTCGTGCTCGAGCTCGTGCCGGGCGGCAGCGTCGCGCATGCGGTGCGTCGGCTCGGCAAGCTGCCGGAGCGGCTCGCGCTCGCGATCATCGCCGATACGTGTCGCGCGCTCGTCGAGCCGCACCGGTTGGGGATCGTCCATCGCGACGTCAAGCCCGACAACATGATGTTCGTGCGCGCGGGCGCCGAGCTCGACGCCGAGCCGACGGGCCAGCTGATCAAGCTCGGCGATTTCGGCATCGCGCGGCTGCAGGAGAGCCACCTGCCCGAGGGCGCGACGCGCGAGGGTGCGGTGCTTGGGACGCCGGAGTTCATGGCGCCCGAGCAGTGCCAGGGCGCGCAGGTCACCGCTGCGACGGATGTGTATGCGCTCGGGTGCTGTCTGTTCGCGCTGATCGCGGGACGCCCGCCGTTCGTCACGCAGGACGACAACCAGATGGGCGTCATTCTGCAGCACCTGCGCGAGCCGCCGCCGCGTCTCGATGCCGTCGTGCCGGAGGTGACGCCGGCGGTCGCCGATCTCGTCGCGCGCTGTCTCGACAAGGATCCGCGTGGCCGGCCTCAGGATGCGGCGGAGGTGCTCGCCGCGATCGATCAGCTGTTCGGTCGCTCGACGGCGCTCGTGGCGGCGCATCCGTCGCCACCGATCGTGAAGCCGGATCGCGTGCAGACCTATGTGTTCGAGTGGGAGCTCGCGTCGTCGCCCGAGGCGCTGTGGCCGTTCGTGTCGAACACCGAGAAGATGAACCGCGCGACGGGGCTGGCGCCGGTGCGCTTCGAGATCGAGTCGACGGGCGGGCCGAAAGTCCCGAACAGCCCGCACACGACCGGGCATCAGCGCGTCGCCGGTATCGCGCTGCAGTGGCGCGAGCATCCGTACGAGTGGATCGAAGGCAGCCGGCACGTCGTGCTGCGCGTGTTCGAGAAGGGCGTGCTGCGCTGGTATGTGGCAGAGGTCCAGCTGGAGCGCACCGCGGGCGGTGGCACGAAGCTGCGCAACACGATCAAGCTCGAGCCGCGCGGCATGCTCGCGCGCGTGCTGTCGAAGTGGGAGATCGGCGTCAAGTACAAGAAGAAGCTCGACGCCGTTTATACGCGGCTGGATCGCGTGCTCGCCGCGGGGCCGGGGCCGGAGATCGATCCGATCACGCCGGAGGTCACGGTGTCGGCGGCGGCGCGCGAGCGCGTGGCGGAGGCGCAGGAGCAGCTGGCGGCGGCGGGGGTCGATGCGCGCGCGACGGAGGCGCTCGTGTCGTATCTGCTGCACGCGAGCGAGCAGGACGTCGCGCGGATCCGGCCGATCGAGCTCGCGCACAAGTTCGGTGTGCCCGAGGAGGCGCTCGTCGAGGCGTGCCTGCACGCGGCGAGGGCAGGGGTCTTGGCGATGGTGTGGGACGTGATCTGTCCGTCGTGCCGGATCCCGACGAGCGTGGTCGATTCGCTCGCGAAGATCGAGGAGCACGGGGCGTGCAAGACGTGCAACATCGGATTTGGCGTTGATTTCTCGCGGGCGATCGAGCTCGCGTTCCGCGCGTCGCCGCAGGTCCGCGACGTCGAGACGCGCACGTACTGCATCGGTGGGCCGGCGCACTTCCCGCACGTCGCGGCGCAGGTGCGGCTCGCGCCCGGGGAGCGGTTCGCGCTGCCGCTGTCGCTGGCGGCGGGGTACTACCTCGTGCGGAGTCCGCAGCTGCCGCGCGCGCACGAGCTGCGGGTGACGGCGAGTGGTGGCGTGCGGCGCGTCGACGTGACGCTCGGTGAGCCGGGCGAGCTCCCGCCGGCGACCGCGGGCGATCAGCTGCTGACGCTCGTCAATCCGGCGCCGCGCGAGCTGCTCGTTCGCGTCGAGCGTGCGGGTGATCGCGCGTTTGCGTTGAGTGCGGCGCGCGTGATGGCGACGGCCGCGTTCCGCGAGCTGTTCCCGGATCAGTCCCTGGCGCCGGGGCGGCTGATGGCGGTCACGCAGGCGACGCTGGTGGTCGCGCAGCTCGATGATGCGCAGCGGTTGTTTCAGGAGCTCGGGGATGCGCGCGCGTTTCCGGTGGCGGCGCGGTTCTTCGATGCCGTCTCGACGCTCGCGCGGGAGCTCGGCGGCTCGCTCGTGAAGACGTTCGGTGGGATCGCGATTGCGGCGTTCGAGCGTCCGAAGCCGGCGGTCGAGGCGGCGCTCGCGCTGCAAGCGGCGCTCGATCGCGATCCGGTGACGCGAGGTCTGCGCGCGCGCGTTGGTGTGCATCGCGGCCCGATGATGGCGCTCACGCAGAGTGGTCGCCTCGATTACTTCGGGCAGAACGTCGAGCTCGCGCTCGCGCTTCCGTCGTGGGTGGCGCCGGGCCACGTCGGGATCTCGTCGGCGGTGTGCCAGGACATCGCGGTTTCGGAGCGGCTCCAATCGGTTCCGGATCACGTCGGGATGCAGCCGCTCGCCGACGGTGCGTGGCTCCTACATGTGCGCGGAATAACGGGCTCCAGCGCGGCGTAAGCCACGCATGAAGCGCGAAGCAGCGGCCGGATTCCTTCTCACCGTTGGCGTCCTCGTCCCCGCCGGATGGCACTCCCTCCAGGCGGACATCGAGCACGACGGCAAGCACATGCGGCCGATGCAGCAGGAGACGACGATCGATGACGTGAAGGTCACGCTCGATGTCGACCGCGCCGTCGTGATGACGGGCGATACCGTGACCGCGACGCTCGTCGCGACCTCGGACAAGCCCAAAGACGTGACGGTCGATCTCCGCGCGCTGCATACGCAGAACTACTCGGGCGAGCGGGTCGAGCGGCCGTGGCAGCAGATCGATCGCGAGACGATCACGCTCCACGCCGCGCCGGGCGGCGGCAAGCCGGTCACGACGCGCATCAAGCTCGGCGAGCGTCCGGCCGAGCTCGCGCTCGAGGACTCGTTCAAGATCATGGTCACGAAGGCGGGCTTGAAGCCGGTCGTGCGGGAGTTCGACGGCGGAAAAGCGCCCGATTACGACGCCCTCGGCCCTTCCGGGGTTACTTCCGACAACCCGATCGCGGGCGTCTACATTCGCGGGTGGAGCGGCAACTCCCTCGGAATGAAGCTCGTCCCGGAAGGCACGGTCGCGTCCGGCAAGCCGTTCACGATCGCCGTCCACATCAAGAACACGAGCGGTCACAAGCTCGAGTCGCGCCCGTGGGTGAGCCTCTCGACGCAGGAGGACCTGCAGGCGACGGACGAGCCCGCGGTCGACATCCAGGAGATCGAGAGTGACGACCGCTCCGACGCCGACGGCAACCCGAAGCCGCTCAAGCGCAACGCCGAATTCGTCGAGCGCTTCACGGTGACCCCGCACAAGAAGCTCGCGGGGGCAATCAGCTTCCTGGCGACAGCGACGGAGAACGAGGGTCTCGGCCCACACGGCGCGGGAGCGATGGACATCGCGACGTTCAAGATCACGGACACCGGTGAGCCGGTCGCGGTTGTCGAGGAGCCGAGCCAGCCCGCGGCGCCGCCGGTTCCGTCGCTGACGGACATGCTGACGCCGCCGGCCGTGGCGGCGAACTGACATGCGCGCCCGAAGCGCCCTCCGCGGAACCCTCTCCGGGGTTATCTTCAGCGCGCTAGTCCTCCGGCTGTGCCCCCCTACCGGACACGTTTCGGACAAGCTCGTCGCCGAGGACGCCTCAGCCCCGCTGTCGCGCATCGCAATTCACTATGCGCCGAGCGCCGACCCGGTCGCGCTCGCCACGTGGCGGCAGCTGTTCGCGGTCCTCCCACCCTCGGTCGAGGTCGACGTCGAGGTCGCGCGGGCGGCCGACTTCGATCGCTTCACGCACCTGATCGCGGCCGACGGCCATCTCGAGCGCTTCCACCCGGTCGTCGTTGGCACAACGATCACGACCTGGTCGCGCGACCGCTACGCCGCCCTTGTCGACGACGCGGGCCATGGGTCGATCCTTGCGCCACCGCGGCTCGAGTCTCCGACGCCCGCGCGCGCCGGCGACGCCCGCTCGCCCTACGCGATCTCGCAAGCGCTCTATCATCGCGACCCGAAAGTCGCCGACATCGCGTTCGAAGGCGGTGACCTTGCCGCAACTCCATCGGTCGTGTTTGCCGACGTCAACCTGGTTGCCCGCAACGTCGGCCACGGCGACGCCGACCGCGCCGCGATCACCCACGAGATCCACGCCCGCTTTGCGCAGCACCTCGTCTTCGTCGGCGACGCGCTCGGCGACGTCCCGCGCCACCACATCATGATGTACATGATGCCGATCGATGACCACACGGTCGCCGTCGGCGACATCCGCGCCGGCGTCCGCCTCCTCGGCGACACGCCGCTCGCCCTCGACGACATCGAAACCGAAGCCGCCCGCTTCGACCGCGCCGCCGCCGCGCTGACCGCCGCCGGCTTCCACGTCCTGCGCGTCCCGGTCCTCGTGCGCGCCGGCGCCGGCTCGTACGTGACGTATACGAACGCGCTGTTCGATCGGCGAGGCGACCAGCGCATCATCTACATGCCGACGTACAAGCTGCCGGCGCTCGATGCCGCCGGCCGCGCGTTCTGGGAAGCCCAGGGCTTCGAGGTCCACCCGATCGACGTCAGCGCGATCTATCACCTCAACGGGAGCCTCGGCTGCCTGGTGAACGTGCTCGCCCGGTACGGGGTTGACTAGCTCGTCGATCGCGACCTGTTACGCGCGTCCGAAGGACCGTCCGTAGGCCGGACGACGTTGGCCAGCTATCGGACGCCCGGACACGCTCGAGTGTGAGTTCGCGGCGTTGCGATTGGCCTCGTTCGTGCTGTTGCCGCGGAGATGCCTCCCGCGCGTCCCGTGTATCCAGGTCGCTTCTTGTTCATCACGCGGCGGTGCACGCAACGATGCTTCTTGTTGCGACCCGACGCCGAGACGAACAACGCCTTCACCTATGTGCTGGGTGAGGCAGCTCAGCGATTCGGCATGAAAATCGTGCTGCCGCAGATGATGTCGAACCACCATCACACGACGCTGTATGACGCTGAGGGGCGGCAGGTTGAGTTCCGCGAGCACTTCCACAAGATGATGGCGCGGTCGCAAAACTCGCTGCGCGGTCGGTGGGAGAACATGTGGGCTGCCGAGGAGCCTTGCACGGTCGAGGTGCTCACTCGCGAGGCTCTACTCGACAAGCTCGTCTACATCGCGACAAACCCCGTCAAGGATGGCCTCGTAGAGAAGGTTCACCACTGGCCCGGTCCGAAGTTTCTGAACGCGCTGCTGAACGGCACGCGACTCAAGGCCAAGCGCCCGAAGCATTTCTTTCGAACCGATGGCTCGATGCCAGAGGAAATCGAACTCGAGCTCGGCTTCCCGCCAGACTTCGAGCAGCCGGAACAGATGCTCGAGGAGCTCGAGCGCCGAGTCGCTGAGGTCGAGCAGCACCACGCGGCCGAGCGAGCGAGAACTGGGCGTCGCGTCGTCGGCCGCCGAAGTATCCTGCGCCAGCATTGGGGGGACAGCCCGACCAGCCGCGAATCGCGTCGCGGTCTGCGTCCGCGGGTCGCTTCTAGGAACATCTGGCTCCGGATTGCGGCCCTGCAGCGAAACAAGGAATGGGAGGCCGCGTATCGCGAGGCTCGTGACGAGTGGCGCCGTGGAAAAGATGTCGTCTTCCCGTACGGAACGTACTGGTTACGACGGTTCGCTCATGTGCGGGTCGACCCTCCGCCTCTGACACCGGCAGCGTGAACGAGCGGCAACATTGATTGGCGACAGCGCTCGGCCTCGCAGCCGTGCGCCGTCGCGGCGTGGCCATGTGTCTGCGAATGCGCTGGCGCCGCGTGCTCGCTGGCGACGCCTGACTCTGTATCGAGACGTCTGCGGTCGCCGACGGCTGATTTCTGCGAGACTAACCCCGTAGCGGTTAGACGGCTGTGTCGATCGTCGGCGGCGGCGGGACGGCCTGCGTCTGCAGCGTGTCGTGCGTCCGATGCCCGCCCAAGTGATGCGTGCGGAACCGGTGGCTGCGGTGGCGTTCGTCGTGCTCGTCGCGGCGGTGGCGCAGGTGGTCGAAGCCGCGCACCGCGAGGATGCCGGCGAGGACCGCGGTGCCCAGCGAGAGCAGCATCGACGTGCCGGCCGCGAGGAGGGCCTTGCCGGTGTGGTCGACGGCCTTGAGCTGCGCGTGCGTCGGGGCGAGCGGGCGATAGGTGTCGTCGTAGGCGGCCGGGGCCGTGTCGTACACGTTCACCGTGTGCGGCACGATCGCCGAGACGAGGGAGACGGCGAGCATCACGCCGAGCACGCTCGTGATCGCCCAGACGATCGCGCCGTGGAGGGCGCCGATCTTGTCGTCGCGCGTGGCGGCGAGCTTCGCCGCGATCCAACCCCCTGCGCCGATCGCGAGAAGGGGCGCCAGCAGCGACCAGATCGAGGTGCCGATACCGACGCCGCGCAGCGAGCCGACGTTATCCGCATCGACGGCCGCGAGGCCCGCGCCCATGCCGAAGATCTGGAGGAGGAGCCAGGCGCCGACGGCGACCGTCGTACCCGCGAAGATCGCGCTCCACCGGATGGCCGGCTGGCGCCGATCGACAATAGTCTCTCGAGTATAGGGTTGCATGTTCAACCCTACCCACGCGGTGAGGCGCAGCAATCAGCGAAGCTTGTAGACGTACGTGTTCGTCTCGCGTCTCTCGAAGCCGAGCCTCTGATACAGCCGGTTTGCGGCCTCGCGCCGCGGATGAGAGGTCAGGTTCACGGCGCGAGCTCCCGCCGTGCGGGCGTGCTCGATTGCCGCGCGCGTCAGTGCTTCACCGATGCCGCGGCCGCGGGCCTCGGTCGCCACGATGACGTCGTCGATGCGCGCGGACAGGCCCGTCGGGATCCGGTAGAGCGTGAGCGTCAGCACGCCGACGATCGCCGAGCCATGCGCGGGGTCGCGGGCGACGTAAAGGTGCCCGGTGCGAATGATTTCAACGAGCTCGTCGCGGGTCGGGGCCGGCGAATCGTTGAGCAGTGGCATCAGCCGGCCAAAGGCGGCGACCAGCTCGTCGGTAACCCCGGCTGCACGAATCACTTCCACGCGGGAAGGCTAGCCCATTATAGTCGCCGCGATGAGGAGGGCCGCCATCGCGTTGGTTTCGCTCGCCGCGTGCACGACCGGTCCGACCGGAGAAAGCACGCTCAGCGAGAGCACGCAGCCGGCGACCGTGTGTGGAGGCGGCTCGGTCGTCCACGGGATGGACGTCGCGAGCTACGACGACGTCACCGACTGGGCGGCCGCGAAGGCGAGCGGCATCGAGTACGCGTTCATCCGCGTCAGCGACGGCCTCCAGTATCCGGACCCGACGTTCGCGAACAAGTGGCCCGCCGCGAAGGCAGCCGGCATGCTGCGCGGCGCCTATCAGTACTTTCGCCCGTCGCAAGATCCGATCGCGCAGGCCGACCTGCTGCTCAACGCGACCGGCCCGCTGATGCCGGGCGACTTGCCGCCGGTGCTCGACCTCGAGGTCAACGGCGGCCTGACCCAGTCGCAGGTCACGGCAGCCGTCAAGCAATGGATCGATCACGTCACCGCCTCGATCGGCCGCCCTCCGATCGTCTACGCCGGCCTCTACTCGTGGCCCGATCTCACCGGCGGCGCCGACTTCACGACGTCGCCGCTGTGGATCGCGCAGTACACGAGCGCCGCGTGTCCGAACATCCCCGGACCGTGGACCAAGTGGCTGTTCTGGCAGCACACCGCGAGCGGATCGGCGCCCGGGGTTACTGGAAGCACGCTCGACCTCGACGTCTTCGACGGCACCTATGCCGACCTCGTCTCGTTCGCGAACGGCGATGCGCAGCCGTGCGGCGTCATCGGTCCGGCCGGCGGCCAGATCGACGACGGCGACCCCTGCTTCGGCGCCGGCGGCCCCGCCGCGACGCTCCGCCACGTCACCGACGCCGGCTTAGATGGCGATTTAACGTGGACCCACGCGACCGCGAATGCGAGCGAAGCAAATTTCGCTACTTGGACGCTCTACTTCGCCGAGGCCGGCACGTACGAGGTCGAGGCCTATACCGCGCACGCCTACGCGACCAGCAAACACGCGACCTACGAAATTAACCCCGGAACGGGGATCGTCGCCTCCACGATCGATCAGAGCGCCGTCGACGGCTGGCAATCCCTCGGCACATTCGACTTCGCGTCCGGCGGCGGACAGTCGATCCACCTCGGCGACAACACCGGCGAGCCGAGCACGGACCAAGCCCAGCTCGTCTTCGACGCGATTCGCCTCACGCGCATCGACACACAAGGCTCCGGCAGCGGGAGCGACTACGCCGGCGAGCCACCGAAGCACGGCGGCGGCTGCGACGGCGGTGGCGGCGGTGCCGGCTGGCTGCTGATGCTGCTCGCGCTCGCCGCCGCCTGCGGCCCGTCATCGAAGCGCCCCGACGGCGGCAACGGCAACAACGACGGCCACGGCAGCAACGGCTGCCAAACGCAGTGCAGCTCGGATCTGCACTCGGTGGTCGACTGCAACAACAACGTCCTCATGACGTGCACCGGCGACCTCGGCTGCAGCAACGGCGCGTGCGTGCCGGCGTGTCAGTCGGCCGCCGATAACAAGAGCTCGATCGGCTGCGACTACTACTCGGTCGATCCGGACGTGATCGCCGAGGACAAGGGCGGCTGCTTCGCCGCGTACATCGCGAACACCTGGGGCTCGCCCGTCTCGATCACCGTCGAGCGCGGCGGCCAGTCACTGCCCGTCGATCAGTTCGCGCGCATCCCGACCGGCCAGGGCCAGTCGATCACGTACGCGCCGCTGCAGAACGGCATGCTGCAGCCCAACCAGGTCGCGATCCTGTTCCTCGCGCGCAACGGCAGCCTCTCCGCGAGCTGCCCGGCCGGCATCACGCCCGCGGTGATCGCGACCGACGCGGCCGTCCACGGCACCGGGCGCGGCCAGGCATTTCACATCGTCACGTCCGCGCCGACGGTCGCGTACGACATCTATCCGTACGGCGGCGGCTCGAGCGCCGTCACCAGCGCCACGCTACTCCTTCCCACCAGCGCGTGGGACGTCAACTACGTCGGCGCGGATGCGTTCCGCAAGAGCACGCTCGTCGCCGACGCCCAGCCGTTCATCGAGATCGTCGGCCAGCAGGACGGTACGAACGTCACGATCCGCCCGAGCGCCGCGATCGTCGGCGGCACCGGCGTCGCCGCGGCCCCCGCAGGCGCGAACGCGACGTACACGCTCGGCAAGGGCGAGATCCTCCAGTTCACGCAGGACGCCGAGCTCGCCGGCAGCCCGATCACCGCCGACAAACCGATCGGAACGTGGGGCGGCGAGTCGTGCCTGTCGATCGACGTCGGCCAGGCCGCCTGCGACTCCGCGCACCAGCAGATCCCACCGGTGAAGGCGCTCGGCAACCACTACGCCGCCGTGCGCTACCGCAATCGCTTCGCCGGTCAGGAAGAGACCGTCCCCTGGCGCATCGTCGGGGCCGTCGACGGCACGACGCTCACCTACGCCCCCGCCGCCCCCGCCGGCGCCCCGACGACACTCTCCCTCGGACAGGTCGCCGAGTTCAACGCGCCCGGCCCGTTCACGGTCACCAGCCAGGACGCCGACCATCCGTTCTACATGTCCGCGCACATGAGCGGCTGCTTCGCCGTCAGCCCGAACCCGAGCAGCGACTGCCGCGGCGACCCCGAGTACGTCAACATCGTGCCGCCCGAGCAGTACCTCGCGAGCTACACATTCTTCACCGACCCGACGTACCCCGAGACCAACCTCGTGTTCGTCCGCGAGAAGAAGAACGGCACGTTTGCCGACGTCAGCGTCGACTGTGCCGGCACCGTCACCGGGTGGACCGCGATCGACGCGTCCGACACGATCGAGTACGCGCGCCTCGACCTGGTCACCGGCAACTTCCAGTCCGTCAACGGCTGCAACAACGGCCTGCACATCGCGCAGAGCGCGCAGCCGTTCGGGCTCGTCGTGTGGGGCTGGGGCAGCGCCGCGACCGGCTCGTTCTTCTCGAACGCCGTCAGCTACGCGTACCCGGCCGGCGCGAGCGTCAAGCCGATCAACCAGGTGATCATCCAGTAGCTCGTCAGCGCGCGATGCTCGCGTAGCCCTGCGGCGTGAAGTCGTGGAGGATCTGCGTCGGGGTGATCGCGAACACCTCGGCCGCGGCGACGACGAGCGCGGGCATCTGGCCCGGCCGCGCGCGGAACAGCCCGGAGCCCGAGCTCCAGAACAGCTCGCCCGCGTCCGCGACGAGGTGGGTCGGTGCCGTCTGCTGCGGCTGGTTCGCGAGCAGCGTCGTGGTCGTTCCGTTCGCGGCCATCGCGACGAGGTTCCACGTCGTGCCGTCCTGCACGAGGTACAGCGACGTCGCATCCGCCCCGACGATCCGCTCTCCGGTGCGCACTGGCGTCGCGCTGCTCGCGCGATACACATCGCAGCCGGTCGTGCAGCTCCACCACCACACATCGCCAGCGAACACGTACAACGAGTCCTGAAACGCTGCCGGGTGCGCGATGATCGTCGCATCGCTGCCGTCGCCCCCGCGCGCCGCGCGGAAGATGCCGCGCGTGCCGCCTTCGCCACCGGCGTCGAACCAGTAGATGCTCGTCGCGTCGACGGCGGGCGTCTGCGCCATCCCCATCGCGAACGTCGTCGGTGCGGTCGTCGCGGTCACGCGCATCAACGCGCCGGTGTACGAGTCGGCGTAGAACCATCCGGTCTCGTCGCCTGCGATCGCGCTCGCACCGTACGCCGAGATCGCGAGCTGGCTGATCCCCGCCGCGCCCGACAGCGTGATCATCGGCCCCGGGCCATGACAGTCGAGCCCGGCCTCGAGCGAGCACGGCGCTGGCTGCTCACTCCATGCGATGTCGTTCGAACCGACCGCGACACCGGTCGCCTGCCGCGCGAACCACTCGTAGGAGCTGTCGATCGTCGAGGCATCGCCGGCGGCCGGCGCGTCGGGCGCAGCCGCGCGATGCGGCGACGAGCACGCAGCGACGAGCAGGAACAGCGGCCAGCGCATGCGCGCGAGCATATGCCTACGCCGTCGCGACCGGCAGCTCGATCGCGAACACGGCGCCGTAATCGGCCGTCGAGTCGGCCCAGATGCGGCCGCCGTGCGCCTCGATCGCCAGCCGGCAGAAGTAGAGACCGAGGCCGAAGTGGCGGCGCGTCCGCGGCTCGACCTGCTCGAACTTCTGGAAGATTCGCTCGCGCTGGTCGGCGGGAAGTGCCGTACCGGTGTTCGCGAGGCGAAGCACGATCGAACGTTCGCGCGGCTCGGCGGAGACGGCGATGCGGCCGCCTTTCGGCGTGTAGCGGAACGCGTTGTCGAGGATGTTGTCGATGACGCGCGAGACGAGCTCGACATCGGCCTGCACCGCGAGCCCCGGTCCGACGGCCGCCGAGAGCCCGACGCCCTTCGTTCGCGCGGGCGCCGTGCGCGCCGACAGGATACGCGTCATCAGCTCCTCGAGGTCGATCCGCGTCGTCGTCAGACCGAAGCGCCCTTGCTCGAGCCGCGCCGTCTCGAGCAGCATCTTGATCAGCATGTCGAGGCGCTGGGTCGCGCGCACGGCGTCGATCGCGGCGTCGATCGCCTCCTGGTTGCCCGGCGGAAGCTCGTCTCGCAGGTAGTCGAGGTTCGCCATGATCACGGTCAGCGGCGAGCGCAGATCGTGGATCAGCAGGTGCGTCATCTCCTCGCGCAGGCGCTCGAGCTCGGCGACACGGACTCGTTCGCGCTCGGCCAGCGCGACGCGCAGCTCGTTGACCTTGGCAGCGGCCATCGTCGCGGCGAGGAATCCCGCGATCAGACGCAGCAGCTCTTGATGCGCGATCGAGAATGCGGCCGGGCGATCCGAGATCACCTTGAGCACGCCGGTGATGTCGGCCTCGACGAGCGGCACGATCAGCATCGACCGCGCTCTGACCTTGCGGCAGGCGTCGCGATCGACGCGCGCGTCGGTCTCGGTGTCGAGCGACATCATGACCTCGTGCTTCGTCAGCGACAGCCCGGAGAGGCTGCCGTCGCGGCGCACGCGGAAGTCGCGGAACGCGGCCATCGTCCCGGTCGCGACGTGATAGCGGAGGAACTCGCCGTCCTCGAGCTCGATCGTCGCGCCGGCGGCGCCGGTGAGGCGCGTCGCGCGCTCGCAGATATCGTGGAGGACGTCGTCGAGGCGCGCATCGGTCTTGAACGCGCGGCGCTGCATGCCGATCAGCTCGATCAAGACATCGAGCGGAATGCCGACGGGCTCGCCCGCGCGACGCAGCACGCTGAGGTGCACGCCGGGGACGATGTTCGCGCTCGCACGGAAGTCGACGTTGATCGGCTCGCCCGCGATCGTCAGCTCGACCTCGCCCTGCAGCGAGCCCTTCGCGATCATCTCGCCCCACATGCCCTCGACGATGTCGGGGGCCATCGAGACGAGATCTTCGATCTTCATCGCGAGGATCTCGTCGTGCGTGCGGCGGAGCAGCTTGCATGCGGCCGCGTTGGCGCCTACGTACTGGCGTTGATCGTCGGCGAGTAGTACTGCGTCGGGAAAAGCGTCGAGCGTGACCGAACGCATCTGGACATCATCTCCCACTGTGGCAGAATGCCTTAGCGGTAATTGCGTCGAAAATGCGCGACGTTTTTGCGTCGCGGCGACGCCGTACCAAATAGCGTCACTCTGAACGCGAGGGCGCGTTGCGACCGTGGGAATACGCCACGTTCTGATCGCGCTACGGCTCTTTGCGGGCGGGCAGGATGCCGGTCGGGCGGAGGCGTTCGTCGTCGCGGTACACGAAGCGGCGCTGGCCGGTATCGCGCCACCACGTCACCCAGCGCTCGGCCGCGAGCTCGCGCTCCTTCTTCGGCAGGTCGTGGTGGTAGCCGAAGTACTCGCCGGTGAGGCGGCGCAGATCGTTGATCGCGGCCTCGCGAAGCGCGTCTTCCTTGTGCGTCAGGCTGTCGATCAGCCACTCGATGCGATGTCGCTTGCGCGCGCCCTCGTACCACTTGCGCCACTTGCGCTCCGAGGTCCCGAAGTCCTGCGCGGTCAGCGTCACGAGCGCCTTGCGTACGTGGTCGCTCGCGCGATCGCCGCGCTCGATCACGCCGATCAGATCGCTGACCGCATCGGTGTCGCCGAGCTCGACGACCGCGGACGTCGCGGCGACGACCTGCTCGGGATCCGTCGCGTGGAGGGCGCGGCGCGCCTTCGCGAGCGCGGGCGACAGATCGCCGATCGGATAGCCGGCGAGCGCCTCGATCGCCATCGCACGGACGCCGAAGTCCTGATCGAACAGCCGCTCGACGAGCGCGAAGATCGCATTGCGCGGGCGCAGCTCGGCGGCGCACACCGTCGCGTAGAAGCGCGCGTCGCGATTCGCCGACGCCATCTGCTCGATGAGGACATCGGAGGAGAACGAGCCGAGGCGCACGACGAGGTCGAGCAGGCCGCCGTACTGCGCCGCGCGCAGCGCACGGCCCGTGACCGCGAACCGATCGACGCGCAGCTTGCCCGGGAAGCGACGGATCAGCTCGCCGAGCGTCTCCTGCGCGCGCTCGACGGCATCGGCGATCGCGTCCTCGGCCGCGCCTTCCTTCGCGTTCTCGATCTCGTCGATGACGTCGGCGATCGGGCGCGGCGGCTCCGCCGTGATCGTCATCTCGATCTCGGGGACGGTCGGGCGATCGGCGGGGGCGGGCGCCCGCCACTCCATGTCCTTGACGATCTTCTTGGTGTCGACGTCGCCGAGATCGATCTGCGGAGCCGCCGACGGCGTGCGATAGCCGGCGCTCTTGTGCTTGACGATCAGGCGACCGAGCGCATCGGCGGCGGCGCTCGCGAGCGGCAGCAGCTCCGTGACGTCGACGAGCTTGAGGTCGGAGTGGACGCGATGCGCGACGACGATCGACACGACGCGCTCGCGCAGCACGAGCGGCAGCAGCAGCGCCGACGGCGGGTTCGTGCCGCCGAGCTTGATGATCATCGCGTTGACCGCGGGGTCGCCGCACTCGAGCGGGCCGATGTGCGGCTGATGCGTGTGGACGACCGTGCGGAACGGCGACGGCGTGTCGAGCGGGATCAGGACGTTCTGGATCGCCTGCGTGTCGACGCCGACCTCGGCGAGCGCGACGCGACCGATCACGGCGCCGCCTTGCACCGTCAGCAGACCGGCGTAGCGGACGCGCGCGCGCGCGGCGCGGAGCAACGTGAGGAACACGGTGTCGCGATCCTCGGCGGTGGCGAGCTGCTCGCGTGCGGGGACGATCGCGAGCGGCGACTCGCGGCCCGACGTCGGGATCGGCTGGCTCGAGCGGCGGCTGCCGCGCACGGTCAGCGGCTCGGCGAACGTCACGTTCGACGGCGGCGCGTTCTTCGGCGGGCCGCTCGCCGGCCGAGGCCGGATGCCGACGCCGGGATCCGTATTCGGCCGCGCCGCCTGCATGCCGAGCAGCGTGTTGCTGCGGCCGCGCGCCATGTCCTCGACCTTCATCGTCGGCTGATCGGCGTCGACCGGAAGCAAGGGAGCGGCCGGCTGCGGAGGCGGCCGCGCTGGCTCGGGCGGCGGCAGCGACACCGCCGGCGCGCGCGGCGGTGCCGGCACGAATGGCTGCGTGGTCTGTGGCTCGGGCGCGACGACCTCGTCGACGATGATCGACTTCGCGCGGCCGACCGGCGCCGGCGCGGCCTCGACCTCGAGCTGCTTCGCGAGCGTCAAGAAGCGCGCCTGCGGCTCGAGCCCGTACGCGCGCGCGAACACGAGGTGCCAGCGATACTCGGGCGTGATCAGCGGCTGGAGCGGGCGATCGAGCAGGTCGGCGAGGTCTTCGAGCTCGCTGAGCTCGAGCGGCGCGCACACGAGGATGCGAACGTTGTCGCCGTTGACGTCGAGCGGTACGGCGCGGAACTGCTCGGCGACGTTCTTGTCGATCACGGCGACGGCGTCGGCCGCGATCTCGGCGCCTTCGTCGCGCGCGGCCGGCGGCAGGCCCGATGCGAGCGCGAGGTACTGCGTCAGCCGCTCCTCGGGGATCAGGTTCATCTCGAGCAGGATCGTGTCGAGACTGCCGCCATAGATGACCTGGCGTTGATACGCCTTCTCCATGCGCTTGACGCCAACCAGGCCGTCGCGCACCAGCAGCGAGGATAGGCGGGATGGCATCGCCTATGCCCGGATCACATAGGTTCCCGCGATCCAGTCGTGGAGCCCACGCTTCTCGCTGTCGAAACCTACCCACAAGAACCCCAGGAACAGCGTTGCGACGCTCGCGAGGTAGCCGGCGCACCGCGCCAGCGAGCGCGCGGGTGACGGTGGATCGCCGTAGACGTCGATGACCTTCATCCTCATCACGCGCATGCCGAGCGTCCGGCCGAGCACGATGTGGAACACGACCAGGTACGTCATGCCGACGGCGAGGACGAGCACGAGGCCCATCAGCAGCGCCGGATCGGTCGCGAGCACGAGGTCGATCCACAGATCGACGTCGAGCAGCTTCATGTTCTTCGGCGGCAGATGAACGCCCGCGATCTTCGAGACGATCAGCGTGACGAGCAGCGCGACCGGCACGACGATGCCCAGATCGATCACCGCCGCGAGCGCGCGCTTCCAGAACCCGACGACATGAACCGTAGGCGCTTCACGGCGACTCGGCCGCTGGAGCGGCGGGGGCTCCGTCATCGTCTCGTTTATAGGGCCGGAGGAGGCCGGAACGCAAATCTTCCTCAGGAGTTGCGCCGAGATTCGTCGGCAGCGCCCGTGTAGACGCCCTTGGCCATCAGGCTGGTCTCGGCCCGGGCGCGCTCCTCGTAGATCTGCGTGCGCAGCTGGTGGGCCCGCCGGTCGAGCGGATCGGCCTGCACCGCGAGCTCGATCAGCGACGACGCCAGCGCCAGATCTCCGCTGTTGGCGACCTCGCGCGCCCGGTAGGCGAGCGCCTCGACCCCGCCGGCCAGCTGCGCGACCTCGACGGCGAGCGCGGCATCGCGCGGCGGCTTGAGGCGAGCCGGGTTGCCGTCCCACCAGCCGCCGTAGAGGCGCCACAGGTTGCGGACGATGAACTCCGGCTCGTCGTAGATCGGCGCCAGGTAGGGCCGGCTCATCAGGTCGGCCGGCGCCTTGACCTTCGCGAGCACGTCGTCGAGGCGGGCGCCCTCGTTCATCAGCTTTAGCACCTGGTCGACCAGCGACTCGAGCAGCTGCGCGGTCTCGGTCAGCGCGCGCTGGACGTTGTCGCGCCCCCAGATCGGCACGCCGTGCCCGGGCAGCAGCACCTCCGGCTGCTTCGCCGCGATCGCGCGCAGCGCCTGCGCCCACTCGCGCGGGAACCGCTGCGCCTTCTGCGGGTTGCCGCAGTTGGGCGAGGCCCAGATGAACAGATCGCCGGTGCAGGCGACGCCCGCATCGGGCACCCACACCCACGTGTGATCGTCGGTCTCGCCGAGCGCGTGGTGCAGCTCGAAGCGACGGCCGCCGACCGTGACGTCGCGCGACTGCGTGTACGTCTCGTCGATCGCGCGAAACTCGCCGGGGAACGCGACGGTCGTCTGGAACTGACGCTCGTTGATGCGCTCGTTGTACGCGCGCGTCAGCTTGTAGCGCTCGTGCCGCCGCGCGACCGCCTCGTGCGCGATCACGCGGACCTTGCGGCCACTGTCGCGCTCCCACAGATCGACGCCGAAGCAGTGATCGACGTGCCCGTGCGTCCACACCGCCGTGTGCACGGGCCGGCGTGTGACGGTGCGCAGGCGCGCGCGCGTCGGCTCGGCGAGCATGAAGCTGCCGGTATCGACGAGCACGAGCCCTTCGTCGGTGTCGAACGCGCTGACGTTCGCGAAGCTCGACACGAAGTAGCTGCCGGCCGCGACCGGCTCGGCGATGAAGCGAGGCGCCATTGGCTGCGCCTGATCGATCTCGACGACCCCGGTCAGGAGCTGCTCGGACAGCTGGCGCAGCGCAGTCACGCGGCGAGACTACCGCGTCGTGACGCGGCCGTCAGCGCAGTGGACGAACGGTCGACGCGGCGAATCGTCGATCGACGGCGTGACGTCATCGAGCGTCGAGAAGATCGGGTTGTCGCGCACGTCCCAGTACGCGCCGGCGTTCGTCTCGGGCCGGCGCCGCGTCTCCCACTGCTCGACCCGCCACCGCCACAGCCCGAGCTGCCCGACGAGGATGGTGATCGCGGCCACCGGTAGAAGCCGCGCGAGGGGCGCGTCGCACGCCGCGAAGATCGCGATCCACGTCGCCTCGGCGAGCAGGCGAGGGCCGTACGCCATGCCGCCGTGCCACTTGAAGAACGCGGCCATCGCGATCAGCTGCAGCACGAGCACGACGCGATGACGCCGCGCGAGCAGCACGATCGGCGCGAACCACAGGATACCGCGCGCCGGCGAGACGAGCAGGCCGGCGATGCCGGTCGGCGCGCCGAACACGTGCGCGTTGTCGCGTGCGTTGGCGTGCCACTGTCCGAGCGGAAACGGCGAATTCCAGTGCACGGCGTTGTACGCGACGAGCGGCGCCACCGCGACGACCGCGATGCCGGCCGCGAGCGCGACGCGCCGCCAGCGGCCCCACTCGCGACGCAGCCACGGCACGCCGAGCCCGATCGCGAGCACGGCGACGCTCGGCCGGATCATCACGGCGACGAGCAGCGCCGCCGGCGCACCGAGCGCGAGCTGCGGCCGCCGCTCGTGCCACGCGACGAGGGCGAGGCCGGCGATCAGCGGCGGCAACGCGACGCTCGCCTGCCACAGCCCTTGCCCCAGCGTCGCGGCGCCGGCAAACGACAGCACGGCGATGCCGCCGGCGGCTAGCGCACGCGGTAGCGTCGTGATCGCGAGGCACGCGAGCACGAGCAGCACACCGCTGATCGCGAGCAGCACGGCCGCCGCATCGCGCGCGCGCCGCCGAAGCGCCTCGTCGCCGAGCGTCGCGCCGTCGCCGAAATCCGCGAGCGCGACGGCCCCGACCGCGGCGGGCGCCGGCCCGAACACGCTCGTCAGCTCGCCGGCATGGTCGCCCGGCTCGACGTAGTACTCGATGCCGTGGTCCTTCCACTCGTCGGCGACCCAGTCGACGCGCGCGAGATCGAAGCTGCCCGTGCAGCGCAGCACGGCGGCGCCGAGCCGGCCCGGCACGATGTCGCCGCTGATCATGCGCAGCGGCGAGGCGACGCACAGGACGATTGTCATGATCGCCAGCGCCGCGATCGCCGCGACGCGCACGTCAGCTCCCCGTCGCGGCGCGGATCAGCGCGACCGCCACGACCGGCGCCGTCTCGGCGCGCAGCACGCGGGGCCCCAGGCCCATCGCGCCGAAGCCGGCCGCGGCGAGATCGTCGAGCTCGTCGGGCGCGAAGCCGCCTTCGGGGCCCGAGACGATCGTCACGTCGCCCGCCGTCGGCATCGTCGCGCGATCCGCACCCGGGTCCAGCACGAGGCGCGCGCCCGCCGGCAGCATCGCGATCGCGGCGTGCAGCGAGTCGACGGCGGTGACGGTGGGCACGGCGGCGCGGCCGCACTGGCGAGCGGCGGCCTGCAGCGCGCTCCGGTACTTCGCGACGCGGGCCTCCCGGCGGTCGGCTTCGAGGCGCACGACGGCGCGCGCGGCGGGCCACAGCACGATCGCGTCGGCGCCTACCTCGACGAGCTTCTCGAGGCAGGTGTCCATGCGGTCGCCCTTGATCAGCGGCAGCAGCACGCGGATGTGCGGCGGCGCGGCGACGACGGCCGAGGGCGCCTCCGCGCGCACGATCGTCGCATCGCCCGTGATCCGCTCGATCACGGCCCGCGCCCGCATGCCGGCGCCATCGACCAGCTCGATCGCATCGCCCGGGCGCGCGCGCCTCACGCGGTGCAGGTAGTGGTGCTCGTCGCCGGTGATCGTCAGCTCGCCCGCGGTGAGCGGCGTGACGAAGACCCTCATGCGCGCAGCGTAACAGACGACCACTGCGGGTCGTCCTTCGAGGCGCGGATCGCGACGAGCGTCAGGCCGGCGGCGACGAACTCGTCGGCGAGCGGCGCGGCCTGCGGCGTGAGCAGGCCCGACAGGATCAGCGTGCCCGCCGTCTTCTCGATCAGCGCCGCCTTCAACTCGCGCAGCACGTGGGCCTGGATGTTCGCGAGGACCAGCGGGAAGCGCTCGTCGATCTGCGAGAGCGACTTCAGCGAGACGTCGATCCGATCCTGCACGTGGTTGACCGTCGCGTTGTCGACCGTCGCCGAGACCGCGATCGGATCGTTGTCGACCGCGATGCACGTCGCGCCGGGCCACCGCTTGACGGCTCCGATCGCGAGGATGCCGGAGCCGCAGCCGACGTCGAGGATGCGCGGCGGCGAGACGCCCGCGTCGGCGAGCGTCTGGATCTCCTCGAGCACGAGGCGCGTCGAGGCATGCGTCCCGGTGCCGAACGCCATGCCCGGATCGAGATCGATCACGACCTCGCCCTCGGCGGGCGCGTAGGTCTCCCACGACGGCACGACGACGAACTGCCGCGTCAGGTGCGAGACCTTGAAGTACTTCTTCCAGGCATCGCGCCAGACTTCTTCGGGCAACGCCTCGGCGCTGCGCACGCGCGCCGGATCGACCGATGCACCGCCGGCTTGCCAGCGCGCGACCGCGTCGCGGGTCTCGGCGAGTGCCGAGGCGACCTGGTCGGCCGCGACCCAGAAGACGATCTCGTCGCCGCGCTGCTCGGTGCCGGCAGCGGCGGCAGAGACGTCGGAAGCGATCAGCGCCGCGACGTCATCGACGTCTGCCGCACCGACCGGAACGATGATCTCGACCCAGTGGGTCGACATGGCGCGCTCAGCGCGTCGGCGCCGGAGCAACCCGGCGCTTCATCTCACGGCGAAGGCGCTTGCGAGCCTCGCGCGTCTTCCTCTTCTTCTTGACCGAGGGCTTCTCGTAGAAGCGGCGGCGCTTGAGCTCCTGCAGGATGCCCTCTTTGGACATCTTCTGCTTGAGGATCTTCATCGCCTTCTCGAGGCTGTCGCGAACTTCGACCTCGACGGGCCTGCCGAACGTGTTCTCCATGGGGGAGCCAGTGGGTACCCGATCAACGAGCCCGGGTCAACCAGTTACGCCTTGCCGGCGTGCTTGTAGAACAGCGTGATCGTCAGGCAGTGGAACTCGGAGTCCGAGCTCTGGGTGACGATCTTGTCGACGATCTCGTGCTCGGGATGGCTGCGAATCCAATCGGTGATCAGCTCACCGAGCAGCTCGCGCTCCTTTGCCTTGGTCGCCGAGAACACCTTCACGCCGGTTACGTCGATCATCCCGATTCGCCCCTCGTCCTGAGTAGATGCTTGCATGCGCGCCACGACTCTCTCCTCAATACGGCGGCATTACCGCCCGTAGGTAGAAGTTCACTTTTACCCTAATTCGGATTTCAGTCAACCAGAACAATTCCCGTATTCGTGAAATCCAAAGACGCACCCAACCTAGCACCCGGTGCGAGTTGCGGTAGTGTCCGCGCCCATGCGTCGCATCGTTACAGCCGCCGTCGCCCTGGCGATGGCCGCGCCGGCGTCTGCAGGCACGCCGAAAATCGAGACTTTTCAGCTCGCGAACGGCCTCAAGGTCGCCGTGATGCCGATCGAGGGCGCGCCCGTCGTGGCGGTCCAGGTCTGGTACCACGCCGGCTCCAAGGACGAACCGCGCGACCGCCGCGGCTCGGCCCACATGTTCGAGCACATGATGTTCAAGGGCACCCAGCACGTGCGGCCCGAGGCGCACGCGCAGATGCTCAACGGCATTGGTGGCTACGTCAACGCGGCGACCGACGAGGACGCGACGCACTACATCGACACGATCCCGTCGGACTACCTCGACTTCGCGGTGCAGCTCGAGGCCGAGCGGATGCGCAACCTCATGTTCCGTCCCGACATGATCGCGACCGAGAAGGAGGTCGTCAAAGAGGAGATCCGGCAGCAGGAGAACTCGCCGATCGCGAAGGGCTTCCTCAAGTTCCTCGACATCGCGTACACGAAGCATCCGTACGCGTGGACCGCCGGCGGGAATCTGAAGGACCTCGACGCGACAACGCCCGACGACCTCAAGAAGTTCTACGACGCGTACTACCAGCCGAACAACGCGATGCTCGTCGTCGTCGGCCGCGTGACGCCCGAGCAGGTGAAGGCCTCCGCCGAGAAGTGGTTCGGCGCGATCCCCAAGGCCGCCGATGCGCCGCGGCCCGCCGCGCAGGCGCAGGAGCCCGCGCAGACGACGCAGCGCAAGCAGGTCGTCGATCCCGGCCAGATCGGGCTGACGCTCGTCGGCTGGCACATCCCGGCCGCGAAGGACAAGGACGTCTACTCGCTGCAGGTCGCGTCGATCATCCTCGGCGCCGGTGACTCGTCGCGGATCAAGATCCGGCTCAAGGGCGACAAGACGCACCCCGCGATCGCGCTCGACGGCGGCATGGAGTCGATCGTCCGCGAGGATCCGGGCATGACGATCGCGCTCGGCGCATGGCTCGATCCGAAGCAGGCCGACGGCGTCGAGGCCGCGATCTTTGACGAGGTCAAGAAGCTCGGCGACAAGGGCCCCGCGCCCGACGAGCTGCGCAAGGCGAAGAACCAGGTCCAGTCGGGCTTCGTGTTCTCGCTCGAGCACGCGCAGGGCCTCGCCGAAGCGATCGGCCGCAGCTGGATCCTCACCGGTGACCCCGCTCAGTTCACGCGCGACGTCGACGAGATCGAGAAGGTCTCGGCCGCGGACGTGAAGCGCGTCGTCAAGCAATACCTCGCCGCGGAGAAGGCGACCGTCGTCGTCATCCCGACGAAGGGAGGCAAGTGATGAAGCGCCTGCTCCCACTCCTCGGGCTTCTTGCGTGTGGCCCCAAGCCCGCGCCCGCGCCCCCCACGCCGACGCTGCCGAGCGATGGCACCGACCACACCGCGAAGCCGCCTCCCGCGCCCGATGCGCCGGCGGTCGTCGACGCGTGGCAGGGCCACGAGCTGATCCAGCAGCCCGCCGCCAAGGCGCCGGCCGCCGTGCAGCTCCCTGCGATCGAGAACTTCAAGCTCGCGAACGGGCTCGACGTGTTCGTCGTGCGCGATCCGAAGCTGCCGGTCGTGTCGATGCAGCTCGCGATCAAGGCCGGCCGCATGGACGAGCCGCGCGCGCGCCTCGGCGTCAGCGAAGCGGCCGCCGACATGCTCGTCAAGGGCACGAAGAAGCACGACGCGGTCGGCCTCGCGAAGACGATCGACTTCGTCGGCGGCACGATCGGCGCGGACGCGACGTTCGAGGCGACGCTGCTGTCGTGCAGCGTGCTGTCGAAGAACGTCTCGACGTGCATGGACCTGATGCCGGAGATGATCACGCAGTCGACATTCCCCGACGCCGAGCTCGCGAAGGTCAAGGACCTGATGCTCGGCACGGTGCGCCAGCACCTCGACGACGCGGGCGCGCTCGCGAGCGAGCAGATCCAGAACCTCTTGTGGGGCAACGATCACGTGCGCGGCTGGATCAACAGCGAGCAGTCGATCGCGAACCTCCACCGCGATGACCTCGTCGCGTGGGCGAAGACCTGGTACGTGCCGAACAACTCGCTGCTCGTCGTCACGGGCGACGTCGACGCCAAGAAGCTCAAGGGCGACCTCGAGCGCGCGTTCGGCACCTGGGCGAAGGGCGCGGTCCCGCCGGCCCCGTCCTACAAGGAGCCCGGGCTCTCCGGATCGAAGATCCGCCTCGTCGACAAGCCCGGCCAGACGCAGACGCACATCCGCATCGCCCAGTTCGGCATCAAGCACGACGACCCGCGGTTCTTCGACACGCTCGTGTGGAACTACGCGCTCGGTGGCGGCGCGTTCTCGTCGCGGCTGATGAAGGTCGTGCGCGTCGAGGGCGGCAAGACGTACGGCGCATCGTCGAGCTTCGATCGCAACCTCGATCGCGGCTCGTGGGTCGCGACGACGTTCACGCGCAACAGCGAGGCGGTCGCGACCGCGAAGCTGATCCTAAAGGAGATCCAGAAAATGGCGGCCGAGGGCCCGACGCAGGGCGAGATCGACGCCGCCGTCGCGAACCTCGCCGGCAGCTGGGGCCTGCGCTTCCAGTCCGCGGGCGACATCGGCAGCGCGCTCGTCGGCGCCGAGCTCCACGGCTTTGGCAAGGAGTACCTCGCGAACTACCCGCTCGCGGTCGGCAAGGTCGATCAGGCGAGCGCGAAGCGCGCCGCGCAGCAGATCCTGACGCCGCGCGACTACGTGATCGTGATGGTCGGCGACGCCAAGGACCTCGAGCCGCAGCTCAAGAAGGAAGGCTGGCGCTACGAGAAGGTGTCGGCGGTCGAGCCGGTGACGCCGGTCGAGGTCGCGCAGCAGCCGGTCGATCCGAAGGCCGCCGCGGCCGCCAAGCCGATCCTCGCCGACGCGCTCGCCGCGAAGGGCGGCAAGGCAAAGCTCGCCGCGATCAAGGCAATCCACGAGACGGCGAGCGGTACGACGGCGATCCAGGATCACGACGTGCCGGTCGATATCGATCGCATGTTCGTGATGCCCGACAAGCTCCGCATCGACGCGACGCTGCACCTCGCGAAGGACGTCAAGATCATCGAGACGCTCACCGGCGGGGGCGGCTGGATGGGCGCGCCGAACCCGCAGACGTTCGCCGTCGAGATCAGCGATCTTCCGGCGGCGCAGGTCGCGAGCGCGCAGTTCGAGATCTGGCGCGACCCCGAGCTGATCCTGCTCAAGGCGAGCGACGCGGGCGCGAAGGTCGTCGCGGTCGCCGACGAGGCGCTCGATGGCAAGCCGCAGAGCGTGCTGCACATGCAGTCGCCGTTTCCCGGCATGGACATCTCGCTCTACATCGACAAGAAGACCAAGCTGCTGACGCGCATCGCGTACACGGAGAGTGGCCAGCAGGTCAACGACGACTTCGCCGACTATCGCGACGTCAACGGCATCAAGGTGTCGTTCAAGCGCACCAGCAGCAGCCGCGGCCACGCGACGACGCTGACGCTCGGCAAGGTCGAGTTCGATCCGAAGGTCGATCCCGCGCTGTTCTCGAAGCCCAAAGACGTGAAGTAGGGCTACTGCGCGCGGCAGCGACGGATCTGCGGATCGCAGGTCTTCGCGATGCACGCGGTGTCGCCGCGGCACGGGGCCGCGCAGCCGCGCAGCCCGAGCAGCGCTGCCGAACGATTCGGCGCGAGGCCCTGGATGCAGTTGCACACGCACACCTGGTTGCCGCCGCACGACGACTCGCAGTCCATCGCCTCGCTGCAGCTGTGGCCGCCGCTCGGCAGCTGTCCGCAGTAGCCGCCGAACATGCACGCCGCGAACGCGTTGCAGTCGCCGTTCGCGCTGACGAGGCAGTCGTGGATCGTCTGGTTGCCGGCGCAGTCGGCGGCGCACGTGCGCGAGCCGAGGTGACAGCTCGCGAGCATCTTGCAGCTCGCGTCACAGAAGTCGCCGGCAGCCGGTGGCGCGCCGACAAGCGGGTTCGTGCCGGCGGGGTTCGGGCCGGCGGGATTCGCGCCGGCGGGGTTCGTGCCCGTGGGGTTCATGCCCGTGGGCCGGTTCGCGCCCGTCGAGCCTCCGGCGTTCGGGCCCGTCGAGCCTCCGGCGTACGGATCGAGTGGCGCGGGTCCACCGGCGCTGCCGCGCGCACCGGGCTTCGGCTTCGACCCCGCGCTGCCCGTGGCCACGACGATCGGCGCGTCGAGCACGACCGGCGCCGGCGCGACACTCGATGCATCGGCCGGTGCGATCACGGCGACTGGCGGCTGCTGCGGCGCGGGCTGCACCGGCGTCTCGTGCTTGCGGCTCTGCATGACGAAGTACACGACGCCCGCACCCGCAACGACGGCGAGCGCGCCCGCGACGATCAGCAGCCACGGCGCGCCGGCCGGTCGCATCTGCTCCGTGCTGCCCGTGCTGCCGGTCTGCAGGCCGAGCGGCGGCGTCTGGGCGACGGGTGTCGTCGGTTGCACCTGCGGATACGGAATCGGCGCGGGCAGCGGCGTGACGACGGGCGCGGCCGGCGTCTGCGCGGTCGGCGGCTTGATCCGGCCGTACATCTGCTGGCCCGGCGCGCCGGTCGCCATCGTTGCGAGGCCGGGCGTACCGGCGGGCGGCGTCGCGAGGCCGGGCGTGCCGGCGGGCGGCGTTGCGATACCGGGCATGCCCGCGAAGGCCGGCAGGCCGCCCGACGGCGACGCGAGCGGCGGCCACAGCGACAGCCGCGCGAACGCCTGCGCCATCTCGCCCGCGCTCGCGAACCGCTTCTGCGGATCCTTCGCGAGGCCGCGCGCGAAGAACGCCTCGAGGTCGGGCGTCGCCTGCGGATACGCGGCGCGGATCGGATCGGGCTCGCCGCGCACGAGCTGGACGAGCAGCTCCTCGACGGTCGCGCCGCGAAACGGCCGGCGCCCGCCGATCAGCTCGTAGAGCGTGATGCCGACCGCCCACAGATCCGCTCGCGCGTCGACGGTGCGGGCATCCGCGAGCTGCTCGGGCGCCATGTACGCGGCGGTGCCGAGCATCGCGCCGGCCTGCGTGCGCGGCAGCACCGAGTGGCCGCTCGTCAGCAGCTTCGTGATGCCGAAGTCGAGCAGCTTCACCTGGCCGTCGGGCTGCGTGACGAAGATGTTCTCGGGCTTGATGTCGCGGTGGATCACGCCGCGTACGTGCGCGGCCGCGAGCACGTCGAGCAGCTCCATCCCGATCTTGCGGATCTGTGCGAGCCCCGGTTGCATCGCCTGCATCTCCGCGCGCAGCGAGCGGCCGGCGAGCAGCTCCATCACGAGGTAGAGCTCGCCCTCGGGTGTCTGGCCGGCGTCGAGCGTCTTGACGACGCCGCGGTGATCGATCGCGGCGGGCACGCGAGCCTCGGCGAGGAAGCGCGCGCTGATCTCGGGATCGAGTCCGAGATCCTTGCGCATCATCTTCAACGCGACGCGCGCGCTCGTGAACTTGTGCCGCGCCGACAGCACGACGCCCATGCCGCCCGCGCCGACGACGCCATCGACGACATATCGTCCGTCGATGACGCGGCCGACCCAGTCCATGTGGGGAGCATACGACGAGCTGTTTCGGACGTGTCACACCGTGAGCGAAAGTCGCGGTGGAGGGTGTCGGCATGAGGGCTTGGTTCCTGCTCGTCGCCGCTTGCAGCGGCGGAGGTCATCACGCCGTCGTCGACGGTGCGGCGGATGCCGCGCCCGATGCGGGGCCGATCATCACGCATCCGACGAACGTGCTCGGCAACGGCGGCTTCGAGCTCGGCATGGTCGGGTGGGGCGAGTTCGTGCAGCCCGACGGCAACGGTGACTATGGCTTCTTCTTGTCGACGGATGCGCACGGCGGCACGTACGCGCTCGAGCTGCGCTGCGTCGGCCCGAGCTGCGCGACCGACTTCAACAACCGCGGCTTCATCATCACGAACCCGTTCCACATGCCCGCGAATCAGACGTACACGCTGACGTTCTGGGCGAAGTGCGCGAGCGGCGCCGACGCGTTCTTCTACACGGAGTCGGCCGCGACGCCGTACCTCGTCCAGAAGATCACGTGCACCGGCGACTGGACGCAGAACACGGTGTCGTTCACCGCGCTGCCGACCGATCGCGACGGCACGTTCTACTTCTACAACCACTCGACCGGCTCGCTGTTCCTCGATGACGTCGTGCTCGCCTACGCCGACGGCCCGCTGCCCGATCACGTCCTGTTGCATCCGGGCACGCGCACCGTGACGACCGACGGCACGCGGATCACCGTCGACGGCAAGCCGTTCTACGCGCTCGGCTTCTTCAACGTCCCGTACGACCAGCTCGATCAGGTCGCCGCGATCCACGGCGCGAACATGGTGACGACCGCGGGCGGGCAGGCGCTCGTCGACGTGTTCAACGACGGCCGCGAGCCGTATCCGGATCGCGCGTACGACCTCGGCCTCACCGTCGTGCCGAACCTGACGGAGACGGCGCGCCTCGGCGTCCCCGACGTGTTCCCGCGGATCATGAACGCGTTCGGCGCGCACCTCGCGAACGTCACGTTCTATCTCGCGGACGAGCCCGACCAGGCGTTCTACAAGTACTCGCTGATCGACCCCGCCGTGATGCAGCAAGAGGTCGCCGCCGCGCACACGGTCAGCACGCTGCCGCTCGTCGCCGATCTCCAGCACGCGCACTACGATCCGCCGAGCGTCGACAAGCCGTTCGAGATCGCCGAGGACATCTACGCGAGCGAGCCGTATCAAGAGGACGCGAGCGGCATCACGCAGACGTTCACCGTGTTCGGCGCGATGACGCCGCGCCCGGTGTGGATCTTCGACGACAACCACGCCGATCCATCGACGGTGGTCCCCAAGGCGTACTACGGCACGATCCTCGGCGCGACCGGCCTCGCGTTCTTCGACTGGCCGGGCCTCGACGCGGCGAACCGCGCCGCGGACGCGCAGGCGATCGACGAGCTGTCCCAGCTGACGGACGTGATCTTCGCGGACCCCGCGACCGTCACGGCTTCTGGCGGCGTCGCGGTGATGGCGCGCAGCTACCACGGCAAGACGTACGTGCTCGCCGTCAATCCGACCAGCGCGACCGTGCAGGCGACGTTCACGGCGCCCGGCGCCACCGCGATCGACGTGATGTTCGAGCAGCGCACGCTGACCGGCAACGGATCGTTCACCGACACGTTCGCGGGCCTGTCGCGCCACGTCTACACGTACTGAGGGCGCGGATGGTGCGCGGCACTGGTCGCCTGCGCGATGCACAGCGCGTGGAGCACCACGCCCGGCACGATCAGCAGCAGGTAGCCGAGCGACACGACGACGAACCACAGCACCGCCGACAGCGGATGCCCGGCGTAGAGCTGGCCGGCGCCGGGGACGATCAGGCTGAGCACGCCGGCGACGGCCGCGTTCGGCGTCGCGCGGGCGACGAGCGGCGCCTGCGCATGTCGGATCAGCGCGTGCGGCGCGTGCGAGGCGGCGGCGCGCGGCGACTCGATGCGCACGCGGTTCGGCATCTCGTAGTGGATGTTTCCGTTGTCGTCGACCTCGAGGCGCAGGCGGTCCTGCGCGACGAGCGTATCGAGCACCTTCTCGGCATCCTCGATCGAGCACGGCGCGTAGTACGCGAGCAGGCTCGGCGTGATCACCGAGTCGGTCGTGTACGCGAGGTCGAGCAGGCGATGCTCGATGACGGCGGGGTCGCTGGTGCGAGCGGTCATTTCTTTTTCCTCAGCGTCTGCTTGGTGTCGTAGATGCCTTCCCACGGGTCGGCTTCGAGCTTCGCGAGCCGCTGCGGGACTGTCTGGATCGTGAAGCTCTGCGGATCGACGCCGTGCGCGAGCTCCTCCCACGTGATCGGCGTCGAGACCGGCGCGCCTTCACGGGCCCGCGGCGAGTACGCGCAGATGAACGTCGCGTTGCGGCCGTTGCGCAGGTAGTCGACGAAGATCTTCCCGCGGCGCGCCGCCTTCGCCATGTTCGACGTGTAGAGCTTCGGCGAGTCCTTCTCGAGCTCCTCCGCGAACTCCTTGCTCCACTGCTTGAACTCGTCCCAGTCGAGCTTGCGCGCGACGGGCACGCAGACGTGCAGGCCCTTGCCGCCGGTCGTCTTGACCCAGCTCTCGAGCCCGCGCTCGCCAAGCCGCTTGCGCACGTCGAACGCGGCGAGCGCGACCTTGTCCCAGCCCAGGGCGACATCGGGATCGAGGTCCAGCACCATGAAGTCAGGGCGCTCGACCTTGTCGGCGTGGCAGCCCCAGACGTGCGCCTCGAGCGTGCCGAGCTGCGCGAGCCCGACGAGGCCCGGCATGTCGCGCACCTTCATGTAATCGACGACCGCGCCGTCCTCTTCCTTGATCTTGACCGTCTGCACGGCCTTCGGCGCGCCCGGATAGATCTTCTTCTGGAAGAAGCACGGCTTGCCGCGACCCTCGGGGCAGCGCACGAGCGTCAGCGGCCGGTTGTCGATGTGCGGCAGCATCCAGTCCGCGACGACCGCGAGGTACGCGATCAGCTGCGCCTTCGTGATGCCCTGCTCGGGATAGAGGATCTTGTCGAGGTTCGTCAGCTCGAAGCCGAGCGGCAGCTGCTTCACGAGATCGGCCACCGAGTCATTCGCGGCGCGCTTCGCGGACCGCTCGCTCTTCGGCAGCTTCTTGTTCTCGGCATTCGCGATGTCGACGTTGCGATAGACCGTCCGCTTCTCGGACTTCACACTCTTCTCGATCTTCACAGACTTCTCGGCGCGGTTGGAGTGCCAAATGCGGTCGGCGTCCTTCGCGATCTGCTCGAGCGTTCGACCCGATATCACGCTCTCCGGACGCTTCGCGACGATGTCTTCATTCTCGTTCGCCGCCTCGTCGCGCGACTTGAACAGCAGCCAGTTGTCGTTCTTGCCGTCGCCCTTGGTGCGGATCAGGTGCCACTTGCCGTGCAGCTTGTGACCGTCGAGCGAGAACGTCAGCCGGCCCTTGCGCAGGCCTTCGTGCGGATCGCCCTCGGGCTCCCACGTGCCGTTGTCCCACACGTTGACGGTGCCGCCGCCGTACTGCCCGGCCGGGATGATGCCCTCGAAGTTCGCGTAGTCGAGCGGGTGGTCCTCGGTGCGGACCGCGAGCCGCTTGTCGCTCGGGTTCAGCGACGGGCCCTTCGGGGCCGACCACGACAGCAGCACGCCGTCGAGCTCGAGCCGGAAGTCGTAGTGCATGCGCCGGGCGGCATGCTGCTGGATCACGAAGCTATTGCCGGTGCGCTTGCGCGCACGTGCGCCGCTGGGCTCGGCCGTCTTCGTGAAATCTCGCATCGATCGATACTTTGCGAGCTTGTCCACGGCCATAAGCGAAGTGCTTGCACGGGTGGTGCCACGCTTGCACTTCGCGGGAGGGTGGCGCACGCCTATATCGGAACCAGCGGCTGGGTTTACGCGGGATGGCGGGAGCACCTGTACGCGGACACGCCGATCAAAAAGTGGCTCCAGGTCGCATCGCGCACGTTCGATGCGCTCGAGATCAACGGCAGCTTCTACACGCAGATCAAGCCCGAGACCTACGCGCGCTGGTACGACGAGACCCCGCCGCACTTCCGGTTCGCGCTCAAGGGCCATCGCTTCGTCACGCACTACAAGCGGCTCAAGCAGTGCGACGAGTCGATCACTCGCCTGCGCGATCAGTGCGCGCCGCTCAAGGAGAAGCTCGCCGCGGTCGTGTGGCAGCTACCGTCGAACTTCCAGTGCAACCCAGAGAATGGAATCGCCCGGCTTCGCGAGTTCTGCGAGTCGTTGCAGCAGTGGCGCGACGTCGGCCACGCGCTCGAGCTGCGCCATCGCTCGTGGTTTCACGACGACGCGGCCGCGATCCTCCGCGAGTACGGCGTCAGCGTGTGCATGGGCGACGCGCCCGACTTCCCGATGTGGCGCGAGGTGACGAGCAACCTGGTCTACGTGCGGCTGCACGGCCACACGCGCAAGTACGCGTCGAGCTACAGCGAGTCGTCGCTGCAGGCGTGGGCCGCCGATACGCGGCGCTGGCTCGCCGAGGGGCGCGACGTCCACGTCTACTTCGACAACGACGCCGAGGGCCACGCGGTCAGGAACGCGATGCGGTTCGCCGAGATCGTGGACGGACGCGCTCGGCCAGCTCCTCCGGCGCACAGGTATTCAGGACCTGCGATTTCCGGATCCTCGCGCGGCGAGCCATGGCGACGGCCCACCGCACGGCCTCGATCCCTCGGGTCGAGTGCGCGTCGCTCGACAGCACGAACGGAATCCCGCGCGCGGCGGCGGTCCGAGCGTTGATCGGATCGAGATCGAGCCGGTACGGATCGCCGTTGATCTCGATCGCGGCCGGCGACTCGGCGACCGCATCGAGCACCTCGTCGAGGCGCACCGCGATCGGATCGCGCCGCAGCACGAGGCGGCCGAGCGCGTGGCCCCACACCTTGAAGAACGGCTGGCGCATCGCGGTGACGAGGCGGTTCGTCATGCCGTCGAGGTCGAGCTTGTAGCGCTGGTGAACGCTCGCGATCACGACGTCGAGATCGTCGAGCACTTCCATCGGTACGTCGATCGTGCCGTCGGCGAGGATGTCGGCCTCGGTGCCCTTGAGGATCCGCACCGGCGAGACGAGCGCGTCGATCTCCGCGTGCTGCGCGCGCAGCCCCTCGGCGCCGATGCCGCCCGCGTAGCTCGCGGCCGCGCTGTGATCGGTGATCGTGATCGCCTGCATGCCGAGTGCGCCGGCCGCGCGCGCCATCGCCTCGATCGAGTCCTTGCCGTCGGAGTACGTCGTGTGGCAGTGGAACGCGCAGGTGATGTCCTCGAGCGTGACGAGATCGGTGAAGTCATCGCCGGAGCATTCGTCGGTGCCGTCGCGCACCTCGGGCGGCAGCCACGGCAGGCCGTTCGCGCGATAGACGTCGACCTCCTCGGCGCCCGCCGCCGGCCGCAGCTTCGCGACGTGCTCGGGCGAGCCGGTCGCCTGGATCCACGCCCAGCCGAACTGCTGCGGCTCCGCGAGGTGCAGCTCGCAGCGCATGCCGTCGGCGAGGCGCGCGGTGACGACGTCGCCGCTCGCGTCGATGCTCGTGATCAGGCCGTGGCTGCGCAGCCGATCGAGCACGGCGTCGCGATGGATCGTCGCGATCGCGAAGCTCAGGTGATCGACGATCTCGCAGAACCGCCGCACTTGACCCGCGATCTCGACGCGCAGCACCGCCGGGTCGTCGCGCAGGTACCCGGCGAGCGAGCGCGCGTGTTCCTCGGCGTCGATGTGGATCGCGCGCGTGCCCTTCTGCGCCCGCTCCTCGATCGACGTGAGGATCTTCTTCTCGCTGACCGCGCCGAAGCCCGGCAGCTCGCGGAGCTGTCCCGCGCGCGCCAGCTGCGCGACCGCATCGAGATCCGCCGGGTGCAGCGCATCGTGGATCTTGCGCGCCTTGAGCACGCCGACGCTCGGCAGCTGCGCGAGCTCGACGATCACGCTCGGCCACTTCGCACGCAGCTTCTCGAGCACGGTCGACGAGCCGCGCCGCGCGAGATCGCCAACAACGCGCGCGATCGACGGCCCGATCCCGGGCAGCTCCTCGAGCCGGCCCTCATCGAGCAGGCGATGCAGCCCGTTCGCAGCCTCGATCGACTTCGCGGCGCGGTCGTACGCCATCGCGCGATGTCGATCGCCGTCGAGATCGAAGTAGACGGCGATCTCGCGCAACATCGCGCCGATGGTGGCGGGCTCCACGATCGGTGCTTACCAGACTTACGGCGCGCCGGGCGTGGTCGGCATGCCGGTCGTCGAGGCGCCCGGCGTCGCCGGCACCTGGGTCGTCGTGTCACCCGGCGTGATCGGCGTCGTGCCCGGCGTGATCGGGCCGGTCGGGCCCGGCGTGCCCGGCGGCACCGGCGACGGATTGCGCGGACCCGCGGACGGCGGCGGCGTCACCGGGATCGGACCCGGGCTCGGGTTGATCGGCTTGAGCGTGTCGCCGTCGTGGATGTCGTCCGGACCCGGCGAATCCGCCGCGTGCTTCACCGGCTTGTGCGTGTGCGCCGCCGACCCGGCGCCCGAGCCCGTCGCGCTGCCCGAGCCGACTCCCGCGTCACCGGTCACGACCGCCGAGCCCGAGCCATGCCCGGCCGGCGCGGCTTCTGCGGACTCGATGCCGCTGCGAAACGAATAGCTCGCGACGATACCGGTCGTGAGCACGACGCTACCGAGGATCACTCGCCACGTAGGAACCTTTTTCATGCGGCAACGTGGTGCGATCCGCGTGCCGTTCTCGACGAGCCGTGCGCCGCCGCGCGCCGTGCGCCGCCGCGCTGGTATGACGTTCGCAACATCTGCGGGCATGCCGGCCCGCTCCATCGACACTGCGACGATCGCGTTCGGTCTCGTCTCGATTCCCGTCAAGATCTTCTCGACGAGCGAGCCGACGCACGAGATCCACTTTCATCTGATCCACGAGGGCTGCGGAGAGCGCCTCAAGCAGCAGTACATCTGCCCGAAGCACGGCGAAGTCTCGCGCGCGGAGATGGCGAAGGGCTACGAGCTGACGAAGGGCAACTTCGTCGAGCTGTCGAAAGAGGAGCTCAAGAACCTCGAGGCGGTCGCTTCCGACGAGCTCGCGATGAAGGAGTTCGTGCCGGCGACCGCGATCGATCCGATCTACGTCGATCGCACCTACTACCTCGGCCCGGGCAAGGGCGGCGAGCGCGCGTACCGCCTGTTCCGCGATGCGCTCGCGGATGCCGAGCTCGTCGGCGTCGCGTCCTACAGCGCGCGCGGCAAGCAGTACATCGTGATGGTTCGCCCGTTCGAGGACGGCCTCGCGATGCACCAGCTGCGCTATCCCGACGAGATCAAGCCATGGAAGGAAGTCCCGCTCGGCCATCTGCCGAAGCCGGCGGCCGCCGAGCTCCACCTCGCGCAGCAGATCATCTCGCAGCTGCGCGAGACCGAGTTCCACGCGAACAACTACAAGGACGAGGTCAAGGGCCGCGTCCGCAACTTGATCGCGAAGAAGGCAAAGGGCGGGGAGATCGTGGCGCCGCCGGAGGCGCCGAAGCCGGAGGTGACGGACCTGATGGCGGCGTTGAAGGCTTCGCTTGCGGGGGGCTCAGCGGCGACGGCGGGCCACGATCGAGGGCGTGGTTCTCACGCGAGCACGCGCACGAAGAAAGCCGCGCACGCGACGCACAAGCGAACGGCGCGCGCGAAGCCCGCGGCGCATCGCTCGCACGGCCGCAGCGCTTCGCAGCGTCGTGCGCATCGCTAGCAGACGAACAAGATCTAGCCCCAAAGAACCCAAAGGACCCAAAGGTCAGAGAGAAGCTCTTTATGTTTCCTCTTTGGGCGCTTTGGGTTCTTTGGGGCCAAAATTTCTCGGCCGTTACTCAGCGCTACATCGGCAGAACAGCGGCGTGCGCCGGATCGTTCAGCGGCACCGATGCGTCGCGCGTCTGCGGAATCGGGCCACCGTCGGGGATTGGCGGCAGCGGCGCGCCCGCGTCCCACTGGATGCCGGCATCGGGCTTCACGGACATCGGTTCGGCAGGCGACTCGTACGCGGCTGGCTTCGCAGGGCTGGCCGTGACGATGGCCGCCGACGTGCCGATGGCGGCAGCTGCGAAAGTTGCCCAGACGACGAGCTTCTTCATGCCGTCAACGCGTTGCGAGATGCGTGCCGGGAGCCGCGTGTTGCGAACATGACGGAGTCATGACGAGACCGCACGGCGTGTGCGCGGGACGCTCGCTAGACACACATGATGTTGCTCGCCATCGTGGCCGCCGCGCTCGGCGGATGGTTTTCGATCCTGTGCCTCAGCGTGTTCGCGCATCGCTCGATGGCACACCGTGCGGTCACGCTCCACCCGGTCGTCGCGCACGTGATGCGCTTCTGGCTGTGGTTCTCGACTGGCACGGCGACGCGTCGCTGGGTTGCGGTTCATCGCAAGCATCACGTCTATACGGATGGCGAGATGGATCCGCACTCGCCGGTGATCTACGGCCTGCCGCGCGTGATCTTCGGCGGCTACTGGCTGTACCGCAACGAGTCGCTCAAGCCCGAGACGATCGCCACGTACGGCAAGGACTGTCCCGACGACTGGATCGAGCGCAACGTCTACGAGAAGCACGACAACCTCGGCCTCGTTCTGATGCTGCTGCTCGACATGGCGGTGTTCGGCGTCGTGCCGGGTCTGATCGCGTACGCGATCCAGATCATCTGGGTGAGCGTGTGGGCCGCCGGCTTCATCAACGGCGTCGGTCACGCGCTCGGCTATCGCAACTGGGACACGCAGGAGGCGAGCCGGAACATCATGCCGATCGGCATCATCTGCAGCGGCGAGGAGCTCCACAACAACCACCACCGGTGGCCGCGCTCCGCGAAGTTCTCGATGCGCTGGTTCGAATTCGATCTCGGCTGGGCGCTGCTCCGCACGCTGCACGCCGTCGGCATGGCGAAGGACATCTACGTCAAGAACAAGCGCTGGAAGCCGACGAAGGCGCAAGAGCTCGTCGATGCGGCGGTCGAGGCCGTCGAGTCCGAGCCGGCGCCCGAAGCGGGCTAGCTCCGGGTCGACACGAAG
>JAFAOG010000612.1 GCA_019237945.1 Deltaproteobacteria bacterium | reverse complement strand
GAGCTCCGGCGATCCGATCGTCGTGACGGCGGAGCGCTGGGACGACGCACCCGACTCGGGCGCCTCGCAGTTCATCGCGAGGATCAAGAACCGCTACGCGACCACGCAGCCGTGATCGCGAGGCGAGCCGTGCTAACGGCTCACGCGAGCCGTGACTAGCGAGCCACGCGAGTCGTGACTAGCGGTGGCCGTCGCCGATCTGGTCGACGCCCCACACCGTCTGGCCGAGGTTCGCGCCCAGCGCCCACGTGTGGCCGCCGTCGTGGCTGACGAGCACCTGGCCGCCTTCGCCCGCGGCGAAGCCAACGCCGTCGGTCGAGTCCGCATCCGCGACGTGCACCGTGTGCAGGTCCGCCGTGCCGATGTGCTGGATCGAGACCGCGCCCGTATCCGTCACGTTCGCGATCGCGCCACCGGCGCCGACCGCCACCGCGTCCCCATCGACGCTGATGCGCACGTCATCGAACGCGATCGACGGGTCGACCGCGAGCGCGGCCCAGGTCGCGCCGCCGTCGTGCGACAGCATCATGCCGTTGCCCGCCGCGATCGCCAGCTGACCGTCCGCCGAGACGCTGATCGCGCGCATGCCCGCGAGCGTGGTCGTGCGATGGAGCGCGCCGTCGTACGACCAGAGGCCGCCGTCTTCGGACAGCGCGAGCACCGTCTGGCCGTCCTGCGCGGCCGCCATCGAGCGGAACGCGGTGACGCCGTCACCGAGCTCCGTCCACGTCTTGCCGGTGTCCTTCGTCACGAGGAACGTGCCGTTGCCGGCGACGAACACGGGGCCGAAGTCCTGCGTCGCGAGGGTGCGCAGATCTGCGGTCGTCGGGATCGACTCGCGCGTCCACGTCGCGCCCGCGTCGTTCGTGTAGAGCAGCGTGCCGGCGTTGCCGACGACCCACGCTTCACCCGAGTAGCGGCACGCGATGCCGCGCAGCTCGGCCGAGAACCCGAGCTGGTAGCCGTGGTCGACGGCGCCCTTCGGGTTGACGAACGTCATCATGCTAGAGCTTCCGGTGAACCAGCCGCCGCCGCCGCCACCACCGCCGCCACCGCCGGTACCGCCGCCAGACTTCTTGCAACCAACCGCCGCGAGCGACGCGACGCACACGAATGCGAGCTTGTTCATGGTGTCTCTTCCCTTTGAAAGCCTATGCCCATCAGAGGGCGCGTCGTCCGGAATGTCGCATCGCGGCCGTCACTTTGTCGGAACGCTGTGTTTCCGGCTACCTGCACGCAACTCTGGCGCAGGTCAATCGGGCAATACGCCCGGCAGCGTCGACACGAGCACGTCCGCCTTGTCGACCGCGCGCCGGGCCCGTGCGACCAGCCGCGCCGGCGCCAGCTTGCCCAGGCGCGCCGCGATCACGCCGCGCTCGAGCTGACGGATCGTCGCCCACGCACGGCGATGAGCCCGCGCGCGGTCGGGACTGTTCGCCGCGTGGCCGAAGCCGGCGACGAGCTCGCCGCACGCGACGATCAGATGCGCGAGCAGCTCCTCGTCCGCCGCCGCCTTCGCGAGCTCGGCGACCACCGGCGCCGCGGCGAGGACCGCGCGAAACGATGGGTGGTGATCGAAGGCGTGCGTCCGAACGAGGGGAGAATGGCTGGCCAGGGCGGGCATGCACGCAGCCTTTTCACGGCGCGCGCCAGCCTCGCGTGCGCGTGCAATCGCGTCGTTGCGCCCGCGTGTCCGGCCGAGCGTCCGCATCCCGGCCGGACAGCCGGCTATGATGCGGTCGTGCGGACGTTCGTCATGGGCGACCCCCAGGCGCCGTGGGCGAAGGTCCGCGAGCTGCTCGAGCGGCACGGCGCGATCGACGTCGCGCGCGATCGGCTCGCCGATGACGTCGTGCTCGTCTCGATCGGCGACCACTTCGACTACGACTATCGCGATCCGGCGACGTGCGCGCGCGAAGGCCTCGACGTCCTTCGCTGGCTCGCGAGCCACGACCCCGCGCAGGTCGTGCTGCTGCTCGGCAATCACGACGCGGCGCGCGTGATGGAGCTCGCGACGATCAGCGATGCCGAGTTCGCGGAGGCCCGCGAAGCCTCGCATCGGCTGGCGCCCCACGACTTCGCCGCGCGCTATCCGCAGCTGCCGGCGGCCGGCGTCGTCGGGCGCGACTACGCGAGCTTCACCAGCGAGCAGCGCACGCTCGTCATGGAGCTGCTGCTCGCGGGACGGTTTCATCTCGCGGTGACCGGCGAGCTGCCCGACGGGCGTGCCGCGCTGCTGACCCACGCCGGCGTGACAACGCGCGAGCTCGCGCTGCTCGGCGCCGCCCCCGATCCGCACGCGATCGCGGCGGCCCTCGAGGCGCTCCTCGCCGCGGCCGTCGAGCGCGTCGCCACCGACTGGGAGCGCGGGGCGCTGGCTCCGCTGTCGCTCGCGCCGCTCCATCACGCGGGACCGCCGGGCGAGGAGGGCGGCGGGCTGCTCTATCACCGTCCGAGCAACCCCGACACCGGCTCGCTGTTTCATCCCGATCGGCCGCGCCGGTTCGATCCGCGCACGCTGCCGGCGATCACGCAGATCGCGGGGCACTCCGGTCACGCGAAGTGCGTGCAGGAGCTCGGCGGCTGGGCGCAGCCCGGTGCGCACGCGCGCAAGCACGGCGGGATTCGCACGCTGCGCGTCGTCGGAGACGACGTCACGTACGACCTCGGCGTCGCGCCGCCGCATCCGGGCGCCGCGGAGCTCATCCTGATCGACGGCGAGCTGCGACGGCTGCCTCCGTTCGACGTCGAGCTGCTGCCGCTCGCGCGCCTGACCCGGGGTTCGCCCGGGAGCAGCTGAGGATCGCCGAGCAGGTCGCGCGAGCGCGAGGAGCCGCCTCGAAGCGCTCCCGGGCGGAACGCGAGCCGGCGGCGACGAAGCGATCGCGCGAGCTGCCGCGGCGAGACCAGCTGCGCTCGGGCGAACCCCGGGTCACAGATACGCGGGGTCGCGGTACTCGCCGAGCTCGCTGCGGAACAGGTCGCAGATCTCGCCGAGCGTCGCGCGCGCCTTCACGGCGTCGAGGATCGGCGGCATCACGTTCTGCTTGTCGTCGCGCAGGGCGCTCTTGACGGCGGCGAGCGCCTTCTCGACCGCGGCCTTGTCGCGGTGGCTGCGGAACGCCTTCGTCCGCGCGATCTGGTTGTGCTCGACCTCGTGCTCGATCTTCAGCGTCGGGATGTTGTCGCCTTCGCCCTCGGAGACATACTTGTTGACGCCGACGATCGCACGCTTGCCGCTATCGACCTCGCGCTGGAACTCGAACGCGGCCCGCGCGATCTCGCGCTGCGGGTAGCCCTCTTCGACGGCCTTCACGATGCCGCCCATCGCGTCGATCTTGTGGATGTACTCCCACGCGGCCGCCTCGACCTGGTCGGTCAGCGTCTCGATGAAGTAGCTGCCGGCGAGCGGGTCGGCGACGTTCGCGACGCCCGTCTCTTCATAGATCAGCTGCTGCGTGCGGAGCGCGAGCTGCGCGGCGTCCTCGGTCGGCAGCGCGTACGTCTCGTCGTAGCTGTTCGTGTGCAGCGACTGCGTTCCGCCGAGCACCGCCGCGAGCGCCTGCATCGTCGTGCGCACGACGTTGTTCAGCGGCTGCTGCGCCATCAGCGACACGCCGGCGGTCTGCGCGTGCGTGCGCAACAGCCAGCTCTTCGGGTTCTTCGCGCCGAAGCGCTCGCGCAGGATCTTGGCCCACATGCGGCGGCCGGCGCGGAACTTCGCGATCTCCTCGAAGAAGTCGTTGTGGACGTCCCAGAAGTAGGAGAGGCGCGGCGCGAACTCGTCGACGTCGAGGCCGCCCTCGATGCCGAGCTGCACGTAGCCGATGCCGTCGGCGATCGTGAACGCGAGCTCCTGCACGCCGGTCGCTCCGGCTTCGCGGATGTGATAGCCGCTGATCGAGATCGTGTTCCACTGCGGCATCGTGCGCGTGCACCACACGAGCATGTCGCGGATGATCCGCATGTGGCCGCGGATCGGGCTGATCCACTCCTTCTGCGCGATGAACTCCTTGAGCATGTCG
>JAFAOG010000562.1 GCA_019237945.1 Deltaproteobacteria bacterium | reverse complement strand
TCCGACGCGCCGGCCAGCTCGGACGCGCCGCCTGGCTCGAACATGATCAGTGGCAGCGTCGGCGGAAAGACCTTCGGAACCGTCGGCGCGAGCTACGTGATCGGGATGCCCGACAGCCCGAGCACCGACACGGTCGTCTACCTGTTCGACGGCGCGGTCGCTTGTTCGAGCATCACCGCCGCCGGGTGGGATTCGAATCTGCCCGCGGGCACGCAGGTGCTCGAGCTCAAGATGGTGGGCAAGGCGCCCGCGACCTACGCGCAGACGACCGCGGCCACGCACGTCCCCGCACCGGGGGAAGCTGCGGTGAGCTACACGCTCGCAATGCCGAGCGCGACCGACATGATCGCGAGCGGCGGGACCGTCACGCTGAGCACGCTCAGCGCGAGCGCAGCAACCGGCACATTCCACGTGACGTTCTCGAATGGAATGCTCGACGGCAAGTTCGACGCGCCCGCATGCGCCAATGGAAGAGAGCCATGAAGCATCTTTGGTTGTTTGTACTCGCGGCCTGTGGCTCGTCGGGCCACAGCGTCGTACCGCCGGACCTGCGCGACGTCGAGCGCGCGGGAGAGGGCCTGGTCTCCGCGACGTTCGGCTCGGCGCCGGATCGGATGCCGGACTGGCCGCGCGCGACGCAGGTGCTCGGCTTGCTCGAGTCCGTATGGAACAAGAGCAAGGCCGCCACGCCCGATCTTCCTCCGGCACAGGTGAAGCAAGTCGACGACGCGATCGCGCAGCTCCACGCCGCGATCCCCGCGATGGATCAAAAGAAGGCCGCCTACGCGGCAAACGCGGTCGGACTCGCCGTGCCTCCGCTGTTCCAGCACTTCAACCCCGATGCGCCCGAGGAGGTCGTGCGGCTCGACGCCGTGTTTCGCCAGATCGGGCTCGATGGCCACTTCGCCGACTGGTCGGCGGCGGCCGCGGATCTCGCTTCGATGAAGACCGACTGGGATCACACGAAGGCGCAGGTCTCCGCGCGCGTGCCGACGTGCCACCGCGTCGGTGGGACCGCAACCGTCGTGGGGGATATCGATGCATCGCTCGACAACCTGGCGACCTCGGTCAGCGCGATGAACATCATGACCACCGAGACCGAGAGCGATAACGGCGCTCTCGAGATCGACACACTCGAATTGCTGTTTGATTGCCCGCCTGACAACACGACCCCGAGCCACGGTCTCGGCGCCGCGTGCAAGAAAGACGGCGACTGCGACGCGGGTGAGGTCTGCGATCTGTCGAACGCGGGTGGCAAGTGCGCGCCCGACCCGGCGAACGCGCAGATCGGCACGCGGTGCACGACGACCGTCGATTGCGGCACCGATCCGCGCTCGGCGTGTCAGACCGAGGCGGGCGACGGCTATCCCGGTGGCTACTGCTTCATGGAGCCGTGCGACGACGTGCAGACGTGTCCTCCGGGATCCACGTGTGTCGCGCTCGGCGGAGAGTCGCCGGGGTGCTTCAAGACGTGCACCACCGACGCCGACTGCGTGCGGCAGCCGGCGAGCGCGAGCGAGCACTACGTCTGTCAGCTGTTCTCGACGACGCCGCCCACGGGCTTTGGTCCGGCGAACATGGCGTGCTCGTTTCCGTGCGCGCGCGATTCGGATTGCGACAAGTCGCTGACCTGCGATGTCGCCTCTGGAAAGTGCAAGCCGTGACATGGCGTCGCCGTGACGTGCTCCGCGTGCTCGGCGCGGGCGCGGCGGCAGCGTGTAGCGGAGGCAGCCCACCGCCGTGTGTGTCGCCGTCCGACGCGGGCGGCAAGACGTACTGCCTCGTCGACGGCGAACGCGTACGGGTGCCGCTGGGCGCCACGCTCGCGACAGGTCAGGCCGTCCTCTACAACGTCGATGACAACACCGCCGTGATCATCGTCCGCGATGCGATGGGGCTGTACGCACTCTCCGGTATCTGCACGCACCAGTGCTGTCTGGTCGCGCTCTGCGAAGACGCCTCGTGCAGCTCGCTCGGGACGAATCCCGGGACATGCGCGCCGACCCCCGCCGGAACGCCGAGTGTCAACGCGACCGCGATCCTGTGCGCATGTCATGGCAGCACCTTCGCGATCGACGGCACGGTGCTGAAGGGCCCGGCGACACGCGCGCTGCCGCACTACGAGCTGGCCGTCGATGGCAGCGATGCCGTCGTCGACACATCGCGCATTGTCGCAGCGACGACGCGCGTGACTGCATAGACCCGCTCACTCCTGCGCGGCATCCGAGGCGCGATCGTCCGGCGCACCCTTCGTCGGAACGAACACGGCGGTGACGGTCTCGAGTGCACCGGTGTCCTGATAGCCGAACCCGTTCAGATACCAGCGCCCGTCAGGCATCGGACCGCTCCGTGCCATCACGTGGCCATCGGCCTGGCGCGTCTGAGATTCCCACCGCGCGAGCTTCCAGCCTGCGGCGCCGGTCCCCCGCAGCAATGGCGGCTGAAGCTCCTCGAAGGTGAAGAGATGGGGACCGCAGCGATGGGCCTCGTGCGCGGGATCCGTACTGCAGTCGATCGATCCGTCGAGTGTCTTGACCACGCCGTCGCCGACGACGGAGACCTGAACGCGCCAGTAGTTGAGGCGCCGTGCGTTCTGTTCCTCTTGTTCTTCGGACTCGTCGTCCCGCTCTTCATGCGGCTCGCGACATCCATGACAGCCAGGCATCGACGCGACCAGCGCTCCGACAAGCACAGCACAGCGACGCATCAGGTCGCCTAGCTCGGCGTGCAGTTGGCGCCGAAGCAGATCTGCAGCACCGGGTGGAGCTCGATCGCATTGGGAGCCACGCCGGTCTGACTGTGCAGGAAGTCGAAGAAGCCGACGCCGCGCAGCGTGACGGTCGCGGCCGGGTACTGCGGGGAGGTCGTCACCGTGTACCTCGCGTCGATCTCGGAACGTGAACGAGAGATGAAGCACGACCAGGCGCTGTTCGTCGCGCAGCTCGGGTACGGGACCTCGGCGATCATCGTGTGCGTGCCATCGGAGATCACGAGGTGGTAGTCGCTGTCGGATTCTTCCTTGAGCTCGGTCAGCGTGACGTTCTTCAGCTCCCACAGCGTGCTCTCGGTCGGCATCTCGCGGGTCGTGCCACCGCCCGCGGCGGGCAGCGCGGCGAGCGCTCCGATCGTGTTTGGCTGCGGTACGAGACTCACGTGAGGCGCCTGCGAGTCCGTCCCCGTCTTGATGTTCCAGCGCTCGGAGCCGCACGAACCGCCGTTGTTCTTCGGGTTTCCGGGGCCTGGGCACGTGATCGGCGTTCCCGGCGGCGTACCGGAGTCGATCATGGGCATCGCCGCGTCCACGAGGACGTTGCTGCCGTTTCGTTGCCCGTCGGCTGGCACGACCGTGCTCGCGTCGACAGCGGAGTGAGACGGCGCTGAGGTGCCGCAAGCCGCGAGCGCCAGGCACAGCGACGCGAACGACATCGTTCCCCTGAACATCCGCCCGACAGTACGAAGCCATGTGATCGCGCGGCGACTAACAACGTATTTCGGTCACGTCAGCGTCAGAGCGATGCCATCGTCGACGTTCGACGCGACAGTGGCATTTAGCGCCACGGGAAAACATCAGTACGTGATTCGCTTTCCGCGATCAGCGCGGCAGTCTGCACAGGCGAAACGTCCTCGGAGGCGACGACTGTGAACGTGGCATCTCGCATAGGTGCAAACACTCATGTGCGGTCGCGATCGCGAACTTTAATGATTCAGCGGGCCAACATTTCGATTGCGCCGCGAATGACCCGCGTGGTGTTCTGCGCGTCCATGAAGCTCGCGTACCTCCTTCTCGCTGCCGCGACGGCGTGCGGCTCCAGCAGCAACCAGGGGTCTTCGGATGGCCCCGGCGGCGGCGGCCAAGATGGCAACGGGAATGGCAGTGGTAGTGGCAACCATGGCCACGACGGCGGCGTGGACGGCGCACAGCAGCCGGTGACGCGCACGATCTTCGTCATCGTGATGGAGAACGAGTCGTCATCGTTGATCTACGGCAACACGACGGCTGCCCCGTACATCAACAACACGCTGGTCCCACTGGCGGCCAAGGCGACGGCCTTCACCGACGAGCTGCCCTCGGCCATCCCGAGCGAGCCGCACTACATCTGGATGGAAGCGGGCACCAATTCGTTCACCGACAAGACGTTCACGACGGACTCCGACGCGAGCGCCTCGAACAGCACGAACAGCACCGACCACCTCGTCACGAAGCTGAAGGCGGCCGGCGTCTCGTGGATGACCTATCAGGAAGGCATGTCGGCGAACACGTGCCCGATCAGCTCGATCTCCAGCGCGTACTACGCGGCCAAGCACGATCCGTTCGTCTTCTTCCAGGACGTCGCGGGCGCGACGCCGAGCGCGAGCAACGCGTACTGCGTCGCGCACCACAAGCCGTACTCGGCGTTCGCCGCTGACCTCGCCGCCGGCAACGTCGCGTCCTACGTCTTCATCACGCCGAACCTGTGCAACGACATGCACGGCGCGACCGGGTGCGCGCAATCGGGAACGAACGGCGACATCAACATGGGCGACACGTGGCTCTCGAACGAGATGCCGCGCATCCTGGCCTACGCGAACGCGCACAACGGCGTGGTCTATCTGACGTGGGACGAGGGCAGCGCGAATCAGTCCACCGCGTTCCTCGCATTCAGCCCGCACATCAAGACGGGCTCGATCGCGACGGCGTACACGCACAGCTCGCTCGTCAAGTCGATCGCCGAGCAGCTCAACGTCTCGCCGCCGTCGGTCGTGTCGAGCGCGAATGACTTCACCGACATGTTCGAGACCGGCTACTTCAAGTAGCTCTGCCGAGCGCCTGCAGCAACGCCCGTCGCTCGCGCGCGTTTCTGGTACGAGTGTTCGGTTTTTATGGTACGCTCGTACCGTTTTGGAGCGGAGTCACACCCCGAAGGGCCGGCGAGCGCGCGACCGCATCCTCGCGGCCGCCGAGCGGCTGATCGCTGTGCATGGCTTTCACGGGACGAGCATGCGCGACGTCGCGGCGGCGGCCCGGCTGCCGCTGGCGACCACCGTCTATCACTTCGCGAAGAAGGAGCAGCTGTACGCGGCCGTTCTGGCCGCAATCGCGGCTGACCTCGAGGAGCGGGTCGAGGAAGCCCTCGCGAGTGCGGGCGAGCACTCCAGCGCCGCCCTCGATGCGCTCGCGCGCGCCGTCGTGGAGTGGGCCATGGAGGAGCCGGGCCGCGTGAAGCTGTTGCTTCGCGAGCTGCTCGACAACCCGACGCGCGTCGCGCGGGCCGCACGGCTTCCGCTCGCCCCGTTTCTCGAGCGGGCCTCTGCCCTCGTCGCTGCGCGCGGCGGCATCGACTCGCCCGAGATCCCCGTCCTGCACGTCGTTGGGGCGATCAGCTACTTCATCGCCGCCCGTCCCACCGTCGAGCGCATCGTCGGTCCCAAGGAAGCGAAGCGCATCGATGCCGCCTACAAGCGCGAGGCGCTCGCGTTCGCGCGCCGCGTGCTCGGTGTGACCGGATCTGCCACCCGCCAGGAGGAGCCTCATGCAACGCGAGCTGCAACATCAGCTGGTCCGGCGCGTCCTCGCGCATCTCGAGCACCGCACCACTGACCACGACGACCACGCCACGTCACAGCCGGTGAGCGCGTACCTCGATCCGGTTCGCCATGACCGCGAACGCGTCGCGTTGTTTCGCCGCGTCCCGCTGCTCGTCGGCCGCGCTTCGCAGCTGGCGTCCCCCGGTGACTTCTTCACTCACGACGCGAGCGGTGTGCCGCTCCTGATCGTCCGCGACGACGCCGGCACCATTCGCGCCTTCTTGAATGTCTGCCGGCATCGTGGCACCCGCGTCGAGGCCGCGCCCTGCGGCGCCAAGAAGGCGTTCGTGTGCCCGTACCACGCCTGGACCTACGGCCGTGATGGCGCGCTGCTCTCGATCGCTCATCCGAGCGGCTTCGCGGGGTTCGAGCGCCGCGGCCTCGTCGAGGTCCCGTGCGCCGAGATCGCCGGCTTCATCGCGGTCGCGCCGTCTCCCGATGCACCGCCGATCGACCGCACGTGGCTCGGCCCCCTCGCCGACGAGCTGCTCGGGTTCATGCCCGCGAGCTCGCACGTCTACGCGCCGACCGTGATGTCCAAGGCGATGTCGTGGAAGCTCGCGATCGACGTCTTCCTCGAGAGCTACCACCTCCGTCCCACGCACAAGCAGACGATCTACCCGCTGTTCTTCGACAACCTCGGGCTCGTCGATCGCGTGGGGCCGCACCTGCGCAATGTCTTTCCGAAGCGCTCGATTCGCGAGCTCGCGAACCTGCCGAGCGACACCTGGGAGCTCCGCCGTCGCGCGAACGTCCTCTATCACCTGTTCCCGAACACGCTCGTGCTCGTCGAGCCCGATCACGCCGCGGTCTTGCACCTGTGGCCGCAGGGCCCGGATCGCACGCTGCTGACCTCGTACACCCTCGTGCCCGAGCCGCCGAACGACAAGGCGCGCGCGTACTGGGACGCGAACAACGCGATCCTCTACGGGGCGATCGAGGAGGACTTCGCGATGGGCGAGTCCATCCAGCGCGGCCTCGCCTCGGGGGCGAACCGCGACGTCATCTTCGGGGCATTCGAGCATGCGCTGGCGCACTTCCACCGCCAGATCGACCTCCACACGCAGTAGCGCGGTAGGCTCGCGTGGTGCGGGGCATCGGCGTGGTCATCGCGTTCGCAGTCGTTGCCTGCGGCGAACGGCATGCGCCGGTGCCGAAGGTCGACATCCCACCGGGTCCGCCACCCGTCATCGACAAACCCAGCGCCTTCAGCGGGGGATTCCAGGGCAAGCAGGTCGTGCGGCGCAAGACCGTTGGCAGCGATGGTCATTTCGATGAGGTCACGCTGTATGACGACGGCATCGTCGCGTTCTCCGGTCCGTACTGCATGTTGAGACGAGGCGTGCTTCCGCCCGAACGCGTCGCGGTGCTCGCCGACGCCCTCGATCGCGCGGGGTTCTTCACCTACGAGCCGCCGGCGACGCATTGCGCACACGACGCGGTCGTGTCGCTCGAAGCGACCGAGGGCGACAAGCACAAGGCGATGTCCTTCGACGGCTGCAAGCAACCAACGCCGCCCGCGCAGGCGTTCGCCGATGCGGTGGCGGTGGTCGTCGGGAACAACCCGTGCACCGAGCCGCCTCCCCCGAAGGCGCCCGCACCGCCCGCACCTCCCGCCCGCACGGCACTGGTCTCCAAGCAGAGCGGCGGCGGCATCGATGGAGCCGATCGCGGTTCGGTGTTCGTCTATGCCGACGGCACGGTCGAGTGGTCCGGCTCGCCGTGCGCGCAGCACGAGACCAAGACGACTGCGATCAAGCCCGAGAAGGCGATCGCGCTCCAGGCCGCGGTGCGAAAGCTCGTCGAGTCCGCGCCACCCCCACCGGAGCGTCGCGGATGCATGGATTGCGTGACCACGTTCATTTCCGTCGGCGACTTCCAGTCGATCGACGCCGCGGCACCCGGCTACCGCAAAGCCGAGGATCTGCTCTACGGGGCGGTCGGCACCAATCCATGCCGCGCCGCGAAGCACTAGCGGCACCCGCCATGCCGGACGACCAGGACGACGTGCCGATTCGAGTGGACCACCGCGATCCGGCGACCGCACGGGCGTGGCTCGAGGACACGCGCCTCCGGAGGCCGTTTCGCGCGAGCTTCCGCGCTGCGTTCTGCGCCGCGCTGGCCCCAAACCGCCAGCTGCGCATCCTCGAGCTCGGCTCCGGTCCCGGCGAGCTCGCGCGCGAGATCCTGCTCCGCTGCGATGTTCGTTCGTACGTCGCGCTCGACTGGTCGCAAGCGATGCACGACATCGCGAACGAGCATCTTGGCGACCTCGCGAACCGCGTGACCTTCATCGTGCGCGACTTCCGCGAGCCGACCTGGCCGGCGGGCCTCGGCATCTTCGACGCGATCGTCACGCAGCAAGCGGTCCACGAGACGCGCCATCGCCGTCACGCGCTCCCGCTGTTCGAACGTGCACGCACGCTGCTCGCGCCGGGCGGCGTGCTGCTGTATTGCGACGGCTACCTCGTCGACCCCGAGGCCAAGCTCGCCGCGCTCGTCCTCGAACGTGGCGATCAGCCCCGGGTGCTCGAACGCGCGGGCTTCGTCGACGTTCGATTGCTTCATGACGAAGGCAACCTCGCCCTGTATCGCGCGACGAACCCGCGCTGACCAGATCAGCTGCGGCAGCGTGTTTCGGTTTACGCTTGCGTCATGCGAGCAGTACTGGTGGTTGCGCTGTGCGCGGGGTGTGCGGTCGGCGCCCCACCTGGCTTCTCCGCGGGCGAGACGTGGACGTTTCCGCTGGTCGATCCGCTGGCCGATGGGCGCCTCCTCGTCCCGGTGATGGTCCACGACCACGGGCCGTATCTGTTCGAGATCGATCGCGACTCGTCGACCGTGATCGATCCGACCGTTGCCGTCGAGGCGGGCGTGAGGATCCGCGGTGCGACGCGGATGGTCGATCATGACGACACGGGGCACGCGTCGTTCTGGACGGAGCTGACCGAGCTGCACGTCGGCGACCTGACGATCAGCTTGGTACCGGTGGCGTTCGCGGCGAAGCCGAACCTGTACGACCGCGACGGGCGACGGATCTACGGCGTGCTCGGGCGGGACCTGGTCGCGGACTCGCTCGTCTTCGGCTTCGATCGCGATCGCGGGATCGCGTGGCTTCAGACGCAGCAGGCATTTCACCCGCCCGCCGGCGCGCGCACGCTCGAGCTCGAGCGGCTGACGAGCGATGGGTACAAGGTGAACAGCGCGCCCGTCGTGCGGGCGACCGTGGGCGGCAAGCCATTTGACCTGCATCCGCGGTTTGCGTTTCCTGTCGGCGAGATTCCGCGCGACCGGTGGCGCGCGGCCGCGATCGAGCCTCGGCCCGCGCAGGTCGACATGCCCGACTGGAGCGGCACGCGCTGGACGGTGCAAGAAGTTGGCATGGCGCCGCAGGTAACGGTCGACGGCGTGACCGCCGAGCATGTTGCGTTCGCGTCGTACGAGGACAAGCGCGGCTACTACGACCGCTATGGCGGCGTGCTCGGGATGAACTTCTTCCGTGCGTTCGCGGTCGCCGCGGACTGGCATCACCACGTGCTCTACCTGACGCCGCGCGCCGACCCGGTGCAAAGCCGCGCGCTGCGAATCGCCCGGTGGGGCAAGACGTTCGCGGACTGCGCCGATGCGGCCTGCGTGCAGGTCGAGCTCGTGCCTCCGCACGACGACGCTCCGACGCGTCCGGTGCTCAGCGTGAAGACCTCCGAGGCGCTCACGCACGATGTCGAGATCACGGTTCGTGCGATCGCGAAGTCCGGCGAGCGGCTCGCGAACCTCGAGGTCAACTTCCCGGCCGGCGTGCACGGCATCTCGGCGCCGCTCGACCCGAGCTACCTCGATGCGTCGCTCACCGTCGTCGACCTGAGCCCGTTTCCGCGCATGTGCGAGTACCAGGGCGGATGCGTCATGACGGAGGCGGCGGCATCGCCGTGAGCGCCGCAAGACGTTCACAACGTCTTCACAACTTGCGCGCTACCATACAGCTCTCGGATGCAGCGTTCTGTCCTCGTGGTCGACGACGACCGTAAGCTCGCCGATGGCATCCGGCGTTATCTCGAGCGTGATGGCTTTCGCGTGCTGCTCGCACATGACGCGCTCGAGGCGCTCCGGCAGATCGACGAGGCGGCGCCATCGCTGGTCGTGCTCGACCTGATGCTGCCGCAGATGGATGGGCTCGAGGTATGTCGCCGCGTCCGGGCGCACTCGCTCGTGCCGATCATCATGGTCACCGCGCGGTCGCTCGAGGACGACAAGCTCGCGGGCCTCGAGGTCGGCGCGGACGACTACGTCACGAAGCCGTTCAGCCCGCGCGAGCTGGTCGCGCGCGTGCACGCGGTGTTGCGGCGGTCGACGGCGCCCGGTGGTTCGGAGGTGTGCCTTCGCTTCGGCGGTCTCGAGGTGGATGGGACGCACAACGAGGTGCGCTATGGCGGGCGGGCGCTGGCCGTGACGCGGTCGGAGCAGCGCATCCTGATGGTGCTGGCGTCGAACGTGGGCCGCACGCTGTCGCGCGAGCGCCTGGGGACGCTTGCGTTCGGTCACGAGTGGCAGGCCCTCGACCGCACGCTCGACGCGCACATCATGAAGCTGCGACGCAAGCTCGAGCCGACGGGGTTTGCAGGCGCGATCGAGACCGTGTTCGGGATTGGCTATCGTTTCAATCCGCCCGTGCGTCGTGACGCGTAGCTTTCGCGCGCGGCTGCTCGTGCCGATGGTCGCCGTCGTGCTCACGTCGGCGCTTGGCGTGGCGTTGCTGTCGCGCCAGCTGACGCATACGGAGCTGCGGCGCGTGCGAGCGCACGAGAGCAGTCAGCTTCGCGATGCGGTCGTGACGGCGTATGCGCAGCGGGGCTCGTGGGCGGACGCGCGCGCCGCGCTGGAGCGGCTCGCTGTGGATGAGCGCACGCTCGTCGTCGACGCCGCGGGACGCGTCGTGATCGCGCCGCTGTCGGAGCTACAGAGCGCGCACGGCGAGCGGCAAGCGGATGGCTCCTGGCGCGTGGACGTTGGCGGCCGTGAGCTCGCGCTGCGCGGAGGCGAGCCGATCGAGGCGAATGGCCAGGTCATCGGCACGTTGCTTGTGCTACCGGCGGCACTCGACGAGCCGAGCGAAGAGCAGAGGATCGATCGCTGGCTGATCTGGATCGTCGTCGGCGTGGGGCTGGCTGGCGTCGCGCTGACCTTTGTGATCGCGCGTTCGATCGCGCGGCCGATCGAGACGGTCACGGAAACGGTCGGGCGCGTCACCGCGGGCGACCGGTCGGCACGGGCGCAGGTCACGAGCGGCGGCGAGATCGGCGTGCTCGCGGCGTCGTTCAACTCGCTGCTCGACGCGCTCGACAAGCAAGAACAGCTTCGACGCACGATGGTCTCCGATGTCGCGCACGAGCTCCGCGCACCGCTCGCGAACCTGCGCTACCAGATCGAGGCGATGCAAGACGGCGTGCTCGCGGCGGACAGTGCGACGCTCGCCGCGGTCCTCGACGACACGCTGGCGCTCGGTCGACTGGTCGACGACCTGCAGGATCTCGCGCTCGCCGATGCCGGTCAGCTGCGCATCGACCTGGGCGCGGTCGATCTCGCGTCCGAGCTTCGCCGAGCCGTACAGTCGATCGAGCCGGCGGCGCGGGCGGCAGGCGTCACGGTCGAGCTGCACGTCGACGATGACGTCCGTGTGCTCGCCGATCCGCGCCGCCTCGCGCAGGTCACGCGCAACCTGCTCGACAACGCGCTCGCGCACACGCCCCCGGCCGGCACGATCCGGATCGCGCTGCCGCGGCCGGCGGGCGACGAGGTCGAGGTGCGGGTCACGGACACCGGCGAAGGCATCGCCGCCGAGCACCTTGCGAACGTGTTCGAGCGGTTCTATCGCGTGGACCCTTCGAGGGCTCGCGCGACCGGTGGCGCCGGCCTCGGCCTGTCGATCGCGAAGCAGCTCGTCGAGGCACAGGGCGGACGCATCTGGGTGGAGAGCGTGGTCGGCCGCGGCGCGTCGTTTGTGTTCACGCTTCGCACGCGTTCATAGCTTCTTCAAAGCTCGCGCATAGGGTCGTCGCATGACAGACCTTGCAGTTGTCTTTGCGCTCGCGCTGATCACCGGCTGCGCCGGTCGCTACGCTCGCCTCGACGCGGAGCTTCACGCGCGAGCGCAGCGCGACGAGTTTTCCGGCGTCGTCGTGATCGCGAACGGCAGCGCGGTCGAGCTCGCGAAGCCATACGGCGAAGGCATCACGCTCGACAGGTGCTTCAACCTTGCATCCGCGAGCAAGATGTTCACGATCGTCGCGGTCGAACAGCTGATCGAGGCCGGCAAGCTTCGCCGCTCCGATCGCGTCGGCGCGTACGTGACGAGCTTCCCCGCCGCCGCGGACGTCACGATCGAGCAGTTGCTCGCGCACACCTCGGGCTTGCCCGCCGGCGTGACGCCGCAGTTCTTCGACACGCTCGCGCGCGAGCACGACCTCGACGCCGCCCTGACCGCCCTCGCCTCGCCGCTCGACTTCCCGCCGGGCACGCGCAAGCAGTACAGCAACATCGGCTACGTGATGCTCGGCCGAATCGTCGAGACCGCGTCGGGCGAACCGTTCGACCGCTACGTCGAGAAGCACATCCTCGGGCCCGCCGGGATGCAGCACACGAGCGCGCAAGGGACCGGCTGCGCCACGCCGATGACCCACGGTCTGGGCGGTCCCGCGGCGCCCGGGGCGAAACGCCAGCCATTTTCGCCGCCGCTCGCGACGCCTGCCGGCGGGTGGTCGGCCAGCGCACCCGACCTGCTGCGCTTCGCCCAGGCTCTCCGCGAACGCCGCCTGGTCTCGGTCGCGCCCGACGCCTTGGGGTTGGGGCAGCGAAGCTGGGGCACGCATCGCATGATCGGTCACAACGGCGGCGCGCCCGGTATGAACGCCGAGATCTGGCTGCTCGACGCCGACGAGACGATCATCGTGCTGTCGAACTTCGATCCGCCGGCGGCGACCAGCGTCGCGGATCAGATCGCGACCCTGCTGACCGGCACACCCCCGCCTCCGGTCGCCGCCGGCAAGCTACGGCTGCGAAGACCGTAAGACGACCTGATAAGCTCGGGCGGAGCCCGCCCGATGACCGAGCCCGTACGGCCCCTCGACGTGATCGATCGCAAGTGGCGGATCGATGCGGAGCTCGGCGCGGGCGGCATGGGGGTCGTGTATGCGGCGACCGACCTGCGGCTCGATCGCAAGGTCGCGATCAAGCTGCTCAAGGACGAGCTCGTGTCGTCGTCCGACGTCGTCAAGCGGTTCATGCGCGAGGCGCGCGCGAGCGTGCGTCTCAAGAGCGAGCATGCGTGCCGCGTGTTCGACGTCGGCGAGCTGCCGTCGGGCGCGCCGTACATGGTGATGGAGCTGCTCGAGGGCGTCGACCTCGCCCGCACGATCCGCAACCGTCCGCTCAGCGTCGAGACGGCCGCCGACTACATCGCGCAGGCGTGCGACGCGCTCGCCGAGGCTCACGCGATTGGCATCGTGCATCGCGACTTCAAGCCGGCGAACCTGATGCTGACGAAGGGCCGCGGCGGCGCGCCGTTCATCAAGGTGCTCGACTTCGGCATCGCGACCGCGTTCCCCGACGAGATGGACGAGACCCTGACGGCGACGCACACCGTCATCGGCTCGCCGCAGTACATGTCGCCCGAGCAGCTGGCCACGCCGAGCGACGTCGACGCGCGCAGCGACGTATGGTCGATCGGCGTCACGCTCTATCAGCTCGTGTCGGGCCGGTTTCCGTTCGCCGGCGACAACGTCCCCGCCCTCTCGATCGCGATCGCGACGCAGCCGCACCGCCCGCTGACGGGCGTGCCACCCGCGTTTGCGGCGGTCGTCGATCGCTGCCTCGCGAAACTACCGGGAGACCGATTCGCGAACGCCGCGCACGTCGCGTCGAAGCTGCGCAGCCTCGTCGATCTCGTCCCTCATACGGAGCCTGCCGTCGCCCAGCTCGCCGAAACGCTGCCCAGTGAGCCCGGCGCACGTCCGTCGGTCCCGCTGCCGTCGGTCGCCACAGGCCCCGGGCGCGGTCGCCGCACGCCGATCGCGATCGCGGCCGCCGCAGTGGTCGTCGCGGCGGCGGTGGCGACCGTCTTGCTCGTCCGCCGCACCGATCACGCGCCCGCGCCTCGCTTCACGAAGGTCGACCTGTCGCACTATGCGAACCATCCACTCGATTCGTTCGTCGATGCGCCGGTCGGCGAGGTGTATCTCGGCGGCGTGCCGTTCGACCTGCTCGGCGGTGATGCGGCGGTCGTGCACACGCATGCAGACAATCGTGACGACCTCCCCCGCCACGTCGAGATTCCTGTCGCTTCCGTCACCGCCCGCTCCGCGCATGCGCTGATCGCAGGCGTGTGGCTCAACGAGGCGAAACAAGATCAGATCGGCACGCTGCGCTACCACCACGTCAACGGCAGCGAAGAACCGGTCGCACTCGTGCGCCGCTCGACGATCCGCGAGGGCTGGCTCCCCGACGAAGAGATGTACGACATGAAGCTCGTGCCGCCGCCGCCGGGCGTGACGTGGCAGAACGTTCGCTTCGCGCCGCGCGGCAAGACTCCGCACGCGCACCAGTTCCTCGACATGCTGTCCGCCACCGTCGATCCGTCTCCGATCGATCGAATCACGCTCGACTGCAGCGACCCGCTCGCCGGGATCACGCTGATCGCCGTGACGCTCGAAGCGCCCTAGTCGCGAGAGCTTCCGCGCGCGGCCGCGTCGCAGTGTGCGCGCGTGCGCGGGTTTCGTTGCGCAAGTTCCCGCACCGCCATCGGTTCGAATGGTGCACGGCGGTTGCAATTCGCGGACGGGATGGGCGCGATGCTCGATCGGTTGCACAGCGAAACAACGGTGCACCGTTGCGTCGCCGATGCCGATCGCCTCGCCCTCACCGATCACCCGGCAACGCGTGAACGGTACGTCGACTACCTCGTCCGACTCTACGGATTTCAGGCGCCACTCGAGTCCGCGTTCTCCCTCGTGTCGGGTCTGCCTCCGGATGTGGCGGTTCGCGAGCGGGAATGGACGCGCACGCTCGTCTCCGATCTGCAGGCGCTCGGATACTCGCTGGAGCGCGTGCTCTACACGCCGCTGCACAAGCGACGGCCGTTCCGCTCGGCCGCGGAGGCCCTCGGCTGGCTCTACGTCGCGGAAGTGACGCGCAACGGGCATCAGCTCCTCCGCCACTTTCTCGCGCGGAAGGTGCCCGATGTCCTGCTGGGTGCGAGCCCCGAGATCGGACGCGTGTCGCACGATCAGTGGCAGGCGCTGTCGAGCGCGCTCGACGACGTCGCGTCCTCCGACGAAGCGCAAGGCGAGCTCCACGACGCCGCCCTCGATGCGTACGACGCGCAGCATCGCTGGTTTCGCCCGGATGCACCGTCGGGCTCCGCCATCAAGTCCGGCCTCGAAGGGGCGCGGCTCGCGATAGGGCGATCCGGAGCCGGCTAGCGAGCTGCCGTTGTGCGGTATCGTTCGCGCGATGAGGCGAAGTGCCGTCGTGCTCGCGCTCCTCGTGCTCGCCGCGCTGATCGGGGCCCTCTGGTGGTCGCGCCGCGAACCGGCCGCGAATTCGTCGTCGACCTCCGCCGGCAGCGCCACGCCGTCGCGGACCTCGACGCGCACGAGCGAGCCCGGCCTTCCGACCGACGCCGACGCCACCACCACCACCGCGCCCCCGCCCTCGACCGACGACGCCGCGCGAACGGCGCCGCCAGTCGAACCTCAGCTCAACCCTCCCGCCATTCAGGCGCGCATGGCCGAGGTACACGCGCGTCTCCAGGAGCTGCTGCATCCCTGCCTCGCCACCGTCTCCTCCGCCCACCCCAGCCCGACCGCCGAGTTCCGGTTCTCGTATCGGCTGACCTTCGCGAAGAACGAGGCCACCGTCTCCGACGTCAAGCTCGTGTGGAGCGAGGTCGAGTCGAGTGACCTCGAGAAGTGCCTGCTCGGCAAGGCCGCCGCCGCGCACTGGAAGCAGGAAGAGCCCGACGGCTCCACCACCGTCGAGGACGCGTTTCAGGTGAAGGACCTGAAGGACGTGAAGTAGCGCGCGGCTACTGCGCCTTGTCCGTGATCAGGATCGTCGTGCCGTTCGGCGTCGTGTTGCCCGGACCGGCCCACGGGTCGGTGATGTTGCAGTACGCCGAGCGCGAGCCGATGTACTGGTTGACGGGCGTGCCGTCGTACGCGCTCGGCTGGTAGGCAACGCGGTAGTGGTCGATGAACCGCGCGCCGCCCTTGTACCAGCTCGCTTCGTAGTTGAAGGCCGACGTGTACATCTGGATCGTGCCGAGGCCCTGGCGCTCGAAGTAGTCGTCGACGTCGATCTGGTGACCGTTCTGCGTGAACGAGTTGCCGTCGCCGCAGTAGTCAGCGCGCACCATGCGCACGCACGTCTGATGGAGATCGTCCTGCGCGGTGCTGACCCACGGCTTGTAGCCCTGGTCGACGCACTTCGCGTATGCGCCGATGCCACGGCACGCGATCGTGAACCCGGTGGTCGACGGCGACTTGCTGCCGTTACCCGCCGCACCCCAGTGCTGATCCCACTGACCCGCGAGGAAGATCGCCTGGACCGGCGTGGCCGCGTCGCCGGTGCCCGTCATGCCGCACACCGACATGCCGGTCGTCGACGACGGAGCTGTCGTGCCCGTCGGGGCGCCGCACTCGTTGTTCGCCTCGTTGACGCAGATGCTGTCCCAGTACGTCGTGCAGCAGTACGGATCCTTGTAGTACGAGGCCGTGCCGAGGTTGCAGACCTGATTCGTGCACGAGTTCGAGCCGCCGAGGAGACGTGCGCCGGCGATGTTCGGAGCGTGGTCGAGCACCCACGACACGTTGTTGTAGTAGACGTCCGACATGTTCATGTACACGGAGCCGTTGAAGTACGACGACGCGCCCTGCGTGACGCTGTCGATGCGCATCCTCGCGGTCGAGCCGTCGGTGAACGACGCCGTCATGACCGTGCCGGCGCCGAGCGTGCACATGCTGTGCGCCTCGCTGACGCAGATCGAGTCCCACGAGTAGATCTTGCAGTAGCTGTCCGCGTTGGCGACCGTCATCGAGCACGCGCTGCAGTTGTTGAGCGCAGCGCCGGCCGCGTCCTCGCGGTGCGAGCACGAGTACGGGAACACGCTCGTCGACTGGCCGATGTAGCTCATCTGCGTGCCGTCGATCGTGATGCCCGAGTAGGCGACGCCGCTCGTTCCGACGCCGTTGTTCTGGATCCCGTTGTTCTGGATTCCGTTGTTCTGGATTCCGTTGTTCTGGATCCCGTTGTTCTGGATGCCGTTGTTCTGGATGCCGTTGTTCTGGACGCCATTGGACTGAATGCCCGCGCCAGCGGTGCCGGCCATCGCGAGCGAAACCAGAGACAGCGTTAGGGTGCGCATCGGCGCTCGACAAAAGCACCTCGTGTGCCACGCGTAACTACGCGATGCGGCGAACGAACTCCCGAGAATCGAGCAAGAGTTGCATGGTGTCGCACGATGCGGCGGGGATCGCGTCGAGCAACAGTTGCACGACTACTTCGTCGGAGATGCGCACACACGGGCACCAACCTGCACGCTGCGCAGGCCTGGCTCGAGCGTGTTCCGGTTCGTCGAGCGCGCGGTGAGCGCGCCGTAATAGAACGTGCCACCGCGAATGGCGGCCGCATCTGCGCTGATCGGATCAGCCGCCCACTCGAAGGCATTGCCCGCCATGTCATCGATGCCGAACGGGCTGCGCGATCCGGCATGCTGCCCGACCTCGTCGGGACCGAACGCACGCGGCTGCTTGCCGTACGTCTCGTCGAAATCGGCGTCAGCGGCGGCGAGCGCGTCGCCACTTGGAAACTCGCGATCGTCGGCGCCGCGCGCCGCACGCTCCCATTCGAGCTCGGTGCACGGTCGCGCGTGCGGTACGCGTCCGGTGGTGTCGAGCCACTGCGCGTACGCGCGGAGGTCTTCGAGCGATACACCGAGCACCGGCATTCGCTGCCAGTCCTCATCCGCATGGGTCGCGCGATCCAGATAGTGGATGCGTTCGCCCTGGCGCGCGACGTAGAGCTGCGTGCTCGGCTGGAGCTTGAGCGTCCAACCCGCGTCCGAC
>JAFAOG010000556.1 GCA_019237945.1 Deltaproteobacteria bacterium | reverse complement strand
GAGCAGGCGCAGCGCCTCGAACAGCGTCGCGGTATCCGACGTCCCCTGGAACTCGGCGCCCATTCGCGCGAGCTCGGGACGCAGCTCCATGTGGTTGTAGATCTCGCCGTTGTACGACAGCACCGCGCCGCGCTTTGCGAACGGCTGGTTGCCGGCCGCGCTCTCGTCGACGATCGCGAGCCGCGCGTGCCCCATCGCGAGTCCCGGCGGACCGCTGACGACGCCATGCGCATCCGGACCGCGCGGCGTCTGCGCGGTGATCATCGTGGCGACGAGATCGACGTCGACCGCGTCCGCACTCCACATCCCGGCGATCGCACACACAGCGGCGGCATCCTAGCCGGATGTCCCGCCGGTCGTCGCCACCGCGGGGATCGGTTTCCACATGCGAATGCGCCGGGGCATTTTGACTACGACGGGCGCACCGGCTGGGCGGCAAGCTCCTCGTACAGACGGAGAAATGCCTCGGCCTGTCGATCGAGATCGAACCGTGAGACGGATCGATCGTGACCCGCCGCCCCGAGCGTGTGGCGCAGCCGCTCGTCTCGCGACAGCCGCACGAGGCGTTCTGCAAGGGCCGCCGGATCTCGACGCGGCACGACGAAGCCGGTGACGCCGTCGATGACGTTCTCGGGCAAGCCTCCCGCATCCGTCGTGACGACCGGGATCCCCATCGCCTGCGCCTCGACCACCGCGTTGCAGAAGCCCTCGGCGACGGCCGCGTGCAGCATCACGTCGGCGTCGGCGTACGCTGCCGGCATCTGCTCGCGCGCGATCGCGCCGGCGAGCCGCACGTGACGCGACAGCCCGAGCTGCTCGATCGCGAACCTCACGGGCTCTCGATACGGACCGTCGCCGTAGATCGTGTACTCGACCGCGACGCCTGCATCGCGTACGCGTGCGATCGCCGCGAGTGCGAACTCGTACCCTTTCTCCCACGACATCCGGCCGACCGACACGACGCGCAGCGGCGACCCAGGAGATCGCGGCTCGCGCGGCCGCGGACGGAACAGGTCGAGATCGATCGCCGGCTCGATCAGCCAGCGCGGAACATCGCCGGGAAGGCCGAGCCGCTCGGTGTTCGACTCGAGGAACCGCGAGATGAAGTGGTAGCCATCGGCGTAGCGGAATAGATACGCACACGCGCCGGGCACGCGGTCGAGCGTGCTGAGCTGTTGCATCGTCCCGCGCGAGCTGAGCAGCACGCGGCAGCCCAGCACGGCCTTGAGATCGGCGACGCCGACTCCCTGGGCATCGAACTCGACGTGAAGGATGTCGAGGTCGTGACCGATGAAGTGCGCGCGCGCGTACAGCGACTTGAGAAACCCCATCGGCGTCTCGCGCCGCGCCTTCCAGCTGTGCGCCGCGAACCGCGCGAACGCACGCGGATGCAGCGCCGCCGCCTTTGCGACCTGCGCCGCGCCGACGGTGGCCGTGCGCCGCCACGGTCCGATCGGCGGCACCTGGTGGATGCGCTCGCGAACGTCGTCGCGGCCCTCGAGCACGGCGAACTGCTTCCAGTCGTCGCTCGGGCCCATCGTGAAGATGTGGACGTCGCAGCCGGCGTCGAGGAGCTTGAGTACCTTCGTGACGATGAACGTCTCGGAGTGGCGCGGGAACGCCATCACGAAGATTCCGATCTTCAGCTTGCGAGTCGCGGGCACGAGCCGTGCGCTAGTATGCCCGAAGCGATGCTGTTCGAGCCTACCGACATCGCGGGCGCGTTCGTGCTGGTGCCGCAGCGGCACGAGGACGATCGTGGCTACTTCGCGCGGACGTTCTGCACCGACGAGCTCGCGGAGCGCGGCCTGGTGACGCGGGTCGCGCAGTGCAGCGTGTCGTGGAACCGCCGCGCCGGCACGTTGCGCGGGATGCACTACCAGGCGGCGCCGCACGAAGAGACGAAGGTCGTGCGTTGCACCGCCGGCGCCGTCTACGACGTCATGATCGACCTGCGGCCGGACTCACCGAGCTACCGGCGGTGGCAGGCGTTCGAGCTGACGGCCGTCAACGGCCGCGCGCTCTACATCCCGGCCGGCGTCGCGCACGGCTTCCAGACTCTCGTCGACGCGAGCGAGCTGCTGTACATGATCTCGACGCCGTACGAGCCCACGGCGGCGCGCGGGGTCCGGTGGGACGACCCCGCTTTTGCGATCGCGTGGCCCGCGTGTGCGGACCGCACGATGTCGGAGCGCGACCGGGCGTTTCCGCCGTGGCGCTCCTGACGCGCGCCTACTGACCCTGGCAGTTCTTCGAGAAGTCGATCACCGTCCACGGGAACGTCGCGCTCGCCTGCGACGACGAGCGAACGATCGCGAGCGAGCCCGCGCTCGGCGTCAGCGTCGCGGACGCCTCGCCGACGAGGTCGAGCGCCGAACCGGCGTACGTCGTCGAGCCCGTCGACGGGCCGAGCAGGCCTTCCGACGAGCAGACGCCGACGCTCTGCGTGCCCGAGATGCCCGCGATCGTCACGGTCGTCGACGCCTGACCTGCCGAGAGGTTCGCGACGCCGGAGTAGGTCGCGAACGGCAGCGAGACGACCTCCCACGCGATGTTGAGCGCCGCACCGCCGGCGCCGCGCTTGAGCTCGAGGGTCGTGTTGTTCGAGAGGCGCGACTGCAGCATGAGCGCCGCGGCGGCGATGCCGCTCGGGTTGTCGGTCGTGTAGCTGACGAACGGCACGCTGCCCGACGGCGCATTGCCGATCGTCACGTTCTGCAGCGTATCGCCACTCGCGAACGACGTCGTGCCGCGCTGGACCGAGGCGCCGGTCATGTCGACGACCTGCCAGGCGACCTGCGAGCCCGCGACCGTCGCGCGGATGTCGAGCGACGTCGCGCCGGTGATCTGCGCGCGCTGGAACTCGTTGTTGCCCCAGCCGGTGCCGCCGGTGACGATGCCGTTGAGGACGACGAAGCTCTCCGACGGGGTGATCGTGTTGAGCGTCACCGTCGTCGGGTTCGTCGTGCCGGTGTTCGCGATACCCGCCTGGACGGTCACGCCGCTCGAGAACGACACGATCGACCAGTGGACGTTGATCACGCCCGTGCCGGTGTCCGTGCCCGCCGTCGCGCGGGTGCAGAGCAGACCGGCCGCCAGCGCGGGGTTCGTCAGGGCGGGGTGCAGGTAGCACATGACGCCGCCGTACGTCGGCGACGGCTCGGCCTCGGCGACCGAGGTGAACAGGATGCTCGTCGTCTGGTCGACGGTCATCGGAACGTTCGTGTACTTCGACATCGCGTCGATCGTGATGTCGCCGCTGGTGACGCCGGAGACGACCGGCGCCGCGCCGATCGTGCACTGGCCGGTGACGGTGAAGCTCGTGCTCGCGAGGATCGTGTAGCTGTTGTGGAGGTAGAGGCGCGCCTCGTACTGACCGGCGGTGTTGACGCCGGGGATCGTCTTCGAGCCGCTGGTCGCGCCGTTGAGATAGAACCACTGGTTCGGCGTCGCGTTCGCGGCCGAGCCGGCCGGCATGATCGCGATGAAGTCATGGACGTCGCCGGTCGCGCCGGACCACGTCACCGTGATGTTCTCGATCGGCTGGTAGAGCGCCTTGTTCGTCGAGATCGTCGCGTTCTGCACGACCGTGAAATTCGCGGACCGCGCGAGCACGACGTTGCTGCTGTTGTAGAAGCGGGCCTCGTACGTGCCCGGCGCTGGCTTCGTGAAGCCGTGGTTGCCGCTCGTCGCGCCGCCGGTCAAGAACGTCGCGACCGTCGACGAATCGGGCGAGCCGGCGACCGAGATCGCGACGTACTCGCCGGCGTTTCCGGGCGCCATCGCCCACGTGACGGTGACGGTCGTGTCGGTCTGCGTGTACACCGTCTTGTCGGTCGTGACCGTCGTCGAGACGACCGAGAACGAGGACTGCGCGAGGATCGTGTACGAGCCGCCGCCCAGGTAGAGGCGCGCCTCGTAGTTGCCCGCCGTCGAGATGGCACCGAACGTGACCGAGCCGTTGACCTGGCCGTTGATATAGGTCCACGCAACGGGCGGCGAGTGCGCCGGCGAGCCCGCGGGCATCAGCGCGACGAAGTCGTTCGCGTTACCGGGTGCGCCGGTCCAGGTGACCGTGACGGTCTGGGTCGGCGTGTAGACGGTTCGATCGGTCGAGATCGTCGACGTCACCGACTGCCCGATCTCGCTCGTCGACTCCGAGCCGACGCACGACGAGATGAGCAGCGCGAGCAACGCGAGCATCGCGGCTCGAACGAAAGTATTCACACGCACCAAGCCACTGGACCGGTTCATGGAGCCCAGCCTACTGGCCGCGCAATCGGCGTTCAACCCGAAACGCCTGCGAGAATCGGAGTGATCAACACAACGTTCCAAGGCGTCCGGGGTGCCTCGCAGCCGGTTGTCAGCGTCGCCGGGCCGCCCGCTCCCAAGTGTTGACAACCAAGGCGAAACTCCGTCCACTCGCCGATGAACGAAACGGTGCCTTCCGCCAACCAACATCGGACCGTGATGACTCTGCGAGCCCAGCCGGGTAGCGGTGGGGTTGCACGCGCCCATCGCGACGTGGTTCCGTCACGCGCTACGAAGTTCTTGCCATGAGTCAGCACGAGAAGATCCAGCAGTACTGGAACGAACGAGCGGGCAGCAGCGCCGGCGCGCGGTCGGCCACCACCGACGACATTCACCTGCGCGACCTCGAGGTCACCACGATCTCGCGCGTGCTCGCCGGCAAGCTTGCCGCGGGCGGTACCGTGCTCGATCTCGGCTGCGGCGACGGTGACACGACGCTGCGGATCGCCGAGGCGTGTCCGGGGCTGCGGTTCCACGGCATCGACTACGCGCCGAACATGATCGCGCTCGCCCAGGAGCGGCTGCGTGACAGCCCGCTGCGCGATCGCGTCAGCTTCGCGGTCGGCGATGCGACGACGCTGTCGACGATGCGCGAGCGCTACGCTGCGGTGATCACGTGCCGCGTGCTGATCAACATCCCGGAGGCCGCTCAGCAGTACGACGTCGTGCGGCAGATCGCGAGCGTGCTGGCGCCCGGCGGCGTGTACGTCGCGACCGAGAACTTCATGGACGGGCAACGCAACCTCACCGCGGCGCGCGCGACGATGGGGCTGCCGGAGATCCCGGTGCGCTGGCACAACGTGTTCTTCGAGCGCGAGCCATTGCTCGTCGAGCTGCGCAAGCACTTCGCCGACGCGGCGATCGAAGACTTCGCGAGCTCGTACTACTTCGCGACGCGCGTCGTGTACTCGGCGATGTGCCAGATGCGCAACGAGAAGCCCGACTACGATCACGAGATCCACCGGCTGGCACCGCGGCTGCCGCCGACGGGCCGGTTCAGTCCGGTACAGCTGATCGTCGCGACGACGCGGAAGGCGGCGGCATGAACGACCGCGAGTTCGACGAGCGCAACCGCAAGATGATCGCCGAGATGGGCGACGATCGTGCGCTGCACGAGCTGGCGAACAAGTTCGTCGCTCACAGCGCGCGGCGCGAGTACTCGTATCACTTCCGCTGGCTCGGCCGGCCGATCATCCAGTACCCGCAAGACATCGTCGCGATGCAGGAGCTGATCTGGTCGGTGCAGCCGGACGCGATCGTCGAGACCGGCATCGCGCGGGGCGGCTCGCTGATCTTCTACGCGTCGATGCTCCACCTGCTCGACAACGGCGGCATCGTCGTCGGTGTCGACGTCGATATCCGCGAGCACAACCGCGTCGCGATCGAGCGGCATCCGATGGCGCGTCACATCCGCATGATCGAGGGCTCGTCGGTGGCGCCCGAGGTCGTTGCGAAGGTCAAGGCGGCGATCGAGGGCCGCAAGCGCGTGCTGGTCGTGCTCGATTCGATGCACACGCATGCGCACGTGCTCGACGAGCTGAAGCTGTACTCGCCGATGGTGACGAAGGACAGCTACCTCGTCGTGTTCGACACGTGCATCGAGTCGCTTCCCGAGGATCTGTTCCCCGACCGCAAGTGGCACCACGGCGACAACCCGTGGACCGCGGTGCACGAGTTCATGCGCACCTCGAAGCGGTTCGAGATCGATCGCGCGATCCCCGACAAGCTCCAGATCACGGTCGCCCCCGACGGCTACCTGAAGTGCATCGAGGACTGACGATGACGCGCATCCCCGTCTCCGGGCCGTGGATCACGTCCAAAGAGATCGCGTACGTGACCGACGCCGTCACGAACGCCTGGTTCGAGTCGCACGCGATGTATCACGAGCGGTTCGAGCGCGCGTTTGCCGAGTACCTCGGCGTCAAGCACGCGGTCACGCTGCCGTCGTGCACCTCGGGCATTCACCTCGCGCTCGCGGCGCTTGGCATCGGACCGGGCGACGAAGTGGTCGTGCCCGATGCGACGTGGATCGCGTCGGCGGCGCCGATCCACTACGTCGGCGCCACGCCGGTGTTCGCCGACATCGATCGCGATAGCTGGTGTCTGTCGGCGGAGTCGTTCGAGCAGGTGATCACGCCGCGCACGAAGGCGGTCATCCCGGTCGACCTCTACGGCAACATGCCGGACCTCGTCGCGATCCGGCGGATCGCGCAGGCGCGCGGCATCGCCGTGATCGAGGACGCCGCGGAGGCGCACGGCTCGGAGCTCGGCGGCCGCAAGGCGGGCAGCCTCGGCGATGTCGGCGTGTTCAGCTTCCACGGCTCGAAGACGCTGACGACCGGTGAGGGCGGCATGCTCGTCACCGATCGCACCGACCTGTTCGAGCGCGTGTCGTGCCTGCGCGATCACGGCCGCTCGCCCGGCGACCGCTTCTTCTTCAACCGCGAGGTCGCGTTCAAGTACAAGATGAGCAGCATGCAGGCCGCGCTCGGCCTCGCGCAGCTCGAGCGAATCGACGAGATCGTCGAGCGCAAGCGCCAGATCTTCGCGTGGTACCGCGCGCGGCTAGGCGAGATCGGCGACCTGACGCTGAACTCGGAGGCGCCGGGCACGAAGAACAGCTACTGGATGGTCACGCTCGTCGTGAACCCGCAGCGCAAGCTGCCCAAGCGCGCGTTCATGGAAGCGCTCTCGGAGCGCGGCATCGACAGCCGCCCGTTCTTCCATCCGCTCAGCTCGATCCCCGCATACGCCGATACGCCGGGCGCGAAGGCCGCCGCCGCGCGGAACACCGTCAGCTACGCGATCACGCCGTGGGGCATCAACGTGCCGAGCGGCCTCAACCTCGACGAGGCGCTCGTCGATCGCGTGTGCAAGGCCGTCGTCGAGATCCTCGACGCGCACAGGAGCTGACGATGGCGCGTCCTTCGCTCAGCATCGTCATCCCGACGCGGAATCGGCCGGCGCTCGCGCGCGTCGCGGTCGAGTCGGTGCTCGATGGCATGCCGAAGGACGTCGAGGTCGTCGTCGCCGACAACAGCGACACCCCGACCGCGATCCCGAACGATCCGCGCGTCACCGTGCTGCCGTCGCCGCCGCGGATGATCACGATGACCGAGAACTGGGAGCGCGCGCTCGCGGCAACCCGCGGCGAGTGGCTCACGTTCATGAGCGACAAGCACCGGATCGTGCCGCGCCTGTATCTGCGCGTGCTCGAGCTCGCGCTCGCCGCGCGCACCCGCCTCGCGACGTTCGAGCGCGCGAGCATCTATCAGGACATCGCCCCCGATGCGATCACGGCCGATGCGCTGTGGCAGTCGCCGGGACGACTGCAGATGCCGGCGACGCCGGCGACGTGGTCGACACGCAAGACCGCCGACACGCTCGCCGAGTGGTACCGGGTCATCCGCGGCGCGAAGTCCCGCCCGCAGATCTATCGCGGCATCGTCCATCGCTCCGTCGTCGACGCGGCGATGCAGCGCACCGGGTTCTTCTTCTTCGGCACGTGCCCCGATTACGCATCAGGCCTGCAGAGCATGGCCGAGGTCGACGAGTACGTGTCGACGAACCTGCCCGCGATGCTCGTCCAGATCCCGACGAAGGACATCACCGCGTGGAGCCCGGCGCAGTCGCTCGATAAGGGCGGCAAGCTCGGAACCGAGCGCATGCGAGAGGTCGGCGCGGCGTCGTTCGCGAAGCACAGCCTGCCGATCACGGTCACGAGCTCGATCCTCGAGACGCTGCTCGAGTTCCGCTCCTTGCGGCCGGATGTCGGCGCGCGGCTCGCGGTCGACTGGGATCGCTACGCTTGGCTCGCGTCGAACGAGACCGAGAACGCGACCTACATGTCGAGCACCGAGCGGCTGCGCAGTCATGCGCTGATCGCGCGCGCGACGCAGAGTGACGGCCTCGCGCCGGGGCCGCTCGTCACGCTCGCGCGCGTCATCGTCAGCCGGCGGCATCCTGGACTTTCGGCGGCGTACCGGCGGTTCATGGGCATGCTCGGCAGCGATCGCGAGGCGCACGACAAGGCCGTGCGCGACTTCCACGCGGTCGATTCTCTCCAGGCGGCGCGCCGCGAGCTCGAGCGCGTGTTCGCTGAACCCCGACGAGCGGTCTCGTGATGAGTGGCGCCGCCGATGTCGGCACCGAGCCGTCGCAGGCGATCGCGACGACGCCGGCGACAGCGTCGCCAGTTCCGGTGACGATCATCGAGCCGTCGCGCGGCTGGGTCTCGCTCAAGCTCGGCGAGCTCGTCGCGTATCGCGAGCTGATCTACTTCCTCGTTTGGCGCGACATCAAGGTCCGCTACAAGCAGACGGCGCTCGGTGCGGCGTGGGCGATCCTGCAGCCGCTGCTGACGATGATCGTCTTCAGCCTGTTCTTCGGGCGGCTCGCGAAGGTGCCCTCGGACGGCATCCCGTATCCGATCTTCAGCTTCGCCGGCCTCGTGCCGTGGACGTTCTTCGCCAGCGGGCTGGCGCAGTCGTCGAACAGCCTCGTCGGCTCGGCCAATCTGCTCAAGAAGGTCTACTTCCCGCGCATGGCGATCCCGATCGGCTCGATCCTGGCGGGGCTCGTCGACTTCGCGCTCGCGTTCGGCGTGCTGCTGGTGCTGATGCTCTATTACGGCATCACGCCGACCGTGAACGTGCTGTTCCTGCCGGTGTTCGTGGTGCTCGCGCTCGTCACGTCGCTCGGCACCGGCCTGTGGCTGGCGGCGCTCAACGTCGAGTACCGCGATGTGCGGTTCGTCGTGCCGTTCATCACCCAGTTCTGGCTGTTCGCGACGCCGATCGCATACTCGTCGTCATTGCTCGGCGAGCCGTGGCGCACGCTGTTCGGCATCAACCCGATGGTCGGCGTCGTCGACGGCTTCCGGTGGGCGCTGCTCGGCACGGGCGCTCCAGGTCCGATCGCGCTCGTGTCGGCGGCAGCAGCGGTCGTCATGCTCGTCACCGGCGCGTACTACTTCCGGCGCATGGAGCGCACGTTCGCGGATCGCGTATGAGCGGGCTCGCGATCACCGTCGACGGCATCGGCAAGCGCTACGCGCTCGGCGCCCGTGTGCCCTATCGAACGTTCCGCGAGACCGTCACCGACGCCGCGAAGAAGCTCGTGACGTTCGGCAAGCGCTCGACGCCGCGCGAGGAATTGTGGGCGCTGCGGGACGTGTCGTTCTCGGTCAAGCCCGGTGAGCTCGTCGGCATCATCGGGCGCAACGGCGCTGGCAAGAGCACGCTGCTCAAGGTGCTCGCCCGGATCACCGAGCCGTCGGTCGGGCAGGCGCGCCTCGAGGGTCGGCTCGGCTCGCTGCTCGAGGTCGGTACCGGCTTTCATCCCGAGCTCAGCGGCCGCGAGAACATCTACCTGTCCGGTGCGATCCTCGGCATGCGGCGCGCCGAGATCGATCGCCGGTTCGACGAGATCGTCGCGTTCGCCGAGGTCGACCGCTTCGTCGATACGCCGGTGAAGCACTACTCGAGCGGCATGTACCTGCGCCTCGCGTTCGCGGTCGCCGCGCACCTCGAGCCGGAGATCCTGCTCGTCGATGAGGTGCTCGCCGTCGGTGACGCGCGCTTCCAGCGCAAGTGCCTCGACAAGATGCAGGGCGTCGGCGAGAGCGGGCGCACCGTGCTGTTCGTCTCGCACAACATGCCGGCGATCACGCGCCTGTGCCCGCGCACGATCCTGCTCGATGCCGGCACGGTGCTGCGCGATGGGCCATCGCATGCGGTCGTCGGCGCGTACCTGTCGTCGGGGCTCGGCACGAAGGCGGCGCGCGCGTGGGATGACGCGGAGAAGGCGCCGGGCAACGAGGTCGTGCGGCTGCGCGGGGTCACCGTGCGGCAGGGTGGGCAGATCAAGGATGGCGTCGACATTCGCAAGCCGATCGAGCTCGAGGTCGAGTTCGACGTGCTCGAGGCCGGCCACGTGCTGACGCCGAACCTGCACTTCTCGAATTCCGAAGGCGTCATCGTCTTCATCGCGCGCGACATGGATCCGGCGTGGATGCACACGCCGCGACCGCGCGGTCGATTCCGCAGCACGGCAATCATCCCCGGCAACCTGCTCGCCGAGGGCACTCTGATCGTCGGCGCCGCGATCAGCACGATGAACCCGAAGCGCGTGCACCTGTTCGAGCAGGATGCGGTCGCGTTCGAGGTCATGGACACGACGGAAGGCGACTCCGCCCGCGGCGACTTTGCCGGCCCGATGCCGGGTATCGTGCGCCCGCTCCTTCAGTGGAGGACCGAGACCGAATGAAGACGATCATCCTCGCCGGCGGCTTCGGCACGCGGCTCGCGGAAGAGACCGAGCTGCGCCCCAAGCCGATGGTCGAGATCGGTGACAAGCCGATCCTGTGGCACATCATGCGCAGCTACGCCTCGCACGGCTTCCGCGAGTTCGTCGTCGCGCTCGGCTACAAGGGCGAGTACATCAAGCGGTTCTTCTGGGACTACTACAACCTGTCGCGCGACCTGACCGTCGATCTCGGCACGGGACGCGTCGAGCAGCGCGGTGGGATCGCCGAGGACTGGAAGGTCCACCTCTGCAACACCGGCCTCAACACGATGACCGGCGGCCGGATCTGGCGCGTGCGCGATCTCGTGCGCGGGGAGCGCTTCATGCTGACGTACGGCGACGGCGTGACCGACGCCAACATCGCGGACATCGTCGAGTTCCACAAGCGGCACGGCAAGATCGCGACGGTGCTCGCGGTGCGTCCGCCGTCTCGATTCGGCGGCCTCGAGTTCGACGGCGATCTGGTCTCCAACTTCATCGAGAAGCCGCAGATCGGCGAGGGCTGGATCAACGGCGGCTTCATGGTGTTCGAGCCGGCGGTGCTCGAGTACCTCGTCGACGACACGACGAAGCTCGAGCAGGACGTCCTCGAGACGCTCGCCGCGAAGCGTCAGCTCGCCGCGTATCGCCACACCGGCTTCTGGCAGTGCATGGACACGCTGCGCGACAAGCACGTGCTCGAGCAGCTCTGGCGCGAAGGACGAGCCCCATGGATGCCGTGAATTTCTGGCGCGATCGGCCGACGTACGTGACGGGCGCGACCGGGCTCGTCGGCGGCTCGCTCGTGCGAAAGCTCGTCGAGGTGGGCGCCGACGTCGTGTGCCTCGTACGCGACTGGGTGCCGCAGTCCGAGGTCGTGACGAGCGGTGTCGTCGAGCGCGTCAAGGTCGTTCGCGGCGATGTCTGCGATCAGGCCCTCGCGGAGCGCGTGCTCGGCGAGTACGAGATCGATGTCGTCATCCATCTCGCGGCGCAGACGATCGTCGGCGTTGCCAATCGCAATCCGGTCGGCACGTTCGAGAGCAACATCGCGGGGACGTGGGCGCTGCTCGAGGCGTGCCGGCGCAGCCCGACGGTGAAGTCGATCGTGCTCGCGTCGTCGGACAAGGCGTACGGCGAGAACGACGTGCTGCCCTACAACGAGGACACGCCGCTGCGCGGCATGCATCCCTCCGACGTC
>JAFAOG010000368.1 GCA_019237945.1 Deltaproteobacteria bacterium | reverse complement strand
GAGCTACTACTACAACCAACGCGTCGGCAGGGACGTACGCGCCTCGGCTCACGGTCTTCGAAGTGGCGGGCCAGATCGAGGCTGCGTACCGCAGCGTTGACGACAGCGGCTACCTGCGGCGCTCGTTCAGCTACCATTGCGTCGACGACGCGGCACCGCACGCCGGCCTCCACGGCACGGATTTGCGGATCGAGCTGTACCTGCGAACCCGTATCAAGATCGAGTACAGCATTGCAGAGGACATCGCGAGAGCGGACGCCGTGTCGCTGTTCACGATCATCGAGTTCATCTACGACCACACGGCGAAGCCACGTCCGGGGCTGCGGACGATTTCATGACGTCACGAGTTGTCGATGTGGGCCGTAAAGAAACACTCGCAAGCATTGTCCCGGATCGAATGGAAGTCCTTTGTAATGCACTCACGCGTATCAGCGGCGCTTGTTTCGTCCGCATTGGTAAGGGTCACATTTCCCGTGCTCGTGACGATGAGATCGGCAGGGCCGTGCACGTTCTTGATACATGACTTGTATGACGCGAGTAGTGGTTTCATTGCCGACAGTACCGCGTTGCAAGACTTATCCTTGTCGCAAACGATGGTGGCTGACATCGGCGGTGAAACGTGGGCATCCGATCCGGACGACATCGCTTGTTGATGCTTCGCTTCCCAGTCGTACTGCGAAAAATCGCACCCTTTCGGCTCGCCATTCTGGCAAGCCTCAACGAAGAGTTTCTTCGCATACTTGATGTCATATGGCCGGCCGGCGCCCTTCGCATAAAGCCGTCCCAGTGCTGCGCACCCGTACCACTCACGGTCGTCGCATGCCTTCTCGTATAAGAGAGCTGCCACGCTGTAGTCCTGCGGATGACCTCTGCCATCTTCGTAGGACGTACCTAGATATGCGCATGCGAGCGCGCTTCCTTTTATGCAACCGTAGTGAAAGTACTGCGCCGCAAGATCGTCCTCATGGCGGTCCCAGTATGTGACGCCGACCTCATAGCACTGCCTCGCATCATTGCTCTCAAGGCAGCGCGATCGCTGTTGGTCTAGCGTTACTGGAGGAGCTGCGGACGAGCCAGAACCAAGGCCGCTGGGTACAACCTTAGCAGTAGGATCTGAATGAAGGATGAGGGTGATCGAAATCGCCGTTGCAGCGACGATGATCGAAAGCCCAAGCATCACGTAAAGCGCTCTCGCGTGCCTCTTGTCGCGTTTTTGAATCTCTTCGTACGCGAGCTTGTAGCGCTGAACCTTTCCGAGGTCCTTAACATCGTCGCCGAAAGAACTTACGGCGTTCGCCACGATGCGTTCAGCGGCAGGCGTTCCGCGTTCGATGGCTGCGAGCCGCTCACGACTCCGAAGCCGGAGCGCTATGGAAAGTACCATGACCGCGCCGGAGACGCCCGCGGCCGCCACTCCGATCCAGGTCGTGGCCGTCTGTACCTGTGACACGAATTCCTCGTCGGCGGATTATCGGTGCGTTGGTCCTGGGTGCGGCTCGCCACCGCCCTTGTCGCCGCCACCCTTGTCGCCGCCACCCTTGTCGCCGCCCTCGTGGTCGAAGGCAACCGCGCCAAGAGGCGGAGATCCGAACGCCCCGCGTGGCGTAACACTTAGAGCCAGTACGCAGACCACACCCCACATTGCTTTCATCGTTCCACAGTAACACAGGCGCACGGTCGCTACCGCACCGCAATGACACCCTGCCGCAAATTGCTCCAGGCCGGTGCGCATCAGACTTCGTCTGCGGTCCACGTCCTCGCTGACGAGCGTTGTGCGTCGAAGCCGACGATGCTCAGCATAGCGTTCTCCACGATCGATGGAGACCTGCGCTAGATCTAGGATCGGATTCGTCATCCGTCGCCTCGCGCCGCCCCACCGGCACGACCAGCGAGAAGTGGGCAGCCCCGCGCAACCATTCGAGCATTGATCCAGCAAGGCTGTGAGGTCGCCCTGGTCAGGCTCGTGCGTCGAACCGCGCCACGCGGATGAACCTCGGGCAGGCGCGTTGCGCGAGCGTTCGCGCGTGTCTCGCTCGCTCAATTCCAAACGGTGACGAACCATCCACGCACCCACAGCCCTCTGATCACTTCACCGTCGGCCAGGTGCTTCGCAGGGCCGAGGTGCTGACGCTCGGCGGGACAGGGAGACCTTGCAGATCCATTGTTGCGCGCCTGCCGCCAACGCTGTCGACGCCCCAAGCGGCGTGACAGTTCATGACGATCAAGCCTCATGAAGCGCTTTGACGACAGGGGGGGCTCAACCTTAGTGCGCGGAAGGCGGAGGATCGCCGTAGAGCATGTAGCGGGCCGTAGCGTCGCCGATCAGCTCTTCGTTGCCATGCTTGAACGTCCAACCGCACGCTCGTAGCTCAGCGATCAGCGCCGCGCCAGCTCGCGCGTAGAGACGCTCCGCGATCTGCTCGACTGCAGCGTGCTTGTAAGTAAGGCCCAGGCGAAGTTCGTGGTGCGTTACAGAAACAGGGTACCGGCCCCAGGAAATGGTCGCGTTACTCGCAAGATCTGCGAACGCGCGTTCCTCGTCCGATAGGGCAAGGCTTGCCCGTTCTGCAAGCTTCACTAGGTCGTGGCCTTTGAGCGCCTTGTCGAGGTGGCCCTTTTTTCGTGGCTCCTGGGTCCAGCTTTTCGATCTCGCCACGAGCAGTCCCTTGAAGACGTTCTCGAGCATCGTTGCGAGGAGGTGGAACCAGACTCCGTCCAGCGCGGGTGGCTTCTGCGTGACGTGCTGCCCTTCGTGGGCTGCGCGCGTTGCGGCAAGATCACCGGCGATGCCGTTAGCCACAAGTTGCGCCGCGCGCCGGAGCTCCGTCGCTTTGCTCAACCAAGTGGTCGGCTGCGTAGCTCGGAGGTCAAAGTACTCTGGCTCGATCGATTCGGCAGCCAACCTAACGGCCGGGCGAGGCGACTGCATGAGCTTCTTCATGGCCACCCACAAAGCTAGCGCATTGCAAAATCGAAAGCTCGCACAGAGCGACGGAGCGCACGATCTCGTAGCGCCTACGCTGCCGAACGCTAGTCCCGGGAGCAGTCGCTCGATTCCCCAGCGTTCATCGTCGTGACGGACAGTGGTCGATCAGTCGAGCTTGACTCATACGTGACAGATGACGAGCTGCGAAACGCGCTGGAGCACGCCGAGGTGGAGAAAGACCCGGCACTGACGGAGGACCACTTTCGGTCACGCGCTCGAAGTAGAATGGTCGCAGTGTCTTTGCAGGAGAAGCCGATGGCTGGAGACGGAACGAAACACGGGTTGGTGCTCTGGCTGGTCTTCTTTGTGTCGCTGGCAATCATCGGCGCTGGGATCGTCGCGCTCGTGCTTAAGGCGACAGGAACCACGCAGCTGCATGTCGCCTGGTTCGACATGAATACTGGCAATGCAGGCGTGGCGTGCGTCGGCGTAGGCGCGGTCGCCTTCGTAATGATCGCGAAAGCGGTCCTGAAGAGCTGATATGCAGGGCGCGACGTTTCTCAATTGGGCCTGGGTGCTTATCGGTTTGGCGTGGCTGCGCTTTGCCGTGCGCCTTGCCCGCTCATACGCCGTCACGCCAACCAGCGAGGCGCTAAGACAGCAAGTCACACTCGATCAGAGACGTGACGTTGTTGTCGGGTTCCACTTTCCCGACCTTGGCCTCGTCTTCAAGCACCACTACCACCAACTCGGCCCTGGCGCAGGTGGCGGCCCCGTACCTCTTTCAGTCGTATTGATCTTTGGCGGAATAAATCTGGCGATCGTGGGCGCGGGGTTCACAGCACTATTCCTCGGAGACCACGCCCTTTCCGGCATCCACGTTGGCGACCTCGTCATTGATACGGCGAGCACTGGCTGCGCCCTGATCGCCATCGGAGCGGTGAGCAGCGTCATCAGCTTACGTCTTGTACTCGGATACGTCGAACGAGTGAGAGCGCTAGAACTTCTCGCCGCCGCGAAGAAATAGTCAGACCGAGTTCCGCGATCAGAGCCCGATCGTAGCCTCACGGTACGTCGTCAGAAGTGGAACGCGGGCAGCGTTACACGCAACACCAGCGGGCAAGACAACAACGCAGCCAACGCGAACGCGCAAACGCTCGTAGCACGTGGCAGTAGGCGTTGAGCGGCGCGTCGCCGCTCTCTTAAGCGGCTCCGTAACGCCGTCGGAGAAATGCTGCCCGGACGTCGCTTGGCGTTCGGTCGGCCTACGGGGTGATCGCGACCGCACCGCTAGTTGCCGGTGTTTCACCGAAGTTCACGTTCATCGTGAGCTGAAGATCGCCGGTAGCTGCATCGTCCTTCATGACCATCAGCGTCCCGGTGACGGCCATCTCCGAAACCGGGCTTGCGCCGACTCTGTAAAGCCCCAATTGCGGGAGGCTCCACCGCGCAGCTCCGTTCTGGTCGTAGGCGTACGGGCCAAGAACCATGATTCGCGCAGGGCCGCCTGAACCGCTGCACTCCGCGTATGTCAGCATCACGTTTGAAACACAAACCCACGTGAGGGGACCGCGATTCACCGCCGCGTACTGCAGCTTGAAGGCCGTCCCGCTGAGTACGCCAGACACGTCGGTGCCGACGGATGGCGCGGCGTCGCTGCCCTGCGGAGCGGCATCGTCATGCGCCTTTGTGTGACCGCCGCCCTGCCCGCACGCGCCCATGCTTGCGAGCGCAGTCGCAAGTACTAGGTAACGACCGAGTCGCTCCATCGTTCCTCCTATCGGGTCACCGAAACCTGAGTCGCCCTGAAACGAAAACTAGTTCCCATCGAGTCCGCAACCCGATCATGGCCTGGCCAGTACACCAGCTGATCGTTGACTGGGCTCAACAGATCAAGCGACGGAAACACGTTGATGATGTCCAGGTTACGAGACATCACCTCTGACGTGTCGACCATCCCATCGCCGTTGACGTCAAAAGCCGACACCATTTGCATGATCCATGGATTGGAGCAGTTTGCCGGGCATCCCGGATCGCTCGCGACGGCAGCATCGATACTGTGTGCGAGAGGGCCGCTGATCAACGGAATGCTCGTCGCGGTGTCCACCGCGAACGCGACGTATCCGTCGATGACGGACGGCGTAATGACGTCGATGTGTGACGTGAAGTTGTATCCTTCTTCCCAACCGGTGTCCGACGTATCGGCTGCCACATCGGTGACAACCGAGATCGGAACCGCACCCTCGCCTCGCGTCGCGTCGAAGCTATTCGAGCGCTTCGTACCCACAGCCGCAACGCTCGCGTCGCTCACGACGGTAACGGTCGCCGGCGACGATGTATCGATCATGACGCCTCGCTCGAAGGAAATTCGGGCATACGGATTCGTCGGGTCCGTGCAGCTGTCAATGGTCGCCACCCAGAGCGCATGATGTGACGCGAAGGCGCGTTGAATCGCATCTGAGAGCGGCGCGCCGAAGCAGTCGAGCGACAGATCGGGGAACTGGTTCGAGTCGGGGATCCCATCGGGAGGGTCGCTGAGGTCCAAGCTGACATCGCTCGCAACTGTGACGGAGTCGATCAGATAGCTAGCCGAAACCAACTCGCACGGCGCAGCGTCCTCGCCCGGCCGCGTCGGCGGCCCGCTCTTCCCGTCGGCCCCGCATGCGCCGATCAGCACGGACACAATGAGCCTACGGACATTCATATGGCGCGGTGCCTTGTATCGAAAGATCTACCTTCGTGGTCGTCATCGGCGACAAGTAGTGGACGCCTTCGTTGTCCACCGTCAGCGGATACGCCGCGTATGGCGCCTTGGAAGTCTGACTCGGCAAGACGAGAGCGACGAGGGTCAGATTGCCGTATGGGAGCTGTGAAAGAGAGTAGGACGTTGGAAGCGCGGGAGCCATGTGATCGTCGTGTACGAGCAAACGCTCGCAGTAAATCGCCTGGGGAAGGTCGCTTGGTCTCGCCACACCAACAACGACACGCACGTTCGTTAGCGTCGCGAGCGAATCACTCACACTTCCCGACAGGGAGAATTGGCTGAATGTGACGCCAGATCCAGAACCGGCGGCGTCCGAGCCAGATGTTCCAGCGGATCCGCCACCGCCACTCGAGCATCCGGCGGCGCAAGCCACGGCCAACATGCGCTTCATGGACATAGGGCCTCGTAGTTCATTACCAGTCCGTTATCGACGCGGGTCGTCCATATCTGGGGGATGCCACCGATGGGGCACTGATGTGGCAGACCTAGAACGTGCGCGGGGTCGCGAACGATGCAACTCGTTACATCCGGCAGGTCAAGGAGACCGTTGTTGGGGTCCGTCCGCAGGCTTCCAGCCGTGAGCATGATGCCGGCAATCGTTTGGTTGGCGAACGGCCGCAGAGCTTCGGTCAACTGATCGTCGAGGAAGCTTAGATCGACATCAGGGCCAGGCGTATCAAGCTCTCCGGTCACCTGAACGTCCACGAGCGTGAACGTGACGCCCGAATATGCTGTTGCGGCGTCAAGGCCCGAGTTCAGGCGCGGGCCAACAAACGGCGCGAAGAAAATGTGGATAGCCCACGAGCCATCCGTATCGACATCATGCCGGTTGTCGAAACAAACCGTGAACGTCGACTGATCGAAGTTGATGGTGAGCTCGACCAAGTTCTTTGTGGCATCTGTGCTGACGTGAATGTCGTGGACCGTCGCTTTGATGCCTGAGATTTCGCAATCCCCGTATGGGAAGCCAGGACCAGGGAAGCGATACGGCAGCTCGACGGTGTTGATGAGGTTTGTCAAGAGCTGCCGGACATCGTGCAGCTTCTTCACCTGAGCTGCAGTAAGAGAGCCGGCGAACGCGGCCTCTGAAGTCGGAGAAAGCAGCGGCCGCAGTATGCAGAGCGGCGCCTCGACCGTCGTGCTCTCGCCGGCGCTGTCGCC
>JAFAOG010000331.1 GCA_019237945.1 Deltaproteobacteria bacterium | reverse complement strand
GGCCGGCCTCGCGGCGTTCTATCTCGGCGAGCTCGACGAGGCTGATCGCGCGTTCGCGGCGCTCGAAGCGGGCGCCGACGAGGCGACGCTCGGCCGTGCGCTGTCGCTGCGCGGCATGGTCGCCCAGCAGCGCGGCCAGCTCGCGCTCGCCAGCGATCGGTATCGCCAGGCCGCGTCGCGCCTCGAGGCGATCGGTGAGATCCATGCGGCGGCGACCGCCGAGCTCAACCTCGGTACCGTGCTCGCCGAGCGCGGACGCGCGAGCGAGGCCCTGCCCCGCCTTGCCGCCGCGAGCCGCGTGTTCGCGCAGCTCGGCGCGACGACCGAGCAGATCGCAGCGGACCTCAACCGCGGCAACGCGCTGCTCGCGGTCGGGCTCGCCGAGGAGGCCCGTGCGGCCGCCGAGGCCGCGCTCGCGCGCGAAGCGTCGCCGCACCTGAAGGCGTTCGCGCTGCTCGTGCTCGGCGATGCGCAGCGCCGCCTCGGCAACGCGACGCCTGCGAAGACCGCGTACTTCGAAGCGCTCGCGATCGGCAAGGAGCACGGCGATGCGCACGCACAGATCAGCGCGTACGTCGCGCTCGCCGAGGCTGGCGAGTCGGTCAGCGCGCCCGAATCCGTGATCGCGAGCGACGACGACCGCGACCGCTGGACGATCGCGCGCGCTCGCCTCGATCTCGCGAATCGCAGCGATCCCGCCGTGCGGCTCGCCGCCGCCCGCGCGTGTGCCGAGGTCGCCGCGCGCGCGAGCACTGCCGATCGCCTCGAGCGTGCGTTCCGGGCCCACGCGGTCGCGTGCAAGCTCGCGCAGCAGGCGGGTGACACCGCGCTCGCCAAGGCGCAGGCGGAGCGCGCGCGTGCGGCCCACGCCGCGATCGTCGCGAGTGCGGCTCCCGCATTCCGCGCCGCGCTCGATGCCGATCCGGACCTCGCGCTGCTGCCGCCCGAGGCCGCGCGCGCGCCGGCCGCGTCGCCGACCGAGAGCGCCGCGCACCTGCGCCGGCTGCTCACGCTGTCGAGGCGGCTCAACGTCGAGCCGGATGTCGACCGCATCCTGGACGAGGTGATCGATACGGCGATCGAGCTGACCGCCGCCGAGCGCGGCTTCCTGCTGCTCCGCCAGCCCGACGGTGCGCTCGCTCCGGTCGTGTCGCGCAACTTCGCGATGAGCGACCTCGCGACGGGCGAGCGCAGCGTGTCGCGCTCGATCGCGGAGCGCGCCGCCCAGACCGGCGAGCCCGTGCTGACGGTCGATGCGGGCGTCGACGAGCGCTTCGCGATCGCGGCGAGCGTCGCGGCGCTGCGCCTGCGCTCGGTGCTCGCCGTGCCGCTGCGCCAGCGCGGCCAGGTCACCGGCTGCATCTACGTCGATCATCGGCTGCGCGGCGGCGCGTTCGACGACATCGCGGCCACCGTGCTCGGCGAGCTCGCCGACATCGCCGCGATCGCGATCGAGAACGCCCGCCTGACCGACGACCTCCGCAAGACCACGCGCGAGGTCGAGGCTCTGAACCAGCGCCTCGGCAACGAGCTCGCCGAGCGCGACGCCGAGCTCGCGCGCGTCAAGTCCGACCTGCCCGACCGCGATCGGCTGCGCCATCGCTACGAACGGATCGTCGGCCGCTCGCCGGCAACCGTGCGCATGCTCGATCTCGTCGACCGCGCGGCCGCGACCTCGCTCCCCGTCGTCGTGATCGGCGAGTCGGGCACCGGCAAGGAGCTCGTCGCGCGCGCTCTCCACGACAACGGCCCGCGCAAGGACGCCCCGTTCGTCGCGATCAACTGCTCCGCGGTCCCCGAGCCGCTCCTCGAGTCCGAGCTGTTCGGGCACGTGCGCGGCGCGTTCACCGGCGCCGATCGCGATCGCCGCGGCCTGTTCGAGGTCGCCGACGGCGGCACGCTCTTCCTCGACGAGATCGCCGACACCTCGCCCGCGATGCAGGCCAAGCTGCTGCGCGTCCTGCAGGACGGCATGGTCCGCCGCGTCGGCGACAGCAAGACGCGCAAGGTCGACGTCCGCGTGATCGCCGCATCGCAGCGCTCGCTCGCCGAGCTCGCGGCGGCCGGCACGTTCCGCGAAGACCTGCGCTTCCGCCTCGAGGTGATCCTGATCCCGATCCCGCCGCTGCGCGATCGCGAGGGCGACATCCCGCTGCTCGTCGAGTCGCTCCTCGCGCGGCTCTCGCCGACCAAGCCGCCGCGCCTGACCCGCGCCGCGCTGCGCGCCCTCGCGCACCACCGCTGGCCCGGCAACATCCGCGAGCTCGAGAACGCGCTCGCCCGCGGCGTCGCGATGGGCGGCGACGTGATCGACGTCGGCGACCTGCCCGAGGCGATCGCAGCCGCGTCCGCGCGCCCCGAGCCCGCGAAGCCCGCACCGACGGAGGACCTCCGCCTCAAGCCGGCGCTCACCGCGACCGAGCAGGCGTACATCACGGCCGCGATGGAGCGCGCGAAGGGCAACCAGACGGTGGCCGCCCGGCTGCTCGGCCTCTCGCGCTTCGGCCTGCAGAAGAAGCTGCGCCGCCTCGCGGGCGAGGACGCCGGCGAGGACGACGACTAGGCGGCAGAGCCCAGAGGATCTAGCCACCAAGAACGCCAAGGGCGCCAAGCCCAGAGCTCAGACCCAGGGGGTTGGGCCCCAAAGAACCCAAAGAGCCCAAAGCCCAGAGCCGGAGGAGAGCTGAGCGCGAGCTCAGTGCAGCCCGCAACCTGCCTCGGTCCGCTGGCGAAGCGCCACCGGACCTCGGCCCTTGGCTCGAGGACGCAAAGCCCGCAAGCAATCTCTTCCCTCGGCGGTCTTGGCGGTCTTGGCGGCTCAATCTCTGGAACACGCACAGAACACGCCTGGAACACGCGCTGCTCTCCGGCCCTTTGGGTTCTTTGGGTTCTTTGGGGCTAGATCCTCTGGAGCACGGCCCGGAGCAGCGCCTGCTCCGAACCTCTGCTCCCGCTGCTACCTCTGCGGTAGATCGATCTTTGCGGCGCGGCACTACGAGCGGTAGCGGGCCAGCGCGAGCTCGGCGATCCGCGCCACCATCTTCGGATACGGCATGCCGGCCGCGGCCGCCGCGCGCGCGACACCGGCATCCGGCGAGATGTCGGGGTTCGGGTTGACGTCGATCACCCACGGCGTCCCCGCCGCATCGACGCGCAGATCGACGCGGCCGTAGTCGCGCAGGTCGACCGCGCGAAATGCGGCCTTCGCGACGCGCTCGATGTCGGCGGCGACGGCCGGCGCGAGGTTCTGTACGGGCACCGGCTTGGTGCCGGCGTAGTCGACATGCGACTCGTCCCACTTCGCGGCGTAGCTGACGATGCGTGGGCGGTCGGAGGGCATCGCCGCGAAGTCGATCTCGTGGAGCGGCAGGACCTCGAGGGACTCGCGCCAGCCGAAGACGGTGACGTTGACCTCGCGTCCTTCGATGTAGTGCTCGGCGAGCACGGGCTCGCGGAACTCGGCCCACAGCTCGCGCGTGCGCGCGGCGAGCGCGGCGGGCGTGCGGCAGACGTTCGCCTCCGTGATGCCGAGCGAGGCGTCCTCGTGCGCGAGCTTGACGAACCACGGGCGGTCGAACGCGAGGCCTGCGAGATCCGCGTCCGTGCGGAGCAGGCGGTACGCCGGCGTGGGCACGTGGTGCGCGGTCAGGATCTCCTTCGTGCGGTGCTTGTGCAGGCACGACGCGAGCGCGAGCAGGTCCGCGCCCGTGTACGGGATCTTGAAGAGGTCGAGCAGGCCCGCGAACGTCGGCTCGTTGCGCGCATCGTTGTCCATCGACTCGCACAGGTTGAAGAGCAGATCCGGGCGTGCGCGATGGAGGCGCTCGAGGACGGCGTAGACCTCGACGCCGTGGACGCCGGTCAGCTCGACCGTGTGGCCGGACTCGTGGAGCGCGACCGCGATCGCCTTCGCGCTATCGCGAACCGACGTCAGGTCGGGAGTCTGCTTGGACTGCTCCTCGTCGAAGTCGGTGTTGTAGAGGACGACGATCTGCGCCACGGGGGCGTTATCCCACAGCCTTATGACAGTGCGGCAGCGATGCGCGGGCCGGCCTCGCGTGCGACGTCCGCGACGGCGATTTCGCGACCGGCGGCCTCGGAGACCGACACCTGCCGCACCGACAGCCCGCACGGCACGATCCGGCGCCAGGCATCGGGGGGCGTCGCGACGTTGAGCGCCCAGCCGTGCGTCGAGACGCCGCGCGCGACGTGGATGCCGCACGCGCCGAGCTTCGCGTCGCCGAGCCACAGGCCCGCGGGCTCGCGCCGCCACGCCGCGCCCGTGACGCCGAACACCTCGCACGCCTCGGCGAGCGCACCGGCGACGCGAGCGAGAAAGTCGACGACCGACTTCACGCGCACGACCGGGTAGACCATCAGCTGCCCCGGGCCGTGATAGGTGACGTCGCCGCCGCGCTCGATCGGAACGACCGGGACGTCGTCGGCGGCGAGCACGTTCGCGCGGTTCGCCGAGCGGCCGAGCGTGATCACCGGCGGGTGCTCGCACAAGAGCACGAGGCCCTCGCCGCCGGCCCACACCTGGTCGCGCAGCGCGAGCTGGCGCGCGAGCGTCGGCTCGTACTCCGCGCGGCCGAGATAGTCCCAGTTCATCAGCCCGCGAGGATCTCGTCGAGCAGTGCGTCGTCGAGGTAGTGCAGCGGCGCCGCCGAGCTGACGACACCGACGCCCGCATTGATCAGCGTCGCGACGAGCTGATCACCGCACACGACGCTGATCGACCGGCCCGCGCGCTCTAGCTCGCGCTCGGCGTCTTCCGACAGCTCGGTCGCCGAGAACAGGATGCCCGCGACGAGGTCCTTCGCCTCGACGCCGACGCGCAGCTCGCCGATGCCGCGGCGATCGATCGGCTGATCGCCCGAGCGCGCCGAGATCAGGATCGTGCGCGAGATGCCGGGCGCCGTGCACGACGCGTAGGCGATGCCGCCGACGCGCTTGACCCACTCGATCTCGCGGTAGCCCGCGGCGACGAGGTAGGCGTGAATGATCCGCTCGAAGCCCTGCGGCGACGCGCGGCGCAGCCGGCTGGCGAGCGCACCGTGCGTGGCGGTTGCGAGCTTGGACAGCGCGTTCGCGACGCCCGCCTCGGCCTCGGCCGTCTGGCTCATCGCCACCGGACCGGGCGCGAACAGATCGCGGCCGCGATAGACGATGCGCGGGCGCAGACCGAGCGTGCGGTAGCTGCGCTCGTCGCCGAGCAGCTCGGCCTTGAGCTGCGGCCACAGCTGCTCCGGGTCCTGGTTGACCAGCGAGCGCTTGCGCATCATCGCGGCGAGCTGGCGAACAGGCAGCGGCTGGCCGTTGCGAAGCTGCGCAAACACGGTCGCCGCGGCATCGCCGAGCGGCGTGCCGACGCGCGCGAGGCCATCCTCGGGCTCGTGGCCATTGATCGGCATCTCGAAGCGGCGCTCCTGCGCCGGCGGCTGCTGGTGCTGCTGCGGCGGCTGCTGCAGACGATGCTGCTGGTGGTCGCCCTGGCGATGCTCGTTCGGGCGCTGCTCGTGACGGCGCTGCTCGCCGCCGCGATCGCCGCGGTCACCACCCCGGTCACCGCCGCCACCACCGCCACCACCGCGCTGCTCGCGGCGCATGCGGCGCTCTTCCTGGCGTTGCTTGCGGCGGTCGCGACGCTCCTGCCACATGTTCTTGCGCTCTTCGCGCGCGTTGATCTCCGGCATCATCGGCCGGTCCTCGTCGCGCGTCTTGGCGTCGGCGAACTCGCCGTGCGCGGTCGCGGGCGCGCTGACATCGCCGTAGATCGCCGACAGCTCGCGCTCCTCGTCCGACAGCTCGGGCGCCTCCTGGACGGTCTCTTCCTCGTCGTCGTCGGCGGGCTCGAACGCGATCGGCGCGGCCTCGACGGGCGTCTCGGAGAGGATCTCGGCGTCGATCACTTCAGCGGCCGAGGCCTCTTCCGAGACCGGCAGCTCTTCCGTGGATTTCTTCCCGCGCCCCTTCTTGGGGGCCGCCGCCTTCTTCTTCGGAGCAGCGGCCTTCTTGGCCGGCGCCTTCTTCTTCGGGGCACCGTCGGTCGCAGCTTCGTCGGTGCTCTTCTTCGCCTTCGCCATCGGGCGGCGTCTTACCATGCTTTCCAGCCAAAAAATTGCGGACTAGGGCGGGTTCCTGGAGTGTTGGATCCACATGAAGTTCCGCAAGATCGGCGTGCTACTCGGGGGCCTCTCCAGCGAGCGTGAGGTGTCGTTGCGCACCGGCGAGGCGGTTCTGAATGCGCTCCGGGAGCGCGGCCACGACGCGATCCCGATCTATGTCGATCACGACGTCGACGTCGCGCTGCGCCAGGAGCAGATCGATGTCGCGTTCATCGCGCTGCACGGCCGGTGGGGCGAGGACGGCTGCATCCAGGGCCTGCTCGAGCTGCAGGGCATCCCGTACACCGGCTCCGACGTCATGGCGTCCGCGCTCGCGATGCACAAGGGCAAGGCGAAGGAGCTGTTCCGCCTCCACAACCTGCCGACGCCCGCGTACTACACGCTGACGCTCGACGACCTGCAAGACCTCCCGGGCGTTCACGGCGACTTCGGCTTCCCGTGCGTCGTCAAGCCGATCCGCGAGGGCAGCTCGGTCGGCGTCACGATCTGCGGCTCGTTCGAGGAGCTCGCGCCGGCCGTCGAGAAGGCGTTCGCGTTCGACGACGAGGTGCTCGTCGAGCGGTTCATCGCCGGCAAGGAAGTGTCGGTCGCCGTGCTCGGCGATCGCGCGCTCGGCGCCGTCGAGATTGCGCCCCGCGAGGGCTTCTACGACTACCAGAACAAGTACACGCGCGGCGCGACCGACTACTTCGTGCCGCCGCGGCTGTCGCCGGAGCGCTATCGCGGCGTGCTCGCGCAGGCGCTGCGGGCGCATGTCGCGCTCGGCTGCTCGGGCGCAACGCGCGTCGACATGATGGTCTCCGACTCGGGCAACGAATACGTGCTCGAGGTCAACACGGTCCCCGGCCTGACGCCGACCTCGCTGCTGCCGAAGATCGCCGATGCCGCGGGCATCTCGTTCGGCGAGCTGTGCGAGGCGATGCTGAGCGGCGCCGGCCTGACCTCGCGGCGCGGTCGCGGCGAGCGGCGCGTCGTGCAGCGCTCGTTCGTCGGCGAGGATCGCCGCGAGCCTGCCCCCCCTGCGCACTGAATGAATTCATCCCGCGAACGCAACGTCCTCATCGCCACCGCGGCGCTCGCGATCGGCGTGCCGACGGCTGCGGTCGCGTGGGTCGATCACCGCACCGAACAGCTCGCCGACCGGCTCGGCAGCGCGGCCGGAGTCCCGGCGCGGATCGGCGGCGTCGATGCGGACCTCACCGGCACGGTGCGGCTGCGCGATGTCGCGCTCGGGACGCTCGTCGAGGCCGACTCGATCGAGGCGAGCGTCGCGCTGGAGTCATTGCTCGACGGCCAGCTCGGCGCCGACGAGATCCGCGTCGCGGGACCGCGCGTGTCGCTCGAGGTCGATCGCAGCGGTGACTCGGATCTCGCGCGCGTCGTGCGCAAGCTCGCACATCGCGGCGGCGGCGCCACGGCCTCGACGAAAGGCGCGCATCGCGTGCGCCGGATCGTCGTCAGCTCCGGCACGCTGACCGCAAAGATCGCGAACGTCGCCGAGATCGCGGCCGATGGGGTCGAGCTCGTCCCCGACGAGACCGGCGTGCGCGTGATCACCGGCCGGCTGCGCGTGCACGGCGAGGCCGGCGGTCTGCGCGGCGACCTCGAGCTGGCGCGCAGCGCAGCGGAGGTCTCGCTGCCGCACGTCCACTTCGGACGCGTGCTCGCGGTTGGTGGCACTGGCTCGCTCTACGTCGCGGGCGAGAAGGCGATCACGCTGCGCGATGTCGCGCTCGGCCGGCTCGCCAGCAACGGCTCGCTCGAGGTGCGCGCTGCCCTCGAGGACGGCGGTGTCGCGCGCGAGCTCGCGGTCTCGATCGATCCGAGCTTCGCCGTCACGCTGCGCGGCGATCGCATCCCGCTGCGTCCGTTCGCGCCGCTCGCGCCCAAGGCGCTGCTGCTCGACGGCGGTCGCGCCTCCGGCGAGCTCGTCGTCAAGCGCACCGGCCCTGCCCTGCAGCTCACCGTCGACGGCAGCGTCGAGGGCATCCACATCGAGCACAAGGCGCTTGCCGAGCAGCCGATTCCCGTGACGGCCGCCGTTCGCGGCTCGCTCGCGCTGTCTCCCGAGGCGATCGCGCTCGATCACGCATCGCTCGATCTCGGCCGCGCGCACTGGACCGCGAACGGCTGGTGGCGCCGCGGCCAGCCCGCCTCGGGCCAGGTCGACCTCCGCCTCGCAACCGCGCCGTGCACGGATCTTCTCGCGTCGCTGCCCGCCGAGGTTCGCGGCCCCCTCGACGGCATGGCGATGACCGGCAACTTCGGCGGCCACGCGCGCCTCGCGATCGATCTCGCGGCGCCCGATGGTCAGGGCGTCGATCTCACCGCTGACCTCGCGAACGAGTGCACGGTCACCGCGGAGCCGCCCGGCGCCGACGTCACCCAGCTCACCGGCACGCTCGACCAGACGTTCGCCGATGGCTCGCACGGCAAGGTCGGCAAGACCGAAGCCTCGTGGTACGAGCTGCGCCGCCTGCCCGGTTGGGTGCCGCTCGCGTTCGTCAGCGCCGAGGACGGCCGGTTCTTCGATCACCACGGCTTCGACCTGACGCAGATTGGGAAGTCACTCGAGATCGACCTGCGCGATCGCCGCATCGCGCGCGGCGGCTCGACGATCTCGCAGCAGCTGATCAAGAACAGCTTCCTCACCCAGCGCCGCACGCTCGATCGCAAGCTCCAGGAGGCCGTGCTGACCTGGCGCCTCGAGCAGCGCCTCGACAAGAAACAGATCCTCGAGCGCTACCTCAACATCATCGAGCTGGGGCCCCACGTGTTCGGCCTGCGCGCCGCCGCGACGCACTGGTTCGCCGTGTCGCCGCGCGAGCTGAACATCAAGCAGGCCGCGTTCCTCGCCGCGATGACCTCGGAGCCCGAGTCGATGAGCCGCCGCGTGCGCCGCGCCGGTGGACTCGATGCCGACAGCGCGGCCCGCGTCGACATCATCCTGCGCGCGATGCGCCGCGACGGCGTGATCGACGACGAGCAGCTCGCTACCGCGCGCGAATCCGGAATGCATTTCGCCCAGACCGCGCTCCGCTCCGAGTAAGCTCGGCGCGTGAAAATCCTCTACGGCGTCGTCGGCGAAGGCATGGGTCACGCGATGCGCTCGCGCGTGATCCTCGAGCACCTGACGCGCGAGCACGACGTCGAGATCATGGCATCGGGCCGCGCCACCGACTTCCTGCGCAAGCGGTTCGCCGGCGTCAACGGGATCCACGGCCTGCACATGATCTACGAGGAGAACCGGGTGCGGCTCGGCCACACGCTGTGGTCGAACATCCTCAGCGGCGCGACCGGCATCCCGAACAACATCATCAGCTACTTCCAGCTCGTCGATCGATTCCAGCCAGATGTCGTGATCTCGGACTTCGAGTCGTGGACATACCTCTACGGCAAGCAGAAGCGGCTGCCGGTGCTGTCGATCGACAACATGCAGATCATCAACCGCTGCTTGATCCCCGACGACGTGATCGCCGGCCATCGCGCCGAGTTCGAGGTCACCAAGGCGTTCATCAAGAGCAAGCTGCCGTTCTGCGACGAGTACTTCATCACGACGTTCTTCGAGCCGCCGGTCCGCAAGGAGAACACGCGGCTGTTCCCGCCGATCCTGCGCCCCGAGATCCTCGCCGCGAACCGCCGCCCCGGCGAGCACCTGCTCGTCTACACGACCGGCGAAGGCAACGAGGGTCTCGCGAAGACGCTCGCCGCGACCGGCCTCGAGTGCCGGCTCTACGGCATGCGCCGCGACCTCAAGGACGAGCAGGTCGAGGGCAACCTTCGCTATCGCCCGTTCTCGGAGGCCGGCTTCATCGACGACCTCGCCTCTGCGCGCGCGGTGATCGCCGGCGGCGGCTTCACGCTGATGGGCGAAGCGGTCTACCTGCGCAAGCCGATGCTCGCCGTCCCGCTCGGCCGCCAGTTCGAGCAGGTCCTCAACGCGCGCTACCTCGCGCACGAGGGCTACGGCCAGATGGCGGAGACGCTCGACGATGCGCAGACGATCCGCGCGTTCCTCGATGCCGTGCCCGCGTGCGAGAAGCGACTCGCGTCCTACTCGCAGGACGGCAATACCGAGATCCTCGGCGCGATCGACGGCTGGCTACACGCCAAGAAATAGACGGTTGCCGAAGTTCCGCTCGAGATCCGCGGAGAAGATCTTCTGCGCGGCCGCATCGATGTCGTACGCGACGCGCTTGAACTCGAACGTCTTCTCGTCGCTGTCGTAGATCGTGTAGCTCGCGCGGTTGTCGTAATCGCGCGGCTGGCCGACCGAGCCGACCGAGATGATGTAGCGGTGCTCGGGGCGGATCGCGAACTTCGTGGCGACCACCTCGAACACCTCGTCGCGCGTCAGCGCGAACGATTTGCACAGGTGAGAGTGGCCGATGAACGTCACCATGCCGAGGTCTTCCCAGATGTCGAGGCAGCGCGACGCCTGCTCGACCGAGAAGATGTACTCGAACTCCTCGAGGTTGATCGGGGAGCCGTGGCAGAACGTCAGGTCGCCTTCGCGGACCTCGTACGGCAAACCACGTAGCCACTCCATGTTCTCCGGAGCGAGCTGGCGGGCGTGGAGGTCGAGCGCCTGGCGAGCGGCGTCGTAGTAGTACGAGTAGTCCATGCGGCCCGCGACCGCGGCATCGTGATTGCCGAGGATCGTGAACGCGGCGAGCTTGCGAATCAGGTCGCAGCACTCGTTCGGCGAGGCGCCGTAGCCGACGACGTCGCCGATGCAGACGTACTTGTCGATACGCTCCGACTTGAAGGCTTCGACCACCGCGTTCATCGCTTCGATGTTCGCGTGGACGTCGGAGAAGATCCCGATCCTCATTACGTCTGACCGATCATACCTGGTTTTTCAGGCTACGTCTGGATCAGATCCGACTCGTCGAGGTCGACCTCTTCGTCCTCGTCCACGATGAGGTCGGCGTCGTCGAGAATCTCGCCGTCTGCGTCGATTTCGTGCAGTGCGGCCGCGGCATCCTCCGGGCGGTCCGCTTCGAGGGCCTCGAAGAATCTGCGCGAGAAGGCGCGGTTCACGGTGACGTCCTTGGCCTCGCCGCCGGGGCGCACGCGGACTTCGTCGCGGGCCGCCGTCGCATGGAACTGCAGGGCTTGCTTCGCGATCGGCGCGACGACCGACTGGCCAGACGCCATCTGGTCGAGCGCGGTGTGGCCGCCGCGGACCGCAACGTGAGCCATAGCCCACGCGATGCGCTCGGCGGTCGCCGGTGGGACACGGTCCCCCATCCGGCCGACATGCGCGGCGAGCGGCATCAGCGCCGCCGGGCCGACCTGCCCGATCGCGCGCGCGATCTCGCGCCAGATTTCGGTCGGCTCGCTGACCAGCAGATCGATCACCGCGTGCGTGCCTTCGTCGGTCCGCAGGAGCGCCAGCGCGAGCGCGCAGCCGTGACGCAGGTACGCCTTGCTCGACTGCAGCCCTTCGATCAGCGGACCGGCCGCGACCGCGCCGAACTTGACGCTCTTGCCGAGGATCCGCACCGCCTCCGCACGGCTCATCTTCTTGACCGCCGCGATCACGGGCGCGGCTGCCTTTGCATCGCCGCGGTCGCACAGCTCGGCGGCGGCCGTGACGCGGTTCTTCTTGTCGTCGAGCTGCGCGATCAGCTCGTCGGTCGACTGCGCGTGCGGCAGTGCGCCCGTCGGCGTGCGCTCGATCGAGCCCGAGACCATCGGCACGTCCTCGGACTTGATCGCGCCGCCGTTGGTGCCCTTGCGCCGCAGCTCGACGCCGAGCGCCTTCGCCTCCTCGGCGATCGCCTTCGCGTTGTCGTCGGCGGCGTCGGCATCGATGTCGAATGCGCTCTGGTTCGTACGCAGCGTCTCGAAGCCGGCCTCGAGCTTGACGATCAGATCGCGACGCGACCGCGCGAGCCCCTCGGACACCGCGACCTGCGCGAGCTCGGGGCCCATCCAGATGCCCCACGCGACCGCGCTCTCGCAGACGTGGCGGCGCAGCTCGCGCCAGCGCGTCAGCGGAAACCCGCGCGTGCAGATCAAGTAGTCCTCGCGGGACGGGCGCGCGAACCGGCGGGCGATCGCGATCGCGCGGCGCAGGTGCTGGGCGGTCGCGAGCTGCGCGAGCTTCTCGTCGCGGAACTCCTGGTGCTCGGGATGCTCGACGCCGAGCAGGTCAAAGCCAGCGCCGAGCACGAGGTCGCGCGCGCGCTGATAGCTCGGCTCCTGCTCGCCGTCGGCCTGGATGCCGCGCAGGTGATCGTCGGCGGCGCGCAGGATGTACGCGACGTTCTCGGCGAGCGGCGCCTTCACCGTGACGCGCCGGATCGGCTGCGCGCGCAGGATGATGTCGAGCTGGATCTCGAACCGCTTCGCGAGCGCGGTGAGCACGGCGCGATCGAGGTCCGAGCCGATGTCGAGCGGCAGCACCGCGAGCTGCGTCGGCGACGGCACGCGAAACGCCGCGGGCGGCCCGAGCACGAGGGTGACGACCGGATACGACGGCGCCCGATGAAGCAGCACGCGGACGTCGACGTTGCCGCCGAGCCCGCGGATGATCTGGTCGCCGGCGATCAGCGCGAGGCGCACGGTGCCCTGATCGACGCGGAACACGCTCGTCGGATCGGTCGCCGACATCGCGAGCCACGGATCGACCTCGACCGGCATCTCGATCGACTCGGTCGTCAGCGGATCGCTGCCCGGCGGGATGATCGACGTGCCCGTGATCTCGTCGTCGATCTCGACGTGCACGCCATTCGTGCCGTTCGTCTTCGCGGGCGGCGTCGTGATCGTCGCGAACTGCGTCGAGATCTCGCTCGCGAAGTCCTTCGGCGGCAGCGCGGTGTGGCCGAGGGACGTCTGCACGTCGTCGTCATCGTCGTGGCGCGGCACCGGCGTCGTGACGTGCTCGGGCGGCGGGCCGATCGTCGTCGGCTCGGGCATGTGGAGCGGCTCGGCCGGCGTCGCGACGCCCGCGATGATCTTCTGGCGCTGCTCCGAGCGCAGCCGGTCGAGCTCCGCGCGCTCGGCGGCGACCTGGGCCTGCGCCTTCGCGAGCGCGTCCTTCTGCTTGACGAGATCCGCGTGGACCTCGCGCAGCTCGTGCTCGCGCGCCGTGATCTCGCCCTTGCGGCGCTCGATGTCCTTCTGCGCCCCGACGACCGCGACGGCCTGCTGGGCGCGCGCCTCGAGATACTGGCGCAGCCCCGCGCCGCCGTAGACCACGCCGAATTCCTTCGCGTAGGGCGGCACCGGCGCGTCGTCGCTCGCGAGCTGCTGGAGCACGGCGATGCGCTCCTCGAGCTCGCGATGGCGCTGGGCCTCGCCGAGGACGAGCACCATCAGCTCGGCGGCAGGGTCGTGATAGATGACCGGCACCGGCACGCGGACCGCTTCGCTGCCATCGACGCGCACGACGTTTAGCGCGAGCGACGGATCATCGGTGTGGAGGCGCTCCGCGAGCTCGGGGTCGGAGACCGCGTCGACCGCGATGTGCACCGTGGCCGCGATCAGGTCACCGCGCGCACCGGTGATGTGCACGATCTTCGTCTGTGTGCGTCCGAGGCTGCCTCGGTAAGCATTGACCGATGGCGTACGCGCGATCCCCCTGGCCATGGCCAAGGGCATAACACGATCTTCTAGTTGATCGGGCCGGAAGGCTCGTCGGCGACAGGCTCGGGGTCGGCCTCCGCCTCGTCGTCATCCTCGTCGCCCATCATCTGCGCGGCGACCGCGACCAGGACCTCGTGGAGGTGCTCGATCGTGTCGAGCCGGCCGCACAGCGAGTAGTACTCGTCCTCGGAGACCTCGCCCATGCGCTGCAGCGCCTGCTGCAGATACGGGCGCATGCGCAGCGGGGCATCGAGCTCCGCATCGATATCGTCGCCCTCGTTCTTGAGGATCGCGGCCGCAACGAGGCCGAGCGGCGAGAAGTTGAGGCCGGTCGGCAGCACGACGCGCCACGCCGCCTCGCTCTCGCCCGACATGTCCCAG
>JAFAOG010000103.1 GCA_019237945.1 Deltaproteobacteria bacterium | reverse complement strand
TCGTAGACCGGCTCGAGGATCGGATCGACGCTCGCGTCGACCGGCTCGATGTCGTCGGCGGCCGACGCCTCCGCGGTCACGGCCGTGAAGTACGCGACGACCTGCTGCGCGGCCTTCTTGTTCATGCCGGGCGCCTTCGCGAGCTCCTCAGGCGATGCCTGACGGATCGCGCGCACGCTGCCGAAGTGCTTGAGCAGGCGCTGGCGTCGCGTCGTGCCGATGCCGGGGATGTCGTCGAGCTGGCTCTTGAGCGACTGCTTGGCGCGGCGATCGCGGTGGAACGTGTTCGCGAACCGGTGCGCCTCGTCGCGGATCCGCGCGAGCACGTAGAGCTCCGGCGAGTTCGGCCGCAGCGGGATCGCATCCTTGACGTTGCGGCGATAGATGCGATCGGGCGCGCTGCCGGCGTCGAGGTCGCGCTCCTTCGCGAGACCGATCACCTCGAGGCCGTCCTCGCCGCCCATCTTGACGCCGAGGTCCTGCAGCGCCGTCACCGCCATGCCGAGCTGGCCCTTGCCGCCGTCGATCACCAATAGATCCGGCTGCGCCCACGCCGGGTCGTCGTTCTCGATCGCCTTCGACGCGCGCTTGAATCGTCGCGTCAGCACCTCGTACATCGCGGCGAAGTCGTTGTTGTCGACCGTGCGCACCTTGAACTTGCGGTAGTAGCTGCGCTGCGGAACGCCGTCGACGAACGTCACCATCGATGCCACCGTCTCGGTGCCCTGGATGTGCGCGATGTCGAAGCACTCGATGCGGCGCGGGGGGCGAGGGAGCGACAGCCGGTCCGCCACCTTCTGCAGCAGCGCATCGGCATCGGCATCGCGGCTCTTGCGGCTCGTCGCCGACGCGGCGGCGTTGCGATCGGCGAGCTCGACCAGGCGCATCCGCGTGCCGCGCCGCGGCTCGACGAGCTTGACCTTCTTGCCGCGCGACAGCGATAGCCACTCGGCGAGCGTCTCGCCGTCTTCGATGTCGACGCCGACGACGACCTCGTCCGGAATGAACGTGCCGGTCGCGTAGTACTGCTGCACGTACTCGCTGATCACGGCGGCATTCGGCAGCTCCTGATCGCGCTGCTGGAACGTGCGCCGCCCGACGAGCTTGCCCGCGCGGATGAACAGCACGACGACCTCGACGTTGTCGGCCTCGCGGAACAGGCCCCACACGTCCTGGTCGATCATCTCGTCCTGGACGATGTTCTGGCGCGCCAGCGTGCGCTCGACGGCGCCGATCGAGTCTCGCAGCGCCGCCGCCACCTCGAAGTCCTCGCGCTCGGAGCGGATCTTCATGCGCGTGCGCAACCGATCGACGAGCTCGACCGACTTCCCCGACAGGAACATCTTCACGTCCTCGACCTGCTCGGCGTAGCTCTCCGGCGGCACGTCGATCGCGCACGGCCCGCTGCACCGCTTGATCTGGTACTGCAGGCACGGCCGGCCGCGCGTCTCGAGCACGTGATCGGTGCACGTGCGGAGCTGGAAGTGGCGATTGAGGATGCGCAGCGTCTCTCGCGCGCTGGTCGCCGAGTGATACGGGCCGAAGTAGTTCGCCTTGTCGTCGCGGATGTTGCGGACGACCTCGACGCGCGGAAACACCTCGCGCTTTGCCGTGCCCTCGGCGGCGAGCTTAGGATCGACGAGGCGCAGCACGAGGTACTGCTTGTCGTCGCGAAGCTTCACGTTGAACTTCGGCTGGTGCTTCTTGATCAGGTGGTTCTCGAGCAGCAGCGCTTCCTTGCTCGACGACACGACGATCGTCTCGACGTCCTGCACCGCCTTGCCGAGGAAGCCCGCCGCGACGAAGAACCGCTCGTCACCGCCCGGACGGAAGTACTGGCGCACGCGCGAGCGGAGGTTCTGCGCCTTGCCGACGTACACGACCGCCCCGCGCGCATCCTTGAACAGATACACGCCCGGCTCGGTCGGAATCCGATCGAGGACCTCCGAGGCGATCACCGGCGCACTCTAGCGCCTAACCGCGACCGATGCCTGTCAGCTGAAGACGTGGAAGTCGCGGAGCGTCACGAGGATCATCACGACGCCGAGCACCATGATCCCGCCCATGTGGACCATCGCTTCGATCTTCGGGTTCGCGCGGCGGCGGGTCACCATCTCGTAGCCGAGGAAGACCAGGCGGCCGCCGTCGAGCGCGGGCAGCGGGAACAGGTTGAACAGGCCCAGATAGACGCTGAGCGCCATCAGCAGCTGGATGCCGGTGAGGAAGCCGAGCTGCCACGCCTTCGCGAACTCGTCGAAGATGCGCTTGGGGCCGCCGGGGTCGGCTTTCTCCTCGCCGGTGAAGATGTGATAGATGCCGCCCGCGATCATCTTCGTCTGCAGGATCGGATACTCGGCCGCCCCGACGAGTGCGGTGCCGATCCCGACGTCAATGACATCGGAAACTGGAATCGGACCGATGCCGAGCAAGTAGCGCGGCTCGCCGTGCTTGAGCGCGAGGTTGCAGCACGCGCGCATCTGCGCGTCCGCGAGGATGCTCATCTGTTGTGCGGGACCGGCGATGCGCGTCGGCGTGATCGACACGTCGACCTTCTTGCCATCGCGCAGCACCGTGATCGTCACGGGCGCGCCCTTCTTCGCGCTCACGCGCCCGGTCAGCGAGTCCTGCGTGTAGACCTTCGCGCCTTCGTGATATTCGCCCTCGGCCAACAGCGGCACGTGATCGACCTCGAGGATGCGATCGCCGACCTCGAGCTTGCCGTGCGCGTCGTAGCCCGGCTGCACGGCGGCGACCTCGAACCATTTCCACGAGCTGTTGACGCCGTGGCACCAGTACAAGAAGAACGCGAGCACCATCGCCGACAGATAGTTCGTCGCGGGGCCGGCAAAGATCGTGACGAACCGCTGCCACGCGGGCCGGTTCGGATACGCGGCGCGATCGTCGGGATCGACGTCCTCGGCGATGTTCATGCCGCGGATCTCGACGAACCCACCGAACGGAATCGGCGCGATCTGGAAGATCGTCCCGGTCTTCTTCGAGCGTCGCTTGAAGATGCCGGGCCCGAACCCGATGCTGAACCGCTCGATGCGCATCCCGCACCACCGCGCGACGAAGTAGTGCCCACCTTCGTGCACGACGATCAGGAACGCGAGCGAGAAGATCGCGGCGGTCCAGTAGATCCACATCCCCAGCTAGGATAGCAGGGGATTACCAGCGCGCGAACGCGCGAAGTCGGCCAACCGGAGACTTCGCACCCGCCGCGCCGCCGCTGAGCCGGATCGACAGGTTCCGCACCTGCAGCCGCTTCGCGAGCCGGCGATGCATCGCCGCGCCGACGAGCCGCGCGCCACGGAACGCGACGAGCGCCCGCACGCGATGAGCCACCGTGAACCGTCCGATCGCGACCTCGGCATCACCCTCGTTTGCGAGGAGCCGGCGAACGCTCTCGCCGACGCCGTCGAGCGACGCGCTCGCGACTTCCGGCGTCGCGACGACGAGCAACGTGCCCTGCGCGCGAGCCGCACCGACATCGACGCCCTTGCCGCGACCCGGCGCGTGCGTCACCCGGAGCTCGGGAACTTCCGCACGAAGCAGCGCGAGCACGGCGTGCGAGTTGTCGCCGCTGTCCTCGTCGATCGCGAGGATCTCGAACGCGACGCCCAGGCTGCGCAGGTGCTCGGCGGTCCGACGCACGGCGATCCCGACGGCTTCCTCGTCGTCCCCGAACGGCAGAATCACCGAGACATCGAACCGCGGACCCTCGGACATCGGTAGCGGAGTTAGCACCAAGTGTGCCGCCATGACACGCCCGTTTATCGCATGGCCGTTGCCGGATCGTCACGTGATTCCAACGAGTTCGCCTTCACTGGTCGGACCGCGCTGCGTACGCTGTTACGCATCGAGGCCAGCACAGCTGCCGTCGCCGCTTCGCACGCGCGCTCGGCGCGGCGCGATCGCGCAACGAGAAATGCCGTGTTCATGGCTGCAGCCGCTCCGCGACGACGCGCCAGTCGAACGCTGCCATGTCCTGCCGCGGCGGCGGCGCGTCGAGCACGCGTTCGATCGCGCGCGCGAGTGCGACCGGATCCTCCGGCGGGACGTGCGTGACCGGGAGCTGCGCCAGCCCGCCGACGCGACTCGCGACGACCGGCACCCCGGCGGCGAGCGCCTCGAGCGCGACGAGCGGCGTGCCTTCCGTGCGGCCGTTCGGGAGCACGCGCGACGGGATCACGACGACGCTCGCCTCGCGCAGCAGCTGGTCGCGCTCGGCCGCGCCGACGAGGCCGGGATACTCGTGATGATGCTCCGGTCGCTCGTAGCGCGCGATCACGGTCGCGTCGTGGTGTCCGTCGAGCATCCCCGCGACGACCAGGCGCACCTCGCGCTCGATGTGCGTCATCGCCTCGAACAGCACGTCGACGCCCTTGATCGGGACCCAGCGGCCGATGAACGCGACGGTAGGCGGATTCGTCGGCGCGCGGCCGAGCGATGCGAAGTGGGCGACGTCGATCCCCATCGGCTGCACGACCGCGCCCGGAACCAGCGCGCGCAGCTGTTCGCTGACGGCGACGAGCTTCGCTCCGCGCAGTAGCGTGAGCACCGGTTTCATTAGATGCGTGCGGCGCAACGTGTAGACGTCGCCGCCGTGCGCGATCGCGAGCAACGGCAGGCGAGGCGCCGCGAGCCGCGCGACCACGGCCGACGGCACGAGCCAGTGCGCGATGATCGCGTCCCACGCGCGCGCGCGCCGGTGGACCTCGCGATAGAGGCGCGTCGTTGTCGCCACGGCGGGCGCGATGGCGCGCAGGCCGAGCTGCTCGATCGCATCGGGGGCGCCGCCTCGATAGAACAGCGGAGCGTCGTCGGGGGCGTGGACCACGTCGACGTCATGCCCGAGCTCGCGCAGCGCGCGCACGTGCGCACCGACGAAGCTGCCGGCGAAGTCACCCTCGTGGCGCGGATAGCTCGTCGTGACGACGCCGATCCGCGTCATGCAGCCTCAGTCGCGACGCGCGTTGCGCAGCTGGGCCGCGAGCCGCGTGCCCCACGAGCGCAGCAGCACCCACGGGATCGGATGCAGCGCGGTCCCCAGGTTGATACCGGAGCGCCAGTGCTCGCCGTAGATCGGCCGCACCGGCACGTCGACGACGCGCACGCCCGCGACGCGCAGCCGCGACAGCAGGTCGTTTGGATAGCCGTAGCGCGCCCACACCGCATCGAGATCGATCGACGCGAGCGCGCGCCGATGAATCGCCGTGTAGCCGCACTGCGAATCGAAGATGTGTCCGTACCCGCTCGTCACGCGCGTCGCCGCCGACAGCAGCACGTTGCCGACGATCCGCGACGCCGGCATCGCGGTCCACACCTCGGGATGCAGGAACCGGTTGCCCTTGACGTAGTCCGCCTCGTCCGCCGCGAGGGGCGCGAGCAACGCGGGCAAGTCGCGCGGATCCATCTGTCCGTCGCCCGCCATCACGACCGCGACATCCGCGCCGAGCTCGAGCGCGCGCCGATACCCGGTCGCGATCGCACCACCGACGCCGCGATTCTCGCCGTGCCGCACGACCTCGACGCGCTCCGGTGCCGCCCGCCGCGCCGCCGCCGCGAGCGCCTGCACCTGCGTGTCATCACCCGACGCATCGTCGACGACGATCACGTGATCGACAATCCCGGGCACCGACGCGACCGTCGCAGCGATCTTGCGGCTTTCGTTGAACGCCGGGACGACGACAGCGATACGCAGGTGGCGGTACATCGAGCCGGTTGTACTCCGTGTCATAGCCGCGTGCTACAGCAGGCACATCACCGGGACGCTGTGTCTCGGAACTCGAAAGGCAACGTCATGGCTGGTGGAGTCAACAAGGTCATCCTGGTCGGTTATCTCGGTGCGGATCCGGATATGCGGTACACGCCGAGCGGGCAGGGCGTGTGCGAGCTTCGGCTCGCGACCAGCGAGAGCTGGAACGACAAGAACGGACAGCGCCAGGAGCGCACCGAGTGGCATCGCATCGTCGTGTGGGGCAAGCGAGCCGAGATCTGCTCGAAGTACCTCTCGAAGGGCCGGCAGGTCTACGTCGAAGGGCGCATCCAGACGCGCAACTACGACGATAAGGACGGCAACAAGCGCTACATCACCGAGATCATCGCGAACGACGTGCAGTTCCTCGGCGGCGGTGGTCGCGATGGCGCCGGTGCCGGTGGCGGTCGCGGTCGCAGCGATGACGGCCCGCCTCCGCCGAGCGACGGTGAGTTCGGCGGCTACGGCGGCGGTGGCGGCGGTGGCGGTGGCGGCGGCCCCGACGACGACATCCCGTTCTGATCGAAGCGCGCTCGCCGAGCCGTGATCGCGCACCTGCCGATCGAAGCGCGCTCGCCGAGCCGTGATCGCGCACCTGCGGATCGAAGCGCACCCTCAACGATCGGCGCGCCGACCGATGGCCGTGCGCTCGTGATCGCCTAGACTTCCCGCCGATGTCCGAAGCGGATCGCAGCGGCCCGCTCGTCGCCGAGCAGAGCGGCGCCCTCGAGGCCGCGCGCGTCGCGCCGCTCGATGCGGCCCACACGGCCAGCGACCTGCGCGCGCCCAGCCTCTGGCGCCACGCGGACTTCTTGCGCCTGTGGGGCGCGCAGGCGATCAGCGCGTTCGGCTCGCGAATCACGCGCACCGCGCTCCCGATCATCGCCGTCAAGACGCTCGGCGAGCCGGAGACGATGGTCGCGACGCTGGCCGCGCTGCAGCTCGCGCCCGGCGTCGTCCTCGCGGTGTTCACGGGCGGGTTCGTCGATCGCGGTCGCAAGCGACGGATCCTGGTCGCGGCGGATCTCGTGCGCGCGGTGGTGATCCTGTCGCTCACGCTCGCATGGGCGCTCGGCGTGCTCTCGATGATGCACGTGATCCTCGTCGGTGCCGCCGTCGGGGCGGCGACCGCGCTGTTCCAGATCACCGATGTCGCGTACCTGCCGATGCTCGTCGGCAAGCGCCACCTCGCCGAGGGCAACGCGAAGCTCGAGGCGACGGAGGCGATCGCCGAGGTCACCGGTCCCGCCAGCGCAGGCGCGCTGATCGCGGCGCTCGGCGCACCGCTCGCGGTCGCGATCGACGCCGTCACGTACCTGTGGTCCGCCTTCATGCTCGGCCGCATCCGCGCTCACGAGCCGCCGGCCCCGCCCGCGCCGACCGCCGAGTCGAGCACGTGGCAGTCGAGCCGCGACATGCGCGTCGGCATGCGCGCCGTCTTCGGCCATCGCTACGTCCGTCCGATCGTGATCGCGCTGATGGTCTCCGCGATCTCGAGCGGGTTCTTCGTCGCGCTCTACACGCTCTTCCTGCTCCGCACGCTTGGCCTGTCGGAAGCAACGTTCGGCGTGATCGTCGCGATGGGCGGCATCGGATCGCTCGGCGGCGCGCTGCTCTCGCGTCCGCTCGCACATGCGATCGGCGTCGGCCCGACGATGATCGTGACCTCCGCGCTCAGCATGGTCGCCGCGCTCCTGATCCCGCTCGCGCACGGCCCGCACACGCTCTGGTACCTCTGCGGACACCAGCTCCTGAGCGACGGCTTCCAGGTCGCCTTCATCATCCAGGCTGTCACGCTCCGCCAGACGGTGCTGCCGAAGGAGATCCTCGGCCGCGCGAACGCCGCGATCCTCGTCTGCACCGCCGGCATCCTGCCGCCGGTCGCGATCGGCGCGGGCATCCTCGCGCAGGCGACGACGACGCGCGTCGCGGTCTGGGTCGGCGTCGCGATCGGTCTCGCGGTCCCGCTCTGTCTGCTCCCGCTCCGCCGTCTGCGCACGATGCCGACCTCCTGACGCCCCCGAGATCCCGCCGCGGCGACGCGCACTTGCGCCCCATAGACCGGTTTGCCCTGCACCGCGTTGATACAGGCAAGACCCAATGGCGCTGCCGCGATGGACGCGGCGCGCGGGCGCCTGCAAAGCGCCGGTCGCAAAGGATCCGTCATGTCTTCGCTTCGCCTGATCACCAAGCTCACGACCTCGCTCCTGATCGCATGCACGCTCACTTCCGTTGCCTCGGCCGAGATCGCGCGCGTGCCCGGCGCGCCAGTCACGCCGACCGCGCCGCACTTCGCGCAGCCGCCGCACCACATGCGCCAGCCGTCGTACGACGAGGACGTCGCGCCGGTGCTCACGCGGGCCGCTGTCCGCGAGGCGCTGCTCGAGGCGCGCCACCGCAACCTCCAGCTGTTCCGCGCCTACCAGAAGGCGGGCGTGTTCCCGAGCAACACGTTCGAGCCGACCAAGCTCAACGTGTGGCGCGACGCCGACGGCCACTTCTGCGCCGCCGCGACGATCATCCGCGGCAACGGCCTGACCGAGCTCGCCGATCGCGTCGCCGACCAGAACAACTTCATCCGCCTCGCCGACGTCAGCCAGGGTCCGTTGATGGACTTCATCCTGACTTCTGGCTTCACGCAGGACGAGATCGCGATGATCCAGGAGCCGTTCGATCCGGTGACTCGCCCGAGCGTCCGGCCGGTCGATCCGAACGAGCCGAGCATCGTCGACGCCCGCCTCCGCGCCGCCGAGACCGCGCGCCTCCGCGTCAAGTATCGCCAGGTCGAGCGCGCGCTCGTCAAGAACGAGAAGCGCAACCTCGACGTCGCGGTCGACCGGTTGATGAAGCACCCCGACCTCGCGTGGAAGATCGCGAGCGCCGAGTAGGCGCGGCACGATCGCGAGCGTCGAATCCCGCCACTGATCGCGTGAGCGGCGCTACGCGACGCTGATCTTCCGCACGACGGCGTCGAGGACCTCGGCGCCCCACGCCAGCCCGGCCACGGGCACGCGCTCGTCGTGCCCGTGGAACATGTCGGCGAACCGGATGCCGGAGCCCTTCTCGATCTTCACGGGCGAGAAGCCGTACCAGCGCGCGCCCGTCTGCGTGAAGTACTTCGCATCAGTGAAGCCCGGGATCAGATACGGGACGACCTGCGCGCCCGGCTCGCGCGACTCGACCTCGGCGCGGATCGCGTCGAAGACCGGTGATGCGACGGGCTCCGTCACGATCGGCGGTGCGGACTTGATGATCTCGAGCTCGACGTCGGCGCCCAGGACGGCGCGCAGCTCGCGCAGCAGATCATCGTCGGTCTGGCCGGGGAGCGTGCGGCCGTCGATCTCGAACTCGGCGAGGCCGGGGATCACGTTCGTCTTGTTGCCGGCGCGCACGACCGTCGCGGCCGCCGTATTCGACAGCAGCGCCGAGAAGCTCCGCGCGATCGACGCGCCGGGCACCAGCCGCGCGACGCGTGCGAGCAGCTGCGGCCGGGCGACGAGCTTGACCAGCGGCTGGATCAGCGCGGGCTGGCGCGCGCGCAGCGCATCGAGAAAGTCGGCGACGTAGCGCGTCGGGTGAAGCGGCAGTGGCGTCGTGCCGAGCTTCGTCAGCGCCTCGCCCAGCGCGGTCACCACGCTGTCGTGGCGCGGCATCGAGCCGTGCCCCGGCTCGCCGGTCAGCCGCGCGCGCACCCAGCAGAAGCCCTTCTCGGCGACCTGCACGGGATAGAACGTCGTGTCGCCGAGGTGCAGCGAGAACCCGCCCGACTCGCCGATCGCGTACTCGGCCTCGACGAGACTGCGGTGCTTCTCGACAAGAAACCGCGACCCGAGATCGCAACCCGCCTCCTCGTCCGCGACCGCCGCAAAGATGATGTCGCGATCGAGGCGCGTTCCGGTGCGCGCGAGCCGCCGCAAGATCGCGACGCACATCGCCGCCATGTTCTTCATGTCGATCGCGCCGCGACCCCACAAGCACCCTTCGAATTCCTCGCCCGAGAACGGCGGCCGCCGCCACTTCGTCGGATCCGCCTCGACGACATCGAGGTGCGCGGTCAGCAGCAGCGGCGGCAGCTTGCCCGACCCGCGATGCCGCACGACGACGTTCGTCCGGCTGGGCGCGCTATCGAGGAGCTGCGGGTCGAGCCCCGCCTCGCGCAGCTCGCGCGCGACCAGCTCGGCCGCCGGGCGCTCGTTGCCGGGCGGGTTCGTCGTATCGATGCGCAGCAGCTGCTGGCACAGTCGCTTCGCGTCCTCGCCGAGGCTGGGCAACGTCATCGCGGCGACTGTACAGCGCCGGCCGCAAATTCGATCGTCCAGTCGACCAGGTTCACGACCGCACCGGCGCGCACGAGAAAGTCCATTCCGAGCAAGCCGCCGAGGTCACGCCCATAGTGAGCGGGCCCCACATCAACAAGAAATGGCGCGATGGCGAGCACGTCCTCGACCGCGACCTCCTCGAAGATGTGCACAGCACTGATTTCGTCGCCGCCGATACCGACAACGTGCCGTATGCGATGCGGGCGCGCCAGGCTTAGACCAGCGGCGTGCACCTTCGTGCGGTGGAGAATCGTATGTGTGCAACCGGTGTCGACGACGACGCGGTCAATCCGTGCGTGCCGGCCTCTGTACCTTAGGTCTAAAGACACGCATCGCAGGAACCGCCACTTCTTCATCTTCACAATCAAAGACACGAGACACGCAAATCACGGGAAAACCCGTCAGCTCGGGCTGTGACGTGTCGGCTTCCACGACCGTCCCGTGCAGGATTTCGAGGTCGAGGAGCCGAATGAAGGCGGCACGTTCGTTCGCTGGCACAGCCTCCAGGACGTCCAGCGGCCGGTAGTGAACCAGCTCGCCATCGAAGTGCTCTGCGACGGCCGACACGAACACCCGCTGATGCGGATACGCCGCCCGGATCTCGTCCCACGTCATGCATCGAGCCTCCCATCGCGCGCGAAACGCGACAACTTCTTGAACCGCGGCTCGGCGGAGCGAGTCGAAGTCCAAGGCGGCGCCACCCGGGAGGGAAGAGGTGGCAGGACAAGATACGCCTCGGACCACGAATCGCGCCGCCGAACCGCGCACGCACGGCCTTCCGCGCATTCACGTCGCGCGTGGCCTTCACGTGCGAGCCTTCACCGTCGCGGTGGCTTCACTTCGGGGCGAGCGTCGTGTCGCCCTTGATGTCGAGGAACGGCTCGAGGCGCTTGAACGTCTTGTAGCCGAACCCTTTCACTCGCCGCAGATCGGCCGTCCGCTTGAACGCGCCGTTCTTCTTGCGCCAGGCGACGATGCGGTCTGCCTTCGCCGGACCTACCGACGGCAGCAGCATCAGCTGCTCCTCCGTCGCGGTGTTGAGGTTGATCTTGCCCGTCAGCTCCTTGTGCGACGCGTGCGGGTGCGGTTCGTCCGGTGCATCGGCGATGCGCGCCGGGATCGTGACCGCGCTGCCCGGGATCTGCGTCGGTGTGCCCGATGAGCCCGGCGCGGCGGCCGCCGTCGTCCACGTGCCGCCCATCGCCGCGACGAGCAGCGCGACGGCGGCGACCGTGGTGACGGTCGTTGCGGCGGTCTGGCGGAGCGCGGGCGAGCGCGCGAGTGCGGGAAGCCTGCGGATCGAGCTCGTCGCGCGGCGAATGGCGATGCCTGCTCGAGTCGCGAGTGGGGTGACGGGGGCAAGCGTTCGGCGGAGCAGAGTCGCGAGCAGGGCGACCGTGGTGTGGATCGTGCGGAGCATGAGTGTTGGTCCTTTGGGTAGGGATGCGCGCCTCGCGCGGCGACGACATGGCCGCCGTCGCGCGGGCGTGCGTTGACTGCACGGCAGCGCCTTGCGCGCTTGCAGCGCGGCGGGCGCTAGAACGGGATCGGTTGCGTGCCGCCGAGGGCGCTCGACACCGACGAGCCAGGCGAGCCGGAGGCGCCGGGCAGGTCCGCCAGCGACGAGCGGCTCTGGTAGCTCGAGCGGCGCTGATCGCGCTCGCGCAGCTCCTCTTCCGTCCACTCGCGCAGCTGCAGCTTGCCGTTCATCGGCAGCGAGTCGAGATAGAGGTTGATCGACTCGTCCTTGTTTCCGTACGCGACACCGAGCCGCGCCCAGTGCGTGCCCGTTCCGTCTTTCTTCTCGATCGGGCAGATCACTTTCCACATCTTCTTCATGGCTGTTCTCCTTTGCGCCGCGGGGGCGCCGGAGCGGAGGAAGAGCAAGGGCGGTGCCACGCGCAAGCGCGCGGAGTTTCTGGCGCGCGTGTCCGAGGTGTCCGGCGGCCGGACGAGATGGCCGGTTACCGGCCGGACAGCGCGACCGAGAGATGGGCGGGCTTGCCCGGCTCGACCTTCACGGTGCGATGCGCGACGAGCGGCGCGCCATACGAGAGGACGCCGGTCGGAGTCGCCGTCGCGAGCGGCGGTTGCCAGAACGTGACGTCGTAGGTGCCGGCGGCGAGCTCGTCGAGGCGGAAGTGGCCGGTGTCGTCGGTGATCGCGTAGTACGGCGACTCGATCGTGACGACCCACGCGGCCGCGAGCTTGCCGTCCTCGCTGTCGATCCGCGTGATGCCGGGGGCGAGCTCGACCATCACGCGTCCCGCTTCTTCGAGCTCGGACGTCTTGGCGGCGCCCGACGGCGGCGTCACGCGGACGCGCGCGCGCGTGCCATCGCCGTTGATCGCAAGCGCGGCGGGCAGCGGCATCACGATCTGCGCGGAGGGGGTCAGCGCGCAGCCGTGCTTGACGATGACGCCGCCGACCGTCGCGGGCCGGCTGTAGTACGGCAGCGGCCGGCCGATCGCGACCTTGTCGATGAAGACGAGCACGCCGCGCACGCCCCGATCGCTGGCGATGTGGAGCGACGGATTGTCGACGACGCCGCACGCGGTCGTCAGCTTCGGCGGCGGCGCGCCCGGCCACGTCACCGTGCCTTCGATCGCGCCCGTCAGCCCGGCGATCACGCTGTAGTGCGGGATCCGGTTCGGCGCGTTGTACGCCCATTGCGGAGGCGTCCAGCCGCCGTACGCGGTACCGCCGTACGCTGCGCCGCCATAGCTGTTGCCGCCGAATTCGACCGCCACGATGCGCGCTTCGGCGGTCGCCTCGTCGGTGTCGCCGAGCGCGAGGCTCGAGGACGCGCGGGCGAGCAGGCCGGCACCGTCGTCGTGCTCGTCGCCGGCCTTTGCGAGCGGCGCGCGTTGCGAGCTACCGCACGCGGCGAGCACGACCCACGCGACGAGCATTGCTCGCCGACCGCCGGCGGCCGCATGGAACGCGAGCCTCACCCGCCAAGCATGACATGGCGCGGGCGTTACTGGCCGAAGTAGTCCGCGAGCGACTGACCGAGCGCGGCCAGCAGCGCGCGGGCGTCGCTGATCGAGATCGACGTCGCATACGACACACGCGCACCCGACCGCGCGATCGACAGGCCCGCGATGAGATTGAGCACGTGCTGGCGCTTGAGCAGGCGCGAGATCACGAAGCTCCCGACGACGCGCTTCTGCACGTCGAGCAGCGCATGCTCGAATTCCTGCGCGTCGGCCTCGTTCGCGAACACGATGTTGCCGCGCACGAGCCAGCCTTGCGCGACGAGCTCCATCGCGAGCGACAGCCGCGTCGGCGCGGGCAGCGACGTCACGCCGATGCCGACGTCGGGGATCGTGATGCGCGTGCCGTCGAACGTCAGCGTCGCGACGAGCGCCGGCCCCGGCTTGTCCTCGCCGCTCTCCTTCTCGATCGTGCGGATCTGTGACAGCCACGCCGGCAGCTTGATCCGCGCCTCGACGCTATCGACGCCACCGCCTCCCGGCGGCAGCGGGCCGAGGTCGTCGGGATGCGCGAGCACGAACCAGTTCTTCCACGGCGAGAGCACGAGGCGCTTGTCGCCCTGCAGCGTGACCTTGCGGCGGCCGAGCATGCCGGCGCGCGTCGCGGTCCACGTGGCGCCCGTCGTCGCGAGCAGCGCGCGCATCTCGACGCGCGACAGGTGCGTCTTGGCGACCAGCGTCGTCGCGAGCGCGTCGCGCGGACGCGGCGTCGAGATGACGAGCATGTCGAGCTTGTCGGCGATGTCGGCGTCGGCGGTGCCGAACAGCCCGCGGTAGTCGGGCATCGGATGGAACAGCTGCTCGGCCGGCTTCGCCCACTCGGTGC
>JAFAOG010000442.1 GCA_019237945.1 Deltaproteobacteria bacterium | reverse complement strand
CGCCGAGCACGACCACGAGCACGATCACGACCGCCGCGAGCGCGCGCATCTTGCCGCGGCGCTCCTTCGCCAGGAGCTTTGCTGCCGCGTCGAGGAATTCGCGCTCGGCCGTCGACAGATCGAGCACGTGACGCTTCTGCGTCGCGATCGCTTCCTGCGCCGTCGCGCCGCGCCACACGAGGTCGTTCGCCTTGCCGCGCGCGACCCACTGCTTCGTCGCCTGCCGCAGCTCCTGCATGAAGCCGCGCAGCGCCTGACCTTCCTCGAGCCAGCGCGTCAGCGTCGGCCATTCGGTGATCAGCACCTCGTGCACGATCTCGACGGTCGAGCCCTGGTTCGGATCGGTGTGCACGATGATCAGGCGCGCGCGCGCGAGCTGATCGAGGATGCGCTCGACCTCCTCGTGATCGGCGGCGAGCCCGAGCAGCTCCTTGTGATCGATCACGGCGCGCGTGCCCTCGGCGGTCACGAGCCGCGTCATGATCGCGCGGAGCAGCGCCTGGTTCTGCGGCGGCACGGCGGCGGCGACCTCGTCCGCATGGCGCGCGAACGCACCACCGACGCCGCCCATCCCGTTGTACGCCGACACGGTCAGTAGCTTCTTCTGCTTGTCGCGCGAGTCCCACAGCCGCGTCGCCGCGAACTGCAGCAGCGCGAGCGCACCCTTCGTCGTCGCGGCGGCCATCATGTCGTCGACGATCCACGGATCCTCGAACGAGTACCCGGCGAGCTCCGCCGGCCGCACCAGCGTTTCTTTCAGGTTGTCGTGGTCGGGCGCGCTCAGGAAGAACAGGCCGCGCGACAGCTCGGAGAGGAAGTGCTTGTGCCCCGCGAGGCGGTCGAGGAAGTCGGCGCGCATCGACAGCACGACGCGCACGGGGCTCGTCGGATCGTCTGCCGCCGCGAGCAGCGCGGCGAGGAACAGGCGGCGCGCCTCGTCGTCATCGCTGAGCGTGAACAGCTCCTCGAGCTGATCGACGACGATCAGCACGCGATGCTTCTTGCGGTGCGCGCTCTTGCGAAGCAGCTCACCGTAGAAGCCCGGCGCATCGTGCAGCTTGTCGATCACCGCCGCCTGCACCTGGCCGGTCTCGATCGCGTCGTCGAGCGTTGCGGCGAGGCTCTGCAGCGGCTGACGGCCCGGGCGCAGCACGCGCACCTGCCACGTCCCACCGCTCGTGCGCACCGACGGCACGAGACCCGCGTGCACGAACGAGCTCTTGCCGACACCCGACGGGCCGATCACCGCGAGCAGTGGCCACTGTTCGAGCTGGCTGAGCGCGGTGCGAATCTCGTTGCTGCGGCCAAAGAAGAACTTCGCGTCGCCCTCGCCGAACGCGGCGAGCCCGCGATACGGGCACTGGTCCTCGGTGAACCGTGCGGTGCGCGGCGCGAGATACGCCTGCAGGTCGGCGATGATCTCGCTCGCGTGCTGATAGCGCTCGCTCTTGCGCTTGCGCAGACACTTGTCGACGATCGCGACCAGCTCCGCCGGAAGCGACGGATCGCGCGCTCCGATGCTCGGCAACGGCGTATCGAGATCGAGCAGCCGCGCCTTGAGCTTGTCGGGGTTCATCGTCCCCGCGGGATGCACGCCGGTCAGCGCGCGCCAGAACATGATGCCGCACGCCCAGAGGTCACTCTGGTGATCGACCTCGTCCGCGCCCCACGACTCGGGCGACATGTACGGCAGCGTGCCGACCATCGTGCCGCCGCCGGAGAACGTTACATACGTCTGGCCCTCGCGCGTCGTCTCGAGCACCGGGGTCTTCGCGGCCGCGGCCAGCTTCTCGACGGCGTCGCCGCCGGGGTCGAAGATCCGCGCGACACCGAAGTCGAGGACCTTCACGACACCGCGATCGGTCACGACGATGTTCGATGGCTTGAGGTCGCGGTGCACGATGCCGTGCTCGTGCGCGCGGTCGAGCGCCCGCAGGATGCTCAGCATGATCTCGCTGAACTGCTTCTCGCCGGGATGCCCCTCGAGCACCTCGGAGAGCGTCTTGCCCTCGAGGTACTCGAGCACCATGTACGGCATCGAGTCGTACTCGCCGACCTCGTAGATCGCGACGATGTTCTCGTGACTCACCCGCGCCGTCGCGCGCGCTTCGATCAGGAACCGCTGCGCGAGGATCGGATCGCTCTGCAGCAAGAACTTGATCGCGACCTTGCGACCGAGCTTCGTGTCGCGAGCCAGGAACACCTGGCCCATGCCGCCGCGCGCGATCTCGCGAATGAGGCCGAACCGGTCGACCTGCATGTTCTCGCCGATCTCGATCGGCGGCCGCGGCTCTTTCTTCCGCCCCGCGGTCGAGCCGCGCGGCACCGCGTCCGGCTTCGGGAACTGAGCATCGGGCGGCAGCAGCGCCGTGCTCTGGCTGAGCGGCCGGCTTCGCATCGATCCGGGCTCCGCCACCGCCGCCATCGGCTCGCTGATCCGGCGCACGGCGGGCGGCTCGCTCGGCGGCCGCGCCGCAGGCGGCTCGCTGCCGGCAGCGGGCGTCTCGCTCGCGGCACGTGGCTCGGCGCCAGGCTCGCTCGTCGCGCGCGCGCTGCTCGCGGGCAACGCATCGGTGGATCCGGCGGCGAGGGCGGGCGGCGCGTCGGCGGGCGTGTCGGGCGCGGCGACCTGTGCGACGGCGAGCGGCGTGGCGACGCGCGCGGGCTTGTCGATTGCGGACGCGGGCGCATCGACCTTCGCGACGGCAACGGGCGTGGCGACGCGCGCGGGCTTGTCGATCGCGGACGCGGGCGCATCGACCTTCGCGACGGCTGCGGGCGTGGCCACGCGCGCGGGCTTGTCGATCGCGGACGCGGGCTTGTCGCTCGCCGACGCGGGGGCGGGCGCATCGACCTTCGCGACGGCAACGGGCGTCGCGACGCGCGCACCGGGCGGCGTCGGCGGCTTCGCGGGCGTCGCGGGCATCGCGGGCGGACGCGGCGGCGTCGGCGGCGGTCCCGCGGGACGCGGCGGCGGTTGCGCGCCCGCCGGCGGTGCAAGAGGACGCGCCTGCGCCGGCATCTGCTGCGACGGCCGCTGTACCGCCTGCATCTGCTGCGACGGCCGCTGCTGTGCCTGCATCTGCTGCGACGGGCGTTGCACCGGCAGCGGCTGCGACGGTCGCGGCACGACGGGCTTCGGCATCGCAGCCTTCGCGCCGGCGCCCGCGCCACTCGCGCCCGCGGCGCCACTCGGCGGCGGAATCGTCGAGCCGCGTGGCGGCGGCGTCGGCGGCTTCGTCTGCGGATTCGCGATCGGCTGCGGCGCGGGGCCGCCCGCGGCGGGACGCGGCGCAACGCGCTGCGAGTGCATGTCGTCGGCGATGCTCGTCGGTGGCTCGTCGAACGGTTCGTCGTCGGCGCCGTTCGCACTCGCGGCGTTGACGTGCTCGTCGACGCGTGTCTGCTGGATCATCGTCGGCGGCGTTTCGGGAGTGCTGCCCGCCATGCCCATCAAGTCCTCGAGCGCGTCGTCGAGGTCGTCGTCGTCTGGCGGCAACACCGACGCACGCGGCCCACTGGGCGACGCAGCGTTTCGGCGTGTGGGCACGCCGTCTCCCCTCGGCGGTTTGGGTTCAGCCACCTCGACGCATTGTATGACAGCGCGCAGATCGCTGCGATGTAGGTCAGAGCACTACACGATCGCTTCGGCGTCGACGACGGCTCGGAGTTTTTCTACCGCCTGCGCGTGGAGTCGACTCGCCCAGGACTTCGAAATCCCGAGCTCGGCGCCCGCCTCGAGGAGGTTCTTGCCCTCGTAGTAATGCTTGGTGACGAGCGCTCGCTCCTTGTCGGTCAGCCGCGTCAGCGCTTTGCGGAGCTTGCGGGCGAGGCGAAGGGTGTCGATCTGCTCGACGGGATCGGTGTCCTGCTTCGGCCCTTTCGCGTCGAGGGTGTCCTCGCTGAGCGCGTCGAGCGAGGTGACGTACATGGTCCGGATCGCGGACAGCGTGTCCTTGATCTGCGCGAGCGCTTCCTGGCCTTGCTTGGGCGCGCTGCCGCGCTGCGTGGCGCCCACGTCGCGCTCGCCGGCGTGCTCCAGGTACTCGGCGGCGGCGCGCAGCGCGACGATCTGACGCCACACGCGGCGCGGAAGCGTCGTGTTCTTGCGAACGCTGTCGACGAGCGCGCCCTGGACGCGATACCAGGCCCACGCGCCGAACGGCGTGCCGCGCGATGCGTCGAACGTGCGCGCTGCTTCGACAAGACCGGTGTGTGCGATCGAGAGGAGATCGTCGAACTCGACGTGGCCCGCGACGCGCTTCGCCATCATCGCCGCGCCGCGCCGCGCGACGTCGAGGTGGCGCTCGATCAGCTGCGCACGCTCGGCCTCCGTCACGAATCGAACGTATCACGTGCTAGCGTTGCGCCGTGGGCACGTTCACGCGGCTCGACGGCGCGCAGCTCGGAGAGCTCGCAGCTGCGTTCGGGCTCGGCGACGTGCATGCGCATCGCTCGATCGCGGCCGGCACGATCAACTCGAACTACGCGATCGAGACCGCGCGCGGCCCGTTCTTCGTGCGCGTCAACGAAGGCAAGAGCGAGCAGGACGTCGCGTGGGAAGCGCGGCTGGTCGCGGCGCTCGCCGACGCGGGCGTGATGACGCCGCCGCCGCTCGTCGCCGTCGATCGCCGGCCGTATGCGCCGCTGCACGGCGCGACGACGAAGTGGGTCAGCGTGTTTCCGTGGCGCGACGGGCGTCATCTCGCGGCCGCCGAGGTCACGCCCGAGCTCGCGGAGACGTTCGGCGCGGCGCTCGCGCAGCTGCACGTCGCGGGGCTCGCGCTGCCCGAAGGTTGGCGGCGCGGCAGCATCTACGATCACGCGCATCTCGTCGGGCGGTTCGAGCGGTTCGCGCGCGAAGGCGATCCGGCGCTCGCGCATGCGATCTCGATCCTGCGCGAGGAGCTCGCCGAGGCGACGCGCCAGCGCCACGTGCGGCTCAACGCGACGTATGGGATGATCCATGGCGATCTGTTTCGCGACAACGTGCTGTGGGCCGTCAACGCGATCAGCGCGATCCTCGACTTCGAGCAGGCGAGCGGCGGCAGCCTCGCCTACGACCTCGCGGTGAGCATCAACGACTGGTGCTGGACCGATCGGCCGCGGCTCGACGTCGCCGCCGCGCTCGTCGCCGGCTATCAGCGCGTGCGTCCGCTGACCGAGGCGGATCGCGCCGCGCTCCCGATCGAGATCCGCGCCGCGGCTGCGCGCTTCACGATCACGCGCATCACGGATGTCTATTTGGCAAGGGTGCCGAACCCCGAGAAGGACTTCCGTGCCTTTCTGGCGCGCTGTGAAGCATGGCGAGGCCCGGCGCTTGGCCAACTTACGTCGGCGTTGTAGCTTCGGCGCGCTGGCGCGGTCCCTGCAATGCGCCCACCCGAGCTCATGACGAGGTTGTTGGTTCTTCTGGTTGCCCTCGCCGCGTGCCACGCACAGGTGAAGTACGTCGCAGGCACGCGCGTGCCGTACTCCGACGCCAACGATGCCGTGCTCAAGGCCTGCGAGGACTATCGTCTCGCGGTCGAGCGCGCGGATGTCGATGCGCTGATGCTGATGGCCCACAAGCAGTACTGGGAAGACTCCGGTACGCCGTCAGGCAGCGACGACTACGGCTACGACGGCCTGCGCAACGTGCTGCTGACGCGCCTGCCCAAGGCGAGCGACATCCGCTACTCGATGCGCTACGTCGCCGTGCACCAGAGCTGCAACGGCGAGCTCCGGGCCGGCTGCCGCGCCGCCGTCGACGTGCTGATCGACGCGAGCTTCACGATCACCGACGCGCTCGGCAAGCCGAAGCGCCCCGACAAGCGCGACCAGAACGAGCTCGTGCTCGAGTGGGACGGCCATCGCTGGCTGTTCCTCTCCGGCATGTAAGCACTTTCATAAGTGCCCTTGCTCGTCGAAGCGCAGCCGCGCGTCCCAGTCGTCGGCGAGCAGGTGATCGACGGTCGACATGTCCGCGCCGCGCAGCGCGGCGACCGCATCGCGGACCTTCGCCGGATCACCGGAGCGATACGCGGCGACCGCGAGCTTCCGCGCGGCGTTGCGCACGAAGTCGACGCCCGGTAGCCCGAGCAAGACCGCGCGATCGAGCTCCTCGGCGGAGCGCGCCCACTGGGGCTTCTCGCCGTTCTGCAGCTGCAGGCCGAGCAGGTAGTGGGCGAAGCCGAGGTCAGGCTCGGCGATCGCGGCGAGCTGGGCCCAGCCGCGGCCGTCGAGGATCTGGCCGGAGATGAAGAAGTAGCCGCGCAGCGCCTTGCCCGCGGTGCCCTCGTGATGGAGCGCGAACACCTCCGCGTCGAGCTGGCGTCGCATGTTCGGATCGACGGGCAAGGCGGCCGCCTTCTCGATCAGCGCGTTGTCGTTCTGCGCGTGCGCGAGCCGCGTCATCGCCTCGGCGCGCAGCGACGGCGTGAGCTCCTCGTCGTTCGCGATCGCCTGCCAGCGTGCGATCGCCTCGGCATGCTGCTTCGCGGTTCCGCCAACGAGGTAGTCGCCGAGCTCGAGCGAGTGGCGCGGCTCCTCGGGCGCGTCGCGACAGACGTCGCGCATGATCGCGATCGCCTTCTCGCGCTCGCCGCGCATCGCCGCATCCGCGGCCCGTTCGCTGTCGGCGGCGACCGCGTGAGGGCAGGGCCTCGCGAACACGCTGCCGGTGCGGAACCGCTCGCGCGCGCCCTCGACGACGGCCTTGGGCACCGCGACCTTCTCGAGCATCGCGCGCCACTCGGTCTCGAGCGTCGTCAGCGACTTGCCGTACGCGGCATCGAAGTCGCCCGTCGAGTACATCCGGCGAAACGCGCGCGCGCCGTACGTATCGAGCAAGAAGCGCATGAACGAGCCCGCGGTCTGATAGCTGCGCTGCGACGACTGCGCCAGAAAGCCGAGAGACAACAAGGAGCGGATTCGCGGCGGCATCCCCATCGCCTCGAGCGCGCGCACGCTCTCGTGCGGCGTCAGCCGGCCGTACTCGCCGCCCGGCCAGTCCGTCGCGACGGCGAGACCTTCGATCAATCCCGGCGACGGGATCACGAGATCGCCGACGACGTGATGGCCCGACACGCCGAACCACGGATCGCCGAATTCACTGGCGACCGCGTGCGCGATCTCGTGGCGCAGCGACGTGTGCGGAAACGGCCGGTGATCGAGATAGATCTCCTGGCGCCACGGCTTCGCCATCTCGACATCGCGCGCGCCCATCCATCGCGCCTTCTGATCGCGATCGCCGAAGTAAAACGACTCGAGCTTGCCGGGCACGCCGACACCGAGCGTCGCGACGACCTCGGCATAGCGCAGCTCGTGATCCTCGGCGATCAGCTTGATGTCGCGTTCGATCTCGGGCGTGCGCGCGTAGTGAATGATGAAGTGCGCGGTCTCGACGCGGCCGTCGAGCACGTCCTCCATGTCGTCGGCGCTGACGTTGTAGCCGAGCTCGCCGCCCTGCGTGTGCAGGCCTGCCCCGACGAGCGCGATCAGGATCGTCACCGCGAGCAGCCCGTAGCGTCCTTGCAGCGGCCGCCGCGCGCGTGTGATCCGCATCGTCGGCACGTCGAGGCGCCACGCGACGAGCGCGAGCACGCCGACGACCCACACGAGCTCCTCGACGCGCGACCACACGAGGCTCGCGCCGAGCTGCACGTTCTCGTCGTAGAGGTTGCCCGGGAAGTAGCCGAGGATCGGGCTGTACGTGAACACCGGCGGCGCCGCGTAGAACTCGTACAGCCCGACGAGCGCGACGACCGGCCACACGCACAGCGCGAGCACCGTGCCACGATGCGGCCACCACCGCGCCTCGCGCCGCACGCCGACCGCCAGCCCGATCGCGAAGCCGAGCATCCCGCCGAGTGCCGCCGTCGCGATCGGCATCAGCAGCATCGCCTTGATCCCGAACCACCAGTCGCACGTCGGCACCCAGATCCCGCGCACCGCGCACACCGCGATCGGCACGAGCAGCACGCCGATCGGCAGCGCCGCCGCGACCGGCGCGAGCCGCGCGACCGCACGCCCCGGATACGTCGCGCGCACGAGCCCCGGCGCCGGCATCTCCTGCAGCGCCCGCGCGAACGCCGCTCCGAGATCGAGCGCGCAGAAGCTGCCGAGGACCGCGAGCGCGAGCGCGAGCTCGAAGCCGAGCACGCCGAACAGCGGCACGAGCCCCAGCCCCAGGCCCAGCGCCCCCGCGACGATCGCCCAGATCAGCACCCGCCGGCGCATCCGTCCGATCGCGGCGAGGCCCTGATTCATGGTGTAAGGTTAGCCGTGGCCGAGGACGCCCCGCCCGCGGACGAGCGACGCAACGAGCAGCGTCGTCCGATCGAGCTCAAGGTCGAGTACAAGCGGCTCAACACGTTCTTCGCTGATTACACCAAGAACATCTCGCGAGGCGGGACGTTCATCAAAACTCGCCGCCCGCTCCCGATCGGCACCGAGTTCCTGTTCAAGCTGTTCGTGCCCGGCCGCGAGCAACCGCTGACGATCCACGGCGAGGTCCAGCGCATCATCGACGAGGCCCCGGGCGAGGACCAGGGCATGGCGATCAAGTTTGTTTACCGAGAGGGCGACCCGCAGGACGTGATCGCCCGCGCGGTCGAGGGCATGATGTCGGACAGCCTCGGCCCCAAGCTGGCCGCCAAGCTGACCGAACACTCCAAACGCCGATGACCCGCGTCCTTCGCTATCTCGCGCCGAACCTCATCACGCTGTCGTCGATGATCTTCGGCCTCGTGTCGTTGTGGTCGTCGCACAACGGCGATCCCGCGCTCGCCGCGTGGATGATCATCTACGCCGTCCTCACCGACCGCATCGACGGCGTCACGGCTCGCGCGCTCAAGGCGACGTCCGAGCTCGGCATGCAGCTCGACTCGTTCGCCGACTTCATGAACTTCGGCATCGCGCCGGCGTACCTGCTGCTCGTCTACCTCTCGAACCGTCCCGACCTCCCGTTCCAGTCGGGCACCGCGCACTACCTGCTGTTCGCGGCATGCGGCGCGTACATGCTGTGCGCGGTCTTCCGCCTCGCGCGTTACAACGTGCTCACCGACGACCAGATCCCGACGAAGATCTTCTTCGGCTTCCCGACGACGCTCACCGGCGGCCTGATCGCGATCTGGTTCCTGCTGCTGCTCAAGTACGACCCGACCTCCGAGGCATTCGGCGGCAGCAAGCTGTTCGGCGATCACCTGCACACGCCGCTCGCGGTGTGGAAGTACTTCCCGATCGCGCTCGCCGTCGGCGGCTACCTGATGGCGTCGCGCCTGCCCATGCCCAAGGTCGGCATGACGAAGAACAAGGCGGTCTCGTTCTTCCTGCTCGCGTTGATCGCGATCGGCTACGTGTGCGGCTTCGCGATGCACTACCCGGAGATCTGCTTCGGCATGCCGACGGTGTGGAGCATCATCTTCCTCGTGTGGGGCCAGGCATCGCCGTCGGCGCGCGCGATGTACCCGCCGCCGCTCTTCCCTAAGAAGCAGCCCGAGAAGAAGCTCGAGCGGCCACAGGAAGATCTCGAGGACATCGTCCTCGACGAGTCGCGTCAGTCCGAGCCCAGCCTCGAGCCGGGCTCCTCGGGCTCGCGCAAACCCGAAACGGACTAGCAACCCGCGCGCGCAGGTGCTGTCCTACGGTCATGGACACCGACCTCCGAAACACCCGCGCCCGCCTGCGCCGGCTCCTGCTCGCCGCCGCCATCGGCGCCGTGTTCACGGTGTTCACGATGAAGGCGATGCTGTCCTCGGGACGCGGCCCGAATCACGACCCGGTCGGCGCCTCGATCGCGCCGCTGCTTGCAATCTTTGTATTCGTGGTGACGACCGGTTTCGGACACTCGATCCTGTCCAGACGGAAGTGATACCGTCCTAGATCGTGGGCTGAGTGGTTGTCGTGTGCGTGCTCGCAGCCGGCTGCGGACGCTACGGCTTCGGCCCCGTCCCCGACGGCGTGCTCGGCGCCACCGACAGCGCCACGAACGGAGGCGACGGCTCGGGATCCGGATCCGGCTCGGGCTCCGGCTCGGCGATGCCCCTGGTCGGCTACGCAGGCGTCGCGGCCGCGCCGGCAGCGGCGGCGGGCAACACGCAGTCGTTTCCGATCACGTCGCACGCCGCAGGCGACGCCATCCTCATCATGGTCGGCTGCGCCGGGAGTCAGACGCCGACGTCGGTCACGCTGACCGCGCCGGGCTGGACCTTCACGCCGCTGTCGCCGCTGACGCTCGAGGCGCCCGCGCAGATCGCCGCCGCATCGTTCGGCGCGATCGTCCCTGCGACCACATCGGTCACGGCGACGATCACGTTCAACGGCGCGAACTGCAACCGCGGCAAGTCGATCCTCGGCGACGAGTTCAGCAACGTCGATCCGACGGGCGGCACGGTGACGTTCGACGCGCACGCGCAGGCCAACGGCGGCGGAAACTGCACGACGATGCTCACCACGGCGAGCAGCAATGAAGCGATCTGGGCCGGCTGCTACGTCGGCACGCAGCTCACCGGCCCGGGCGCTGGCTACACGATGTCGGCGAGCGATGGCGTCGGTGACGGCAACGAGTACAAGCTGACGACCGACCCGGCCGGCATGGCGGAGACCGTCGATTTCGCCAACCCGAACGGGTTCGTGATCGTGACGGCGACCATCAAGCCGGCGCCCTGATAGCCTGCGCCGCATGAAGCGGCTGCTCGTCCTGCTCGCCATCTCGTGTCGTCCGCCGGAGCCACCGGTGAAGCCCGCGCCGCCGCCTGCGGCACCTGCGGCTGCTTCTTCGCCGGCCGCTGCGGATGTGCCCGTGGCCGCCGCCGACATCGCGGCCGCCAAGCACGCGCTCGTCGCGAAATACCCGGCGCGCGCGGCCGACATCGAACGCGGCGTCGATCAGGTCGCCAAGCTCTGGCGCACGAGCGACGGCAACCTCGCCGACTTCTGCACCGAGCAATTCGCCGCCGACCCCGCCGCCCGCGACGCGCTGTTCGCCCGCCTCGAGGCGATGTTCGAGCAGCTCGACGGTCACGTCCTCGAAGCCGATCGCTCGGCGAAGTGGGGCGCCGAGGTCGAGAACGGCCACGCCCCACTGCCCGTCGACGGCCTGCTCGCCGGCTACGAGCTCGGCGCGCACGTCACCGAGGACCTGTTCCAGACCAAGGTCGCGTTCGCGATCCTCCTGAACTTCCCGCTGACGACGCTGGCGGATCGCCTGCGCGACGGCGCGCACTACGACCGCCGCACGTGGGCCGAGGTCCGGCTCACCCGCCGCGTCGACTCGCGCGTCCCGGGCTCGCTGTCGGCCGCCGCGAGCGCCGCCGAAGCGGACGCCGACGCTTACGTCGCCGCCTACAACATCTGGATGCACCACGTCCTAGGCGAAGACGGCGCGCGCCGCTGGCCGTCGGGCAAGCGCCTCATCAGCCACTGGAACCTGCGCGACGAGCTCAAAGCCAACTACGCCGACGCCGACGGCCCCGCCAAACAACGCACGATCGTGAAGCTGATGGAGCGCATCGTCACGCAGACGATCCCCGCCGCCGTGATCGACAACCCGCACCTCGACTGGAACCCGTTCACGAACGCCGTCACGGTCGCGCCGCCGACCGAGGTCGAAGCCGACGCCCCGAAAGATCGCGCGACCACGCCGTCGCAGGAGCGCGAGCCCGACAAGCGCTTCGACCACGTGCTCGCGCACTTCCGCGCCGCGCGCGCGATCGATCCATTCACGCCGACCGCCCCGACATACATCGAGCGCGCGTTCGACGGCGCCGAGATCCCCGAAGACCGCGTCCGCAAGATCCTCACCGACGTCCTCGACTCGCCGCTGTCGGCGAAGGTCGCGGCGGAGATCCAGTCGAAGCTCCACCGCCCGCTCGAGCCGCAAGACCTCTGGTACTCGTTCGCCGACAAGGGCGCGCCCGAAGCCGACCTCGACAAGCTCACGCGCGCCAAGTACCCCACCGCCGCCGCGTTCGCCGCCGACATCCCGCGCATCCTCCGCGACCTCGGCTTCACCGCCGACCGCGCGACGTACCTCGCCGATCACATCGCCGTCGATCCCGCACGCGGAGCCGGTCACGCGATGGGCGCGCGCCGCCGAGGCGACAAGGCGCATCTGCGGACGCGCGTCGAGCCGGGCGGCATGGACTACAAGGGCTACAACATTGCGGTCCACGAGCTAGGCCACAACATCGAGCAAACGTTCTCGCTCTACGACATCGACCACACCCTGCTCTCCGGCGTCCCCAACATCGCGTTCACGGAAGCACTGGCGTTCTTGTTCCAGGCGCGTGACCTCGAGCTGCTCGGCCGCCCGCGCCCCTCCGGCGCCTCCGAGCGCGCGCGCGTCCTCGACACGTTCTGGGCCACGCGCGAGATCGCCGGCTCCGCCCTCGTCGAGATCGATGTCTGGCACTGGCTCTATGCGCATCCAACTGCCACGGCCGCCGAGCTCCGCGCGGCGACGGTCCAGATCGCGCAACAGACGTGGGACCGCTACTACGCCCCGCTCCTCAACGGCAAAGGCACCGCGTTGCTCGGCATCTACTCGCACACGATCGCGTCGCCGCTCTACCTTTTCAACTACGTCCTCGGCCACACGATCGCGTTCCAGGTCGAAGAGCACCTCAACGGCAAACCGAAAGCCGTCTTCGCCACGGAGTTCGAGCGCGACGCCCGTCAGGGTCAGATCCTCCCCGACCTCTGGATGCAATCCGCGACGGGCGCCCCGGTCGGAGCCCAGCCGCTCCTGGACGCGACGGCCCGCGCGCTCGCGACGCCTTGACACCCGGGCTCCGACCAAGCAAGGTAGCGCCGTTCCCGGGGGATTAGCTCAGCGGGAGAGCATCGGCTTTGCAAGCCGAGGGCCGCGGGTTCAATCCCCGCATCCTCCACCAGATCGAGTTACCGGCAGCCCGACACGTCGAGCGAGCCGTTCGTGCGGTTATCCGACTGCGTGCACGTTCGTGAGCCGCTGATCTCCAGCGAGCCGTTGAAGAACGTGCCCTCGATGTCGACGGCGCCGTTGCCGTCGAACGTGCCCGAGTCGTTGAACGTGGCGCCGGTGATCGTCACGGTGCCCGTGTGCGTGACGTTTGCCTCGCCGTTGAAGAGGGAGCCGAGCACGATCAGCTCGTTCGCGTCGTGAACATCGAGCGCGCCGTTCACCGAGAGGACATCGATGACGTGCACGAGCCCGCCCGCGGCGCTGATCGATCCGTTGACGGTGCCTTCGATCTTGAGGGCGCAGTCGGTCGCGTCGATCGAGCCGTTGATCGACGCGCTGCCCGGCAAGAAGAGAGTGCCGCTGTCGCACGCGACGTCGCCGTTCGCGCCCTGATCGAGGCGCAGGTACTCGTGGGCGCCGATCTGGACCGCCGACGGCGATTGCATACATCCGCCCGCGAGTGCGCACACGACCAGCCCGAGATGCCGCATTCGGCTCGAGAGTGCAGCGTGCGTGCCGTGGATAAGTCCGCGATGCGGCGAGCGGCCGGGTGTGAACAGCCAACAACACCGTGCACGGCCGGTGACGCTACGACTGCTCGACGCGCACGAGCATGTGTACGGATTCGGCCGCGAGCGGGGTGAGCCAGATGATCAGGTCGAGCGCGGCGCCTTCGTCGCCATCGACGTGAACGCGCCGCTCGGCGGGGCGCTTGGCGTCGTAGACCTCGCGCAGCGCGTCCATCAGGCCCGGCACGCAGTCGACGAGCGCGCTGTTGCGGACGGCGGTGCCTTCGAGCGCGGTGCGGTCGGAGCCGAGCAGCTGCGCGAACGCGGCGTTCGCGACGTCGATCTGCCCGTCGATCGAGAGGACGGCCTGCGGGAGGTTCGACGCCTCGAACAGGTTGTTGATCATCGCGTCGCGGCGGAGCGCGTTCGTGCGGGCGCCTCGCTGGCGGCGACGGGTGAGCGCGAGCATGTCCATCACCGCGTTCAGCTCGTAGCGGAAGGCGGCCGCGCTCGGGTGGCGGTCGGCCGGATCTTTCGCGAGCGCGCGCTGGATCAGCGTCTCGATGGCGGGATCGACCGGCTCGCCGCGGACGTCGGCGAGGCAGGGCGGGGCGTCGTTGACGTGCGCCATCAGGGTCTCCATCACGTCGCCGCCGAACGGATAGCGGCCGGTGAGCAGGCGAAAGCCGAGGACGCCGAGCGCATAGATATCGGCGGAGAACGACGCGGGGCCGCCCGCGATGCGTTCGGGCGCGACGTACTGCGGCGTGCCGTCGACCTGCTTGGACTGCGCGCCCATGCGCTGCGCGAGGCCGAAGTCGAGCAGGCGCACTGCCTGATGGCGGCGCGGGCCATCGTTCACGTTGACGAGCATGATGTTGTCGGTCTTGACGTCGCCGTGCACGATGCCGGCGTTGTGGATGTGCTCGAGCACGTCCGCGATCTGCGCGAGCAGCTCGAGCGCCCGACGGATCGAGAGAGGCGGCGCATCGTCGTCGATCAGCGGCTCGCCCTCGACGAGCTCCATCACCATGTAGGCGCCGACGACTGGGTCTTCGCCGAAGTCGACGATCGATACGATGTTCGGATGCGAGATCGCGCTCGCCAGCTTCGCTTCCTGGTTGAAGCGCGCGCGCGCGATGTCGTCTTCCGCGAACGTTGGCGCGATCACCTTGAGAGCGAACACCTTGCCCAGCGTGACGTGACGCGCGCGATACACCTGACCCATTCCACCTTCGGCCACGCGCGCCTCGACGACGTAACGACCGTCGATGCACGCGTGATCGATTCGACCTGCCGCCGCGCTGTTCACCATGGAGACCACGCTAGCGAAACGTGATGTCGGGCCTCAATGACACGCGGTCGGGTCGGGTCGCCGCTGCGCCGAGAGCCCCTCGGCACACCGTGCGGCCGCGCCTCGTTCTGACGAGAACCCGATGTATCCGTTGTGAGGTTGCTGGCGTTGTCGTCGAGGTGAGTGGGTTCGACCTACATCGAGCCACGTCGAGCGCCTACGGCAAGCGGGCGAGTAGCTCGCGACTGCGCGTGTAGCCGGGATCTTCGGCGATCGCGGCTTCCAGCTGCTCACGCGCGCCCGGCTCGCCGCGTTCGAGCAGCCACTCGGCCAAGCGCGTGCGGAGGCGACCGCGCCGGTGCTGCGGGGCCGCTTCGATCGCACGGCGTAGCTCGGCGATCGCGCGCGCTCGATCGCCGTCGAGCCAGCTCCACTCGGCGAGCGTCGACAGCGGACCGTGCGGGTAGAGTGCGTCGGCGGCGAGCTGCTCGAGCGTCGCGCGCGCTTCGACGTGGCGGCCGGAGGCATGCAGCGCCTGCGGCAACAGCTGGCGCGCCTGGAAGAACGGACTCGCGGTCGCGCATGCGGCTTCGAGGTGGCGCACGGCCGCGGCCGCGTCGCCCGCGGCGAGCAACACCTTGCCGAGCAGCAGATCGGCGAGGCCGGGGTCGAGTCGCGCTGCGTGCTCGGCGATCAGGTCTCGCGCCGCGGCGTATGCGCGACGGCGGACGAGCGCGCTCGTCAGCGGAACGAGGATCGCGCCCGCATCGGCGGCTTGTGCGAGCGCGGCGCGCGCGTGGACGACGGCTTGTTCCGGTTCGGCGGCGAGCGCAAGCGATAGCTCGCGACCCGGGAAGCCGCGCCGTACATGGCGCTGCTCGCCGACGAGCGCGCGGTGGATCTCGAGTGCCTCCGCAAGGCCAGGTAGATCCGGCGCGTCGCCCGCGTCGTGATGCACGAGCTGGTCTTCGAACGCGGCCGGATCCGCCGGTGCGAACGCGGCGACGGCCGCAATCACCTCGGCGCGCGGCGCATCGAAATCGACGAGCGGGTACGCGTGCTGCGCACGATCCGCGAGCAGCGCGCGGTTGTGCGCGGTCCACAGCGCGATGCCGTCGCCGAGTGGCATGCCGCGCCAGCTTGCGAGCGAGCGCGCGACGGCCAGCGGATGCCGCACGACGGCGATCTCGCGGAACGGTACGGCGCTCGCGCGCCAGAACGGCAGCACGAGCAGCGTGCGCGGATCCTTCACGAGCGCCGGCGCGCCGTCGAGCACCAAGCGCAAGATGTGATCGCGCGCGTGCGCATGCGCCTCCGTCCACGTGACCTCGCGCGGCAGCGACAGCCAGTGCCCGCCGCTGTGCGCGAGCACGGCTTCGTTCAGGCGCACGACATCGAGCATCTCGTGGTGGCCGCGTGCGTTGTCCCAGTTGCGGACCGACGCACCGGCGGAAGCCGCGCCACCGGCCGCGAGCATGCCGGCAATGCAGCTCGTGCCGCTGCGGTGCATACCAAGGACGACGATCGCGTGCATCGCATGCCGACCGGATCGGCCATGCGGTTATACCGCCAGCGGCGGCTACGGGCCCTTCGATACCGGCGTGCCGGCTCGCGGACCCGACGTCATCGGCGGCATCATCGCGTGCGACGTCACGCTGGGCGGGAACAGCCAGGTCGGCAACTTGGAGAAGTCGCCCAGCATGATCGTCGTGCCGGTGCCGCCGAGCTGGCCGAGGGCCTCGTAGGCCTTCATCTGGACCGTCAGCGGCGAGATCGCGGCCGTCTGCGCGCGGTTCTCCTCGGCGTGGGCGCGCGCGAGGATCGTGATCGCCTCGGCTTCGGCCTTCGCCTTGGCGACCGTCGCGGCGGCTCGCGCCTTTTCCAGCGCGGCATCTTCTTCGGCGATCTGGCGCTCGTTCTTCTTCTCCTCGAGCTCGGTCTTGAGGCGGAGCGCGGTCTCCTCGGCCTTCGCCTTGATCTCGGCTTGCTGCTTGGCCGTCGCGTTCTCGAGCTCCTGCTGGTTGCGCTGGGCTTCGTTGTCGAGCTGGGCCTTCTGGCGCAACGCCTCCTGCTCGATCGCGGCTCGCTGGCGGACGGCTTCTTGCTCCCCGACGATGCGCGCGCGCGTGGCGGCCTGGATCTCGGGCGCGAACTGGATCTGCTCGAGCGTGATCGACGTGACCTCGAGGTGCTTGCCCTTGATGCGGCGCTGGACGTCGTGCTCGATCTCGTTCTCGATCTGCTCCTTGTCGGCGGCGAGCTCGGTGTACGAGTGCTTGGCGAAGACGGACGCGGAGGCGGAGCGGAACTCCGGGCCGACGACCTCCTCGTAGTAGTTGTTGGGGCTGACCTCGGTTGCCAGCTCGTAGAGCTCGGAGACGATCGGGCGATAGAGGACGGAGAGTGTGAGGTCGAGTGCGAGTCCCTCTTTGGACTGCGTATGGATTTCTTCGTGCTTCGTCTGGACCGAGACGTCGAAGTCGATCAGGTGCGCGCACGCTCGGATCGAGCACATGCGGCCGAGCGCGTAGCGGCCCTCCGGGAGGACGTCGCGACGGATGCCGATCTGCGGATCGGGATCGAAGCGGAGGCCGCGGTGACCGGTGTCGACGGTCTGGTAGGTGCGGCAGCCGGTGGCGGCCAGCGCGAGCAGGAGGAGATGACGGATCATGGGGCTGCTCCTTGCGGGGGGACGTCCGCGAGCCAGTGGGAGAGGTCGCTGCCGATGCGCGCCATGCAGGACCACAGCACCGGGGCGCCGGATTCGGGATCGGTGATCGCACCGTCGTGGCAGACCGTCGTTGTCGTCGCGATGAACTGGTTGCCGATGCTCGAGCGCAGCGTCGCGCGAACGACGAGCGAGACCGAGAGGCGGGCGGAGTTGAAATCGGCGTCGGCGCGGACGAGCTCGACGGTGAGTACGCCATCGTGATACGGGGCGACGGCGCGGAGCACGGCGTGACCGAGCGCGCGCGGCAGGTCGACGAACGCGACGTCGGAGTTGCCGACGGGCAGCGGATCGCGGGCGCCTGCGAGCCGAGGGACGACCTCGAACGTCGCGTCGGTGCCGGAGAAGCCGCCATGAGCGGGACCGGCCGGCTCGACGGTGACGAGGCGGTGACCTCCGCACGCGACCAGGGCCAGCGCCACGAGTCCGCCTCGCATTCGTCAGTCGTAACAGCGTTGCAGGTGAATCTAGTATGAAGGTTTCGTGTGGCGCCGGCCTTCACGAACTCTCAATTCAGCGCGAGCTGGAGAAACTGATTGAACTCGCTCGCGACGTAATCGCCGAACGCCGGGCCGGGCGTGAAGCCGTACTTGCGATAGAGCGCGAGTGCGGGCTCGAACGCGGGGCCGCTGCCCGTCTCGAGGCAGACGCGTGTGTAGCCGCGGGTGCGCGCGAGGCGCAGCAGGTGCTCCAGCATGAACGCGCCGGCGCCGCGGCGCAGGTGGCGCGAGGTCGTGCGCATCGACTTGAGCTCCGCGGTTTCGCGATCGACGTGCTTGAGCGCTCCGCAGGCGAGCAGGTCGTCGCCGTCCCAGGCCGTGTAGAACGAGACGAGCGGGTGCTGCAGACCCGACAGGTCGAGCGCATAGACCGAGCCCGGCGGCGAGCTCGCGTGCATGCCGGCGAGGTGCTCGCGCAGCAGCTCGAGGACGCGCGGATCTTCGAAGTCGCCGAGCCGGATCTCCATCGCGGTGACGATACACTGGCGGCGTGGGACGCAAGCGGCCCGAGCGGACAGAGCGACGAACGCGCGAGCGTGCGGCCCGGCAGCTCGTGCGCGATCGCGAGAAGCTGGCGACGCTGTCGGCGGGCGGGGCGCGAGAACGGCCGATCGCGGTCGAGTCGTCGGCGGTGATCGAGGGGCGGGTGCGCGCGATGCCGTGCGTGCAGTGCGAAGGTGCGTATCGCGTCGGCGAGCATCGCTCCGAAGGGCCGGGGCTGCGCGCGGTCGATGCGAAGTGCGATCGCTGTGGGGCGCCGCGCACGCTGTGGTTCCGGATCGTCGAGAACGAGCCGAACTAGGCGGCGAGCGCCGCGGCCGCCGGCGTGACCTCGACGAGCGCGCCTTCGGAGAGCTCGTGCCACGGCTCGTCGGTCAGCGGCTCGCTGGCGACCAGCGCGCTGCCCGGGCGGTGCAGCGTGAAGAGCGCGCGGCCGAGGCGGTGGGCGTAGAGGCGGTTGCCGTCGCTGAGCAGAAACGACGCGGAGCCGAGGCCGGCCAGCGACGCGGCTCCGCGGTCGAGCGAGCCGGCATCGAGGCAGCTGAGGAGGTAGGCGAACAGGCGCTCGCTGTCGGTGTCGCCGGTGATCGCGGCGGCGTGGGCGGGGGCGATCGCGAGCGGGCGCGTATCGAGCGTGCCGTTGTGGGCGAACGCGTAGCGGCCGCGGACGAACGGATGCGTGTTCGCGAGCGCGACGGGGCCGACCGTTGCCTTGCGGATGTGCGCGATCACCAGCGTGGCGGGCCGGTCGGCGACGGCGCCGAAGCGCGCGCACAGGTCAGCGCAGGTCGTGCTGCGCTCGACGAGCCAGTCGTCGCCGCGGCTTGCGATGCCCCAGCCGTCGGGGTGCTCGCGGGACAGGGCGCGGAGGCTGCGGGGCGCGTCGTGGAGCAGCGCGCGCGGCGAGACGGCAGTCGTCGCGGCCATTCCGAACATCCGACACATTGCTTCCACTCTATGCAACGCGCGGCCAAACGCTAACATTCGGCGAAATGTGTCCCTGTGGGAGCGGGCAACCCGAGGCGAAATGCTGCGGTCCGTTCCTCGCGGGCGCGCCGGCGCCGACGGCCCAGGCGCTGATGCGGTCGCGCTACACAGCGTACGTGCGCGGCGCGGTCGAATACTTGCTCTCGACGCACGACGAGTCGACGCGCGCGACGGTCGATCGGAAAGCGGTCACGCGGTGGTGCAAGCAGACGATGTGGCTCGGGCTCGAGATCGTGGCGACGGAGGCAGGGCGCCGCGGGGATCGCGAGGGCGTCGTCGAGTTCATCGCGCGCGGCTCGACGCTGGGCCGGCCGTTCGAGCAGCGCGAGCGGTCGCGCTTTCGCAAGGGCGAGGACGGGCGCTGGTACTACGTCGACGGCGACGTCAGCTGAGCGAGCACGCGATCGAGCGCGGCATTGAACGCGTCGGGGCGCTCGAGCATCGGGTAGTGACCGCACCGGGCAACGGTCTCGACCGCGTAGTCGCGGAAGTGGCGGCGGTTGCCTTCGAGGTTCGTGGGCGAGAAATCGGCGTTGATCGCGCGCACGGGAACGGCAACGCGGCGCGCGCTCTCGCGCAGGTCCATCGCATAGAGCGGTTCGATGATGCGGACGGCGAGCGCGGGGTCGGCGGCCAGGAACTCGCGCTGGATGCGTGCGCGGACGTCGGGCGGCGTGTCGGCGGAGAACAGGTACTGCGGCAGCACGTTCTGGACGGCGCCGCGGAAGTCGCGGCGATAGAGCGCGAGCATCTGCTCGATCTGGTCGCGCGGCATCTGCTGGTCGAGGTTCTTCAGCGTGTCGACGAGGATCACGGCTCGCGTCTGCGGGGTGCGCGGCGCGGCCTCGCACACGTACGCGCCTGACATCGAGTGCCCGACGAGGATCACGTCGGTGAAGTCGGCGGCCGCGGCGGCGATGTCGTCG
>JAFAOG010000350.1 GCA_019237945.1 Deltaproteobacteria bacterium | reverse complement strand
CTCGACGAGCGGAGCGTTCGCACCGGCCGCGCCGAGCGCCGTGAACCGCATGCCGTTGGCATGGAGCGGCAGCTTCTCGCGGCGATGGAAGACGAGGTTCTCGGCGGGATCGAGCTCGACCTCGTACTTGCCGAGCAGCTTGATGCGATGCGTGTCCTGCACCGCCTTGACGCGACGGTCGACCGAATCGACATCGACGCTCGCCGGATCTTCGCCTTCGAGCCCGAGGATCACTGCCTTGTCGGTGCCGTGCCCCCGCCCCGTGAACCCGAGGCTCCCGAACAGCTCGACCTTCACGCCCGCGAGCTGCGGCACCAGCCCGTCGGCCTCGAGGCGCTCGGCAAATCGGCGCGCGGCCCGCATCGGCCCGACCGTGTGGGAGCTCGACGGCCCGATGCCGATCTTGAAGATGTCGAAGACGCTGATATGCACGAGCTACGGAGCATACCTCTATAGAGACCCGTCGACGACGCGCTCCAGCGTGACCGCGTAGTTGACCGCATACGCCGCCGCCGCACCGTTCCCGGCCGCGACCTGGGCGCTGTGCACCTGCGTCATGAGATCGCCGGCGGCGTGGACGCCGGGTACGGAGGTCTCGTAGTGCTCGTCGACACGTACCGAGCCGTGGTCGTCGACGGCCAGCTTGAGGTCCTTCACCAGTCCCGTCTGGCACTGCGGCGGATGGGCGAACAGCCGATCGCGCACGAGCTCGCCTCCGTCGAGCACCAGCCGCAGGCGGTCGCCCTCGGGCTTCACGGCGCGCAGCGGGCGGGCCTCGACTTCGACGTGAGCCTTGGCGAGTCGTTCGCGGTCGATCTCGGGGACATCGAAGTCGGCGAGCACGAGCACGTCCTTCGTCCATGCGCGCAGCAGCAGCGCGTGATCGAGATCCGCGGGCTTCGTCGCGAGAAACGCGTACGCGCGGTCGGCGACCTCGTACGCATGACAGTACGGGCACTGCAGCACGTGCTTGCCCCAGCACGCGCCGTAGAGGTCGGGCACGCTATCGCACACGCCGACGCAGAGCAGCACCCGCCGGTACAGCTCGCCCGCGATCTTGAACGCGCGGCCGGCGGGCTCGATCGCATCGATGCTCTTCTCGAGGCGCAGGTCGATCGTCGCGTAGCGCCGCAGCTCCTCGTGCGCGAGGTGGCGCAGCTCGCTGGGCGGTGTGCCATCGCGGCCGAGGTAGCCGTTGACGCGCTCGGCAGGGGCGTTGCGCCGGCGCTCGCAGTCGAACAGCGTCACCTCGCGGCGGGCGCGACCGAGCACGAGCGCCGCGGCGAGACCGGCTGGACCGCCGCCGATGATCGCGACATCGCGCATATCGGCACCGTAGCCCGGCTAGAACAGAATGCGAGTCCGGATGTTCGTCGGAAGATCCGCGATCGCCTTGCGCACGTCCTGCGAGACGTCGCTATCGAGATCCATGATCAGGTAGCCGATCTCGGTGTCGGTCGAGAGCACCTGGGCGCGGATGTTCGCGTCGCAGTCCGAGACGATCTTGTTGATGTCGCGGAGTACGCCGGGGACGTTGCGGTGGATGTTGAGGATGCGGTGGGCGCCCTTGCTCTGCGGGAGCTCGATCTGCGGGAAGTTGACGCTCGCGGTCGTCGCTCCCGAGTTGACGAACTTGATCAGCGCCGTGCTCACTTCCTTGCCGATCGCCTCCTGCGCCTCTTCGGTCGAGCCGCCGATGTGCGGCGTCAGGATCACGTTGGGCAGGTTGCGAAGCGGCGAGTCGAAGCCGTCGCTGTTCTTCTCGGGCTCGCTCGGATAGACGTCGACCGCGGCGCCGCCGATGTGTCCGCTCTTGATCGCGGCCGCCAGCGCATCGATATCGACGACGGTGCCGCGGCTCGCGTTGAGCAGGCACGCGCCCTTCTTCATGTGCGCGAGCTCGGCGTGGCCGATCAGGTTCTTCGTCTGCGGCGTCTCCGGCACGTGCAGCGTGACGAAGTCGGACTCCGCGAGCACGTCCTCGAGCTTCGTCATCGGGCGGTTGTTGCCCATCGGCAGCTTCGCGACGATGTCATAGAACACAACGCGCATGCCGAACGCCTCGGCGAGCACGCCGACCTGGCTGCCGATGTGACCGTAGCCGACGATGCCGATCGTGTGACCGCGCACCTCGTGGCTGCCGACCGCGACCTTCGTCCACTTGCCCTCGTGCACCTCGCGGCTGCGATCGCCGAGGTGGCGCGACAGCATCACGATCTCGGCGAGGATCAGCTCCGCGACCGACCGCGTGTTCGAGAACGGCGCGTTGAATACGGGCACGCCGCGCTTGTTCGCGTGCGCGAGCGCGATCTGATTGGTGCCGATGCAAAACGCGCCAACGGTCAAGAGGCGCCGCGCCTCATCGAGGACCTTCGGCGTGATCTGCGTCTTGCTGCGAATTCCGAGCACGTGGACATCGCGCACGCGCTCCGCGAGCTCCGCCTCCGGCAGCGCGCCCTTCACCGTCTCGACGTGGAACCCCTCCGCCGCGAACGCCTCGTTGGCGACCGGATGGACGTTCTCGAGCAAGAGGATCTTGATCTCGGACTTCGGAAACGACGTCGCTGCCATGCGAGGACGAGCTTAGCAGGGGTAGAGTCCCGCCATGGCTCGAGCGAAAAAGGATCCGGCCGCGCCGAAGAAGGCGGCGGCTCCGCGCAAGCGCAAGGTCAAGGCGGAAGCCGGTTCGGTCGGATTGACCGCCGACGAGGTCGCCGCGGGCTCACCGCCCGGTGAGGTCGAGGAGCTGTCCTCGAAGATCGAGGGCGCGGGCGGCAAGACGCTCGCCGCGTATCGCGAGCCGCTGGGCGGCCACTGGGTCGCGCTCGCCGCACTCCCGCTCGACCGCGTGAAGCCGACGCCGTATCAGCGGGAGCTGAGCAAGGCCCACGCAGAGCGTCTCGCGACGGTGATTCCGAAGGTCGGGCGCTTCCTCGATCCGGTGATCGCGGTTCCCGAAGGCGATTCCTTCATCACGCCGAACGGCATGCACCGGCTCGCCGCGCTCGGCCAGCTCGGCGCGAAGACCGTGATCGCGCTCGTGATGCCCGAGCCCGAGATCGCATTCCGGATCCTCGCGCTCAACACCGAGAAGGCGCATAACCTCAAGGACAAGGCGCTCGAGGTCATCCGGATGGCGCGCGCGATCGCGGAGGCCGACAACCGCAGCGAGACGGACGTCGCGTTCGAGCTCGAGCAGCCCGCGCTCGTGACGATCGGCATCTGCTACGAGAAGAACCCGCGGTTCTCGGGCGGCGCGTACAACTCGGTCGTCAGCAAATGCGAGAGCTTCTCGACCGAGCCGATGGCCAAGAGCCTCAAGCTGCGCGAGGCCCACGCCGACAAGCTGCTCGAGCTGGACGAGCTGGTCACCAAGGCCGTTGCCAAGCTCAAGGAGGCCGGGTGGACGAGCGGCTACCTGAAGCCGATCGTCGTCGCGCGCATCAACCCGATCCGCTTCGTCAAGCCGGGCGGCGATCGGCCCGATCTCGGCAAGACGATCGCGAAGATGATCGAGAGCGCGAAGAAGTTCGACGCATCGAAGGTCAAGGCCGCGGACATCGCGATCGCCGCGGCGTCGGCGGGCTCGTCCAGCGACGAATGATCTACGGCCCTTTGTGATCGTTGTCCGGGCG
>JAFAOG010000339.1 GCA_019237945.1 Deltaproteobacteria bacterium | reverse complement strand
GACGAGGACACTGGTCTTCATGTGCGCTCCTCGTCTTCGTCACGCACGGTCTTGCCGTGCGCGGCGACGTGCTGAGCGGGCCCGAGCTCGACCGCGCGCTCGATGGCGTCAACGCGGTGTTTCACCTCGCCGGTGCGGTGAGCCGCGATCCGGACGACGCGCAGCGCATGATGCGCCTCCACGTCGACGGCACGCGCCGCGTCCTCGATCGCATGGCGAACGCGGGCGTGCGCCGCATGATCCTCGCCTCGACCTCCGGCACGATCGGCGTCTCGAAGCGCGAAGAGATCCTCGACGAGTCCGCGCCCTACGCCGAAGAGATCGTCGCCGGCTGGCCGTATTACGCCTCGAAGATCTACCAGGAGCGCCTCGCGTTCGAGCACGGCGAAAAGCTCGGCATCGAGGTCGTCGCGGTGAACCCGTCGCTGCTCCTGGGCCCGGGCGATCGCCGTCTCTCGTCGACGGGCGACGTCCGCAAGTTCATCAAGCGCCAGATCCCGACGATCCCCGACGGCGGCATCAACTTCGTCGACGCGCGCGACGCCGCCCTCGCCACCGCGAACGCCCTCGACCGCGGCCGCGCCGGCGAGCGCTACCTCCTGGGCGGCCCCAACTGGACGACCAAGGAATTCTTCGAGCGCCTCGGCCGTGTCGCCAACGTCAACCCGCCGCGCCTCAAGCTCCCCGCCAAGTGGAACAAGCTCGGAGCCTCCCTCGTCGAGGAGCTCTACCGCTGGCGCGGCAAAGAACCGCCGATCGAGCGCATCTCCGTCGAGATGGCCGAGCACTACTGGTGGATCGACTCGTCGAAGGCCGAATCGGAGCTCGGCTTCGCGCCGCGCGACCCCCAGCTCACCCTGGTCGACACGGTCCGCTACCTCCGCCAGGGCATCGAGTAACTCCCGCGCCACCCGCCCAAATTCTTCGGTAGGATCGGGCCCGTGATGACCATGACGACCGATCAAGCCTCGCGGTACAACGTCGGAGAGAAGGTCACGATCCTCGTAGGCAGTCACGCCGGCGACAGCGCGCTGGTCGAGCACGTCGTATGGAGCGACCGCGATCGCTGCCACTACTTCTATCTGCACCAGCCGCCGAAGAAGCTGTCGCGCGGCTACCGCGCCGACGAGATCGGCGAGCCGACGCTCGACCTCGACACGCTGGGCTGAGCGGTAAGCTACGCCCATGGACGAGGACGTCCGCGTCCCGACGCCGTGGGAGAGCCTGGCGAGCTGGCTCGGGCCGCCGCGCAGCTATCAGCTGACGCGCACGCTGATCTTCCGGCTGCTCGGGTTCGTGTACGTGTTCGCGTTCCTCGGGATCATCCTGCAGGGGCCGGCGTTGCTCGGGTCGCACGGGCTGACGCCGATCGGGGCGTACGTCGACCGGATGCACGCGGCGGGCGTGACGTTCTGGGACGTGCCGACCGTGTTCATGTTCGGCGCGAGCGATTCGGCGATCGCGACGTGGGCGTGGATCGGGTTTGTCATCTCGCTCGCGGTCGCGTGCGGGTACGCGAACATGCCGATGCTGCTCGTGCTGTGGGCGATCTACGGCAGCTACGAGCGCGTGGGGCAGCTGTGGTTCTCGTTCGGCTGGGAGATCCAGATCCTCGAGACGACGCTGATCGCGGCCGTGATCGCGCATCCCTGGGATCCGCGGCCGCTCGCGGCGCGCCCGCCGCCGGTGACCGGCATCGTGCTGATGCGCTGGCTGGTGTTCCGGATCATGCTCGGCGCGGGGCTGATCAAGCTGCGCGGCGATTCGTGCTGGACGCACCTGACGTGCCTCGATTTTCACTTCGAGACGCAGCCGCTGCCGAATCCGCTGTCGCCGCTGTTTCATCATGCGCCGCACTGGTTCCATGCGTTCGGCGTTGTGTACAACCACGTCGTCGAGGTCGTCGCGCCGTTCTTCGTGTTCGGACCGCGCAGGCTGCGGCTGATCGCGGGCTCGCTGATGTTCGCGTTCCAGGGGATCCTGGTGATGAGCGGCAACCTGGCGTTCCTCAACTGGCTGACGCTCGTGCCGATCCTCGCGTGCTTCGACGACGACTTCCTGCTCCGCCTCGCCCCGCGGCGCGTGCGCACATGGCTGCAAAGCCGGATGGCGCCCGCGACGCCGCGGCCGGGGAAGGAACTGGTGTGGGCGATTCCGATCGCGCTCGCCGCGATCCTGATCTGGCAGCCGCTGTTCGGGTGGCTGCAGGCGACCGGCGAGGTGATCGTCGCGTGCGTCGCGCTCGGCGGCGTGATGGTGCTGCGCGGCGATCGGCACCAGCGGCTCGTCGGGATCTTCGCGGCGCTCGTCATCGCGAAGAGCTGGCCGGTGGTGGCGAATCTCGCGTCGCATCACCAGGCGATGAACACCGAGTTCGATCGGCTCGCGACCGTGAACACGTACGGTGCGTTCGGGTCGGTCGGCGACGTGCGGCACGAGCTCGTGATCGAGGGGACGCTCGATGCCGACCCGGAGCGCGCGACGTGGCAGGCGTACGAGCTGCCGTGCAAGCCGACCGCGCTCGATCGGCGGCCGTGCGTGCTCGGGCCGTATCACCGGCGGCTCGACTGGCTGATCTGGTTCTCGGCGATGTACGACCAGCCCGAGGACCCGTGGATCATCCACTTCGTGTGGAAGCTCCTCGACGGGGACACGACGATCCGCCAGCTGCTCGGGGTCGACCCGTTTGCCGGCAAGCCGCCGAAATGGGTCCGGATCCGGCGGTTCGTGTATCACCTCGCGCCGGTCGGGGCGCCGACCTGGTGGACGCGCGACTCGGAGGAGCTCTGGCTTCCGCCAGTGAGCAAGGACACCGACGCACTGCGTGACGCGCTCTCGCAATACAACTGGCCGAGCCCGAGTAGCCACGATTAGACTACAGGTGTGCGGTGGCTCGTGCTCCTCGCGGGATGCGGAGTGAGCGCGAGCGCGCCCGGAGATGCCCCTGCGCCGCTCGTGCCGCCGCCGCTGACCGGCGGTGGGGTCGCGTTCATGGATGTCGCCGTCGCGACGATGGACTCGCCGACGCTCGCGCAGCACCAGACCGTGCTCGTGCGCGGGGACACGATCGTCGCGGTCGGCAGCGATGTGGCGGTGCCGGTCGATGCGACGAAGATCGACGGCAAGGGGAAGTTCCTGATCCCGGGGCTGCACGACATGCACGTGCACCTCGACGGCACGCGCGGGATGCTCGCGTTGTTCGTCGCGCACGGCGTGACGACGGTGCGCAACATGGCGGGAAGCCCGCGCACGATCGCGCTGCGCGAGCACGTGCTCAAGGGTGACTTGCTCGGGCCGAAGATCGTGACGGCGGGGCCGTTCGTCGACGGGCCGCGGCCGCGCTGGGAGTCGAGCGACATCGTGGCGACGCCGGCGGACGCGGCGCGCGTCGTCGGCGAGCAGGCGGCGGCCGGGTACGACTTCGTCAAGGTCTACAACGGGCTGACCGTCGAGACGTACGACGCGGTGCTCGCGGCCGCGAAGCAGCACGATCTGCGGGTCGTCGGGCACGTGCCGTTCGCCGTACCGCTCGCGCATGCGCTGCAGTCCGGGCAGGCGAGCATCGAGCACCTGACCGGGTATGCGGAGGCGATCGAGCGCGACGACTCACCGGTGCGCCATGCGAAGCGCAGCGCGACGACGCTGATCCAGCGCTGGCTGTACATGGATCCCGCGAAGCTCGCCGACGTCGCGGCGCTGACCGCGCGCTCGGGGACGTGGAACGTGCCGACGCTGGTGACCGCCGACGTGTACGACGAGCTGTGGCGCGGCCAGACGCCGACCGCCGAGGACCTCGACGCCGTGTCGCCCGACTGGCGTGCGCGCTGGGACCCGAAGCACTCGCCGAAGCACCTGACGGCGGCGGTCAAGGCGGTCGCGACGAAGGCGGGCGACAAGTCACTCCTCGCCGAGCTGACGGTCGTGCGCGAGCTCGTCGCGGCGGGCGCACCGCTGCTGGCGGGCACCGACACGCCGAACCCGTATGTCGTCCCGGGCGCGTCGCTGCACCAGGAGCTCGCGCTGTTCGTGACCGCGGGCCTGACCCCGTACCACGCACTGCGCGCGGCGACCGTCGATGCAGCCGCCTTCCTGCGCGACCCGAAGGATGGGCGCATCGCGGCCGGCATGCGCGCCGATCTCGTGCTGCTCGCTGCCGATCCGTTCGCCGATATCCACGCGCTCGATCACATCGACGGCGTGATGGTGCGAGGCAGCTGGCTCGGGCCCGATCGGCTGAAGGCGTTGCATGCCGAGCTCGTCGAACGCTATCGCGACCCGACGTGGGAGCACCCGATCGAGCTCGGCGAGCCGCACACCGTGCAGTACGTCGTCAGCGACAACGGCGCGCCGGTCGGCGCCTACGCGATCGCCCGCATCCCCGGCGGCTTCATCGAGAAGCAGACGCTCGAGGACGAGACGATCACCGCGCGCGTGCACGGTCATCACCTGGAGCTCGATGTCGAGCGGCCCGACGGCGTGACGCACGTCGACTATCCGGCCGCGCTCGACTACCTGACGCCGGCCAGCGCGTTCGCGCTCGTCGACGACAGCCCGCTCGCGATCACCGACAAGACGACCGTCGGCGTCGCGCAGCCGGATATCGATGCGCCCAACGTGCTGCGCAAGGGCGCGCTTCAGATCGAACGGCTACCCGGCGCGACCGATGCGCAGCGCGTGTACCGGCTGCGGCTCAGCATCGACCGGGTCGCGACCGCCGCGCGCATCACGCTCGACGGGCCGGGCCTGCCGAGCTCGTTCAAGATCAGCTCGACGACGCGGCCGATCATCCGCAGCTATACGCGGCGACGCTAGGCGCTACGGCGTCGGCGGCGCCTGGCAACCCACGCCGAGCGGGTGCGGCGAGAGGTTCGGCAGCACGGTCTCGTCGGGGAAGCTGTAGGCGCCGCCCTTCGCCGTCGACGGCGACTGCATCGCGAACCACGGGAACAGCGCCTCGTTCTGCGGGTGATACGTGCGGTCGTTCATCGCGACCGGATACACCGGCTGGTTCAGCACCTCGATCACGTCACCGGTCTCGAGGTTGTTCTGGCACAGCCCGCTGCCGAGGATCGGATCGCTCGACAGCCACCACGGCGTCGCATTGTCGACGAACGGATCGGCGAACAGCTCGGCGATCTCGTGCGACAGCGCCGTCACGTCCTGGAAGCCGAAGCCGAACAGCTGCGGCGAGATGTAGCTCGCGTAGTTCATCACGTAGCGGCGTTCCTTGTTGCCGTTCGACGCGTCGCCCGGCTCGCTGTCGTACGTGTGGAAGCCGAGGATGCAGCAGTTCGAGATGTCGCCGCTGTAGAGGTAGACGTCCTTGAACAGCAGCGTCGTGATGTCGCGCGTCAGGATCTGGCGGCTGGTCTCGAGCGAGCCGAGCACGCTCGTCGTGTCGCCGGGCGCGGGCGGGAACAGCTGGTTCGCGAACTGGTTGATATCGACGACCGTCGCCTCGGGCACGCCCTGCGCGTTCGTGAAGAAGTACCAGCTGCCGAACGGGATCTGGATCGTGCGCGACGCCAGCACCTGCGGGATGAGGACGTCGTGATAGGCGTCGTTCCAGAAGTGATGCGGGAACTTGTCCCAGAACTGCGTGCGCATCATCTGATCGGTGAACTGGCCGATGCCCGAGTTGTACTGGAACGGCGAGAACACCGGCGAGCGCAGCGTCGCGTCGACCGTGTCGGTGCCCGGCGTGAACCGCAGCGGCGTGCCGTTGTACGAGGCGACCGCGCCCGTCGAGTCGAGCAGCTCGACCGTGATCGGGACGATCGGCGCGCGGAAGAACGTCGGCTCGTTCCGCGCCGGATCGCGGCCGACCATCGAGAACGGCCAGCTCGACTGCGGATTGCCCGCGCCGTCGAACCCGGGCGTCGAGAACGAGCCCGTGAAGTTGACGACCGAGTCGACGTTCGGCACGCCATGCGCGAACGACGCGTGGTGACCGTGGTCACCGAGCGCGCCTTCGCCGTGAATCGCGTTGGCGTTCTGCAGGAATGTCGTCGGCAGCTTCACCGAGTCGATCGTTCCTGTCACCGCCTGCGACTTCGACGTTGTCGCGGAGTCCGTCGCACCACCGACGCACCCAGCGAGCACCACTGCACCCAACAAAGCTCCATTGAATTTCATCACCAGCCTCCGACGTGCTCAATACGCACGCGGTTGCACGGATGGAAGTCTAAAGAAACCTCAGATCGCGATTTGCCGTCTCTTTAGCGAGATCAGCTCTTGTGAAGAAAGTACGCGGGCTCGCGGTCCTGTCGGCGACACGCCGCGCGCCGCGAATGCTTTCTTGTACGCCGCGAAACTTCCACCAGCGTGAAACGCGTCCATCACGGCGAGGCCCGCGACCGACTCGCCCTGCGCGATCATGTACTCGACCCACGCCCAGCGCGCGCTCGTCGGACGAACCTCGACCTTCGCGGCGAGCCCTGCCTTTGACAGGCCCTTACGCAGGCGCGCGAGCCGAGACTCGACGACATCGATGCCGGCAAACGGCGCGCCGTCGAGCGGCGTGTTGCGCTTGGCGACGAACGGCGCGAGGCCGTATGCCACCCGCGGGTGAATCGCGGCGAGCTGGCGGGAGAGATCGACCAGCTCGTCGACGTCGTCGTCGGTCTCGCTCGGCACGCCGAGCATCATGTAGACCTTGAGCGTGTGGAGGCGGTGAGCGCGCGCCAGCTCGGCCGACCGCAGCAGGTGATGCGCCTTCGTCGATCGCTCGACCACCCGGCGCATCCGTTCAGATGCACCGTCGGCGGCGACCGTCAGCGTGCGATAGCCGCCGCGCGCGAGCAGGCCGACGAGGTCATCGGTCAGCTTGTCGGCGCGCAGCGACGAGATGCCGACCTGGCAGCCGCGCTCCACGACGTCGCGCACGATCTGCACGATGTCCGGATGATCAGTGACCGCGGCGCCGACCAGGCCGACCTTGGTGGTGCCCGCCGGGATCCCCGCGATGATGTGCTCGCGATCGACGATCCGCATGCCGCCGTTCGTCGACCGCCGCATGACGCAATACGTGCAGCCGCGCGAGCAGCCGCGCGCCGCCTCGGTCATGAACATGTCGGCGAGCTCGGTGTTCGGGGTCGCGATCACGGAGCGCGCCGGCAGCAGCTCGTCGGCGACCTGCGCGACCTTCGGCACGGTCTCGCCGTCGAGGTAGTAGCCGGGCTTGCCCTGCAGGCGGGCGCGCAGCTTGTCGCGATCGAAGCCGACGTCGCGCGCGATGGTCACCAGCTCCTGCACGAGCTCCTCGCCTTCGCCGACGATGATCGCATCGACGAACGGCAGCAGCGGGGCAGGGTTGGAGAACGTCAGCGGGCCGCCCGCGATGATGATCGGATGATGGCGCTCGCGATCGGCGCGCAGCGGAGGGATGCTCGCGCGCTCGAGCGTCTCGACGAGCCCGGCGATCTCCATCTCGTACGCGACCGAGTAGGCGAGCATCGGGTAGCTGCCGACCGGCAGCGCGGTCTCGAGCGTCTCGAACCGGCCGCCCGGCTCCTCGGGCAGCATCACGCGATCGGCGGCGACGCCGGGCATCGCGTGCAGCGTGCGATAGATCTGCTGATAGCCGAGCGACGACATCGCGGCGCGGTACGGGCTCGGATAGACGAGCGCGATCCGGACCTCGGCCTCCTTGAACAAGGTCCCGCGCTCGGCGGCGAGCAGCGTCTTGCGGTCGGTTACTGAATGCACAGCGGCACGTAATCCTGGTGCACCGGTTTGAGCATGTCTCCGCGCCGCTGCCACGTATCGAAGCAGAGGCCAGTCAGCGGCTGGCGCATGCTCGCCTTGCCGTGATCGTCGCACGGGTACTGCGTGATCACAATGTCGGCGGTGCCGTT
>JAFAOG010000090.1 GCA_019237945.1 Deltaproteobacteria bacterium | reverse complement strand
AACTCGTCGACCGCCTGGCTCCATTGCTTCTGCTTCTGCAGCGCCCAGCCCGCCTGCATGTGCTGCTTGTAGTCGGCGCGCTGCGCGTCGGTGGCGGGCTTGCGCGGATGCGCGGTCGCGGCGGAGCCGACCTCCGTCGCCGGCGTCGCGCTCCCTGCCCCCGCGGCCCCCGCGGTCACGGCGACCGGGGGCGGCTTGGGAGCGTCGCCCTTGCACGACGATGCGAGCGCGAGCCCGACGCCGAAGAGCGCGCGCGTCACCATAGCTTCTGCGGCCCCATGAATGCGTCGAGCCCACAGCACGACGGGCCCGACACGAGCTTCACGGTCGCGGTGCCGTCGCCGCCGAGCGCGATGTCGGCCTTCGTCGCCGAGTGCGCGGAGCCCTCGCCTTCATAGTCGCGCTGGATCAGCACCTCGACCATCGGGCACGTCGTCGGCCGCTTGTCATCGCCGAGCACGCACAGCGTGACGACCGTGCGGTTGTCGACGGTCTCGTCGGTGTCGTCGTTGTCGCTGGGAATCGTTTCCGCGTAGTTGTCGTGCTGCTGGATCCACACGACCTTGTGGCCGCCGACGGTCTTCACCTCCGCCTTGTCGACCGCCATGTCCTCGGAGTGCCGTGCGCGATCGTCGCCGCGCGCGAGCTCGAACAGGAAGTTGTTGTGCTCGTCGAGCACGTAGGTGTGCGACCAGACGCTTGCGTTGACGGCGTAGTTCTTCCACGTCGACACGGTCGCGTTCGTCGCGATCTCGCACTTCGGCATGTCGGCTTCGTCGCCGAACATGTCGGGATACGCGTCGTCGAGCACGCACCGGCACGGATCCTTGCCTTCGGGGCAGAATGGCTTTGGAGTCGCGGGCGCGGCGCCGAGCTTCGCGAGCTCGCCCTCGACGGTCTGGTTCGGCCGCAGCTTCAGCGACTCCGTGAACGACTCGCGCGCATCATCGACGTTGCCCGTCTTCGCCTCGACCATCCCGAGGTTGAACAGCGCCGATGCCTTCACCTTCGGATCGATCGCGACCCGCACCGCTTGATCGTCGGCACGCCGCGCCTTCTTGAAGTCGCCCGCATTCATCGCCGACCAGCCGAGCTCGGCGAGCGCGCGCTGATCGCCGTCGACCGCCTTCGCCGCCGCTTCGAATTCGGGCACCGACTCCGCCCACTGCTGCTGCTTCTGCAGCGCCCAGCCCGCCTTCATGTGCTTCTTGTAGTCGGCGAGCTGCCCCTTCGAGAGCTGTTTCTTCGCCGGCGCGGCGGCATCCGCAGGCGGCGCGACCACGACGACCGCCGAGCCCGCCACCGCGGGCGCCGCCTTCTGCTCCGCCTTCCCTTTACACGCCGCGACCGCGATCACCACGCCAAGCCATGTCCGCATGGCCTGCGATGATCAGTTGATCACGACCAGCTCGCCAGCATCGTGACCACAGAAGCGCGCGTTGAGATCGTACTTCGTGCTGCACACGGGGCAGATGCGCGCGAGGACGCCGGCCGGCTCGGTGCTGTTGCGGCGCGAGCGCGGCCGCGTCGCGTTGTAGACGGGGAACGGCACGAGCTCGTTGCCGTCGTGCGGGCAGCTGCGCAGGCCCGGCTCGTACGCGCGGCGGCACGCCATGCACACGAGGCCCGCGCTCTTGCCGCTCGTCAGCGCGCGCAGCGGACCGCCGAGCATCTCCTCGGGCGGCACGAGCCGACGCGCGTCGCGCGTGCAGTACGTCATGCCGTGATACTCGGTGCGGCAGGTCGGGCAGACCATCGCGCTCGACGTCGAGGTCGCGATCGCGAGACCTCCGCCACCACCACCACCACCGCGGACCATCGCGGGACGCGCGCGCGGCTTGGGCGGCGGCGGACGATCGGGTAGCGGCGCGACGCGCACCGGCTCGACGACGGGCTCCTCCGCGGGACGGCTGCGCTTGCGCACCATCAGCGCCATCGCGATCAAGCCGAGGATCACGAGCGCGAGAATGCCGGCGACAGCGACGAGCAACGGCTCGGCGGTCGCGATCACACTGCTCGTCACACCGAATCCGGACATTCTCGTCGAGTCCGAGCCTCGAAAAAGGCTAGCGCCCTCGGTGTGACCGGTCAATGCGCATTCAAGTACGCACCGGTGAGGAGAGCAACCGCAGGTTGCGGGGTGTTGGGGGTGGGTGGGCTTGCACCGGAGGACGAGCGGAGCGAGTACCTCCGGTGGTACTACCCCAGCGCATGCCGGACCTGGTGATCGGTGGCCGACGCTCCGCGTTTCCGCGGCCATGGCGTGCCGGCGGCATCGCGCTGGGCCTGGTCGCGGTCGCGATCCTCGTCGCCTGGTTCATCTACCGGCGGTCGGTCGCGTACGACGAGCCGTCGGGCGAGGTCCACGGCGCGATCACCGAGGCGCAGGCCGCGCCGGGAGCACCGGTGACGCTTGCCTACAACTCCGCGTCCCTCGAATGGGCCGGCGGGATCGCCGTGCTCCGCCTCGCCGGCGACGCCCACGCGATCGGGGCCGCTCACGGCCGCCTGCTCGCCCCGCTCGTGCCGCCGGTCGTGCGAGCGATGCGGCCGTCGATCGAGGGCACCGTCGAGGACAGCGGCTGGCTCGGTGGGCTCACGCACAAGATGCGGCTCGCGTGGCAGTGGCGGTTCATCGACGACGGCCTCAGCGACGCCGATCGCCGCTGGATCGCCGGAATGACGCGCGGCGCCGCGGCATCGGGCGCGGACGTCGGCTACGACGACCTGCTGCGCGACCAGGCGGTCGTCGACGTGGGGGTCCCGGCCCGCCCCAGCGGCGAGCTCGAGGAGCACCGGCTCGCCCACAGCTTGACGGTGATCGGTACGCAGCAGCAGGCGCCGGCGCGGGTATGGATCGGTCGCACCTTCTCGCTGTCGGGGCTCGACGACGGCGGTGACTCCGCGGTGCCGATCGTCGAGATCGTCAAGGCGGACGGCAAGCAGCCATATGCCTCGGTCGGGTGGCCCGGCCACGCCGGGGTCGTCACCGGGATCAACGCGCAGGGGATCGCGATCTTCGTCGATCCCGCGCGCACCGGCGATGTGCGGGCGACGCGCTCGGCGCGACCGATCGCATTGCTCGCGCGCAGCGTGCTCGAGGATGCGAAGACGCTCGACGAGGCGGCGAAGCTGATCGAGCAGACGCCGACGCTCGGCAGCGCCGTGATCGTGCTCGTCGACGGCACGACCGGGAAGTGGCTGGTCGTCGAGCGCACGCCGGGCAAGGCGATCGCGGAGAAGACGCCGAAGCAATCGGCGTTCGGCGACGTGCTGACGACGAACGCGCTCGCGCAGGATCCGGAGAACGACCGCGCGCGCCGGATGCTCGCGAGCGTGCAGCGTGTCGATCGCGCGATGCGCCTGGTCAAGCAGCCGCTGCCCGACGTCGCGGCGATGGCGGCCGTGCTGCGCGATCGCCACGGCACCGACGACGCCGACCGTCCCGCCGGCCATCGCGCCGTGATCGGCGACGGCCGCTCCTCGCACGTCGCGATCCTCGATCCGGCGTCGATGGAGCTGTGGGTCGAGGATCCGAAAGGCGCCGGCCGCATGCGCGCGTTCGATCTGCGCCACGAGCTGCGAGGTGAAGGCGATCGCTCCGCGCCGCCCGCCGATATCGCGCCCGAGGCCGAGCCGCCGCCGTCGCTACGCGCCGCGCGCGCCGAGCTCCGCGATGCCCGCCGCGCCCTCGATCGCGGAGACCAGGTCGCGGCCAGCGAGGCCTGCGCCCGCGCCCGCGCGCTCGTGCCGACGCTCCCCGAGGCGCTCGAGCTCGACGCGCAGATCGCGCAGAGCCGCGGCGACACGGCGCGTGCACGCGCGCTGTACCAGGCGTGGCTCGACAGCGGCCCCGATGATCCGCAGGGCGAAGAGCGAGCGCGCGCCGCGCTGGCGCACTAGCCCCTCGCTCAGCGCATCACGAGCGCGAGCACCGCACCACCGGCCGCGCCGAGCACGAGCAGCCCGACGATCCACCAGATCAGCTTCGACGACTTCTTCGTCGGCACCATGCTGGTCGAGGCGCTCGGATACATGTGCTGTTGCTGCAGCTGCGCTTGCGACACCTGCGGATAGCTCACCGGCGCGATCCGCTCGATCGCGTTCTGCGGCTGCGGCTGCGGGTACGGAATCGGCTGCGGCGGTGCCATCTGCGGCGTACCGTGCACGGGCGTGCCGATGTGAACGCCGAGCGGCTGCGCCGAGACCGGCATCGGCGGTGGCGCCATCTGCGGCATGTCTCCGCGGCGCGTCTCGAGCATGTCGACCGGCGCGATGCGGCCGCTCGAGTTGCTGGCGGTCAGCGGCTGCGCGAGCGGATTGCTCGACTCGCGCGCGTGGTCGAGAACTTCCTGCAGCGCGGCCGCCATCGCCGTCACGTCGGGATAACGGTTGTTCTTGTCCTTCTCGAGTGCCTTCAGGATCACGCGATCGACCTGCGACGGCAGCGCGAGCTTGGGCGCGGCGACCGACGGCGGCTGCGGCGTCTGCTTGAGCTGCGCCGTGATCAGCCCCGCCGGGCCCTTCGCATCGGGGAACGGCAACCGGCCCGTGATCATCTCGTACGCGACGACGCCGAGCGCGTAGACATCGCTGCGGCCGTCGAGCGCCTTGCCCATCAGCTGCTCGGGCGACATGTACTCGAGCGTGCCGAGCGTCTGGCCGGTCGCCGTAAGCTGCGGTGACTGCGGATCGATCGAGTCGCCGCGCATGACCTTTGCGATGCCGAAGTCGAGGATCTTGACGAACTCGGGATTGCCGGGCCGGCTCTCGAGGTAGACGTTCTCCGGTTTGAGATCGCGATGCACGATGCCCTGCGAGTGCGCCTCGGCGAGCGAGCTGCACATCTCGGTGAGGATCTTGAACATGCGCTTCCACTCGAGCGGCTGCTGCTCGTGGAAGACCTGGTGCAGCGACTTGCCCTCGAGCAGCTCCATCGCGATGTAGAGCGTGCCGTCGGGAGTCTGATCGAAGTCGTACGTCGTGATCGTGTGCGCGTCGCGCAGGTTGCAGAGCACCATGCCTTCGCGACGGAAGCGCGCGACGAGGTTCTCGTCCTTCGTCATCTCGGGATGCAGCAGCTTCAACGCGACCTTGCGCCCCGTCGCGAGCTGCACGCCGCGATACACCGCTCCGAAACCGCCCTCGCCGATCTTCGATTCGATCTTGAAGCGGTTGTTGAGCGTCTGCCCGATGTAGACCTCGTCGCCGACCTTCGCGCGCGACTTCGGCGCGGGACGCGCTTGCGGCTGCGGCTTGGCCTGCGGCGATGCCGACGGCGGCGTGCCGAGGTTCGGGCGCGGCGTGCCGCCCGCGGGCGTGTTCGGTCGCGGTCCACCCGGCACGCTCGCTCCGACCGGCGGTCGGGCCGGTGCGAGCCGATGCCCGCATACGCCGCAGAACCGCGCATTCGGCTCTAGCGGCGAGCTGCACGAGGGGCAGTTCATCCCAGACAAATTCTCGCAAAAGATTCGGGGGTTCGCACGCAAGTTTCCCCTGAATCTTCGGCTAGCAGCGCGTCAGTAGGAACCCTAGCAAGCCGACCAGGACCGCCGCGCCACCCATCGGGACCAGCCACGGTGGAATCTTACGGCGGTCGACCTGGGCCGGCGGCAGGGACTCGATCGCAGCGTCGTCACCGACGAACAACCGGATCCGCGGACCACCGGGGCCGAACTCCACAGCGATCGGCGCGTTGACGGCGACCGGCGCCTCCGTGATCCGGCGGCCCTCGACATAGGTGCCGTTGCTCGAGCCGACGTCGACGAGGACCCACCCCGCGTCGAGCGGCCTCAGCTCGGCGTGACGCGAGCTCGCATCGATGTCGCGGTGGGCGTCGAACGACACCTCGCAGTCGGGATGCCGCCCGAAACGGATGCGCGCCTGCGCAGGGAGCTCCTGGCGCTGGCCGCGGCGCGTGCCCGCCACGTGGTCGATGACCACCCGCACGCGAACACTTTACCTCCCTCCGAGTACCCACGCGATCGCGCACGCGACCAGACAGATGGCGATGATCACCCACCACTGGATCCGTGCCATTCGCAGGCGCGCGCGGGCCGGGCCATCGACGTCCTCGATCGGTAGCGCGGTCGCGGGGACGCGGATCCCGATCTGCGAGCGCAGCACGGCGTGCTGCCCGGTCACCGGGATCCCAGGCGGGACCGACGCGCTCGGCAGCCCGATCCGCGCCGCGAGCCGCCGCGCCACGTACGAGGAGTCGGAGAGCGCCGGAACGCCTTCCTTCTGCGGATCGAACTCGCGGAACGTCGGCAGGTCATCCTCGCTCGTCGGCACCGGCAGCCGCTCGCCGCCGACATCCGCGACGATCGCGGTGATGTTGTCGGTGCCGCCGGCCGCGCGCGCCGCCGTGACGAGCAGCATCACGCTCTGTGCGACGGTGTGCGGCGCCGACATCAGCAGCGCGAGCGCCGGATCGCCGACGAGGCCGTGCAGGCCATCGCTGCACAAGAGCACGCGATCGCCGCGGCGCAGATCGATCACCGAGAGGCTCGGCTCGACATCGGGCCCGACGCCGAGCGCCTGCAGGATCGCCGAGCCCGCCCTCTCCGCCTCGTCGGGATCGTGACCGGCCGCGAGCAGCGCGGACTGCAACGACTGATCGCGCGTGATCTGCACGAGCACGCCGTTGCGCAGGATGTACGCGCGCGAGTCGCCGACGGTCGCGACGACGAGGCGATCACCGACGACACCCGCCGCCGACACCGTCGTTCCCATGCCGCGCAGCCCCGGCTCGCGCCGCGACATCGCATGGACCTCGTGGTTCGCGACGCGCGTCGCCCGGCGCAGCAGCCGCGCGAACACCTCGGGATCCTTCGTCGCCGGTGTCGCCTTCATCTCGCGCCAGATCACCTGCGCCGCGAGCTCGCTCGCGACCTCGCCGCCCTCGACGCCGACCATGCCGTCGCACACGACGAGCAGCGCGCCGCGGTCCGCCGAGTTCTTCCACGGCGCGGCGACCGCATCGACGAGCGAGCCGACATCGAGATCACCGACGAGGAAGTGATCCTCGTTGTGCTCGCGAACGGCACCGACATCGCTGCCAGCCGCGACGGCGAGCTCGAGCTTCATGCTACTGCCGTTCGATCCGCAGCAGCTGATCGCCCATCCGCACGTGGTCGCCGTTCTTGAGCGGCGTCGCGCCGGTGAGCCGCACGAACGTGCCGTTGCTGCTGCCGAGATCGGTGAGCTTCGCGTTGCGGCCGTCCCACGTCAGCGCGGCGTGGCGGCGCGACATGAACGCGTCGTCACGGAACACGATGTCGCCTTCTTCGCGCCCGAGCACGACTTCATCGGTCGCGAGGTGGCGAACATCGCGCTGCCCGCCCGACGGGATCAGCTGGAACAGCCGGCCCCACGGCTCGCGCGGCGGCGATCCGAACAGCGCGACGCCGTGCCGCACGAGCGGGTGCACGGTGCGCTCGTCGGGGCCGACCTTCTCGAAGCGCAGCACCTCGCGGCCGACGAGGATCGTCGTGCCGTCGGCGACCTCGACCGAGCCCTCGGTCTTCTTGAACACGCCGTTGAGCGTATCGATCGGCGTGATCGTGACGCTGCCATCGGCGGCGCGCGACAGCCGCGCGTGCTGGTGGGCGAGGAAACGATCGTCGTCGAACGCGATGTCGCAACCGGCGCGCCCGATCAGCGTGTCCTCGCTCGTCAGCGGAAAGCGCTGGCCGTCGCTGCCGTCGCGGTTGACGAGGATCGCGGTTCCCCAGGCGGCACCACGCGCGACATTCGGCGCCGACGGCCGCGCCATCGGGATCGGGGCACGCGCATCGGGGGCGGCGAGCGTGGCGCCGTGTGCGTCGACGGGCAACCCGATCGGCTGCGCGACCGGTGCCGGCTGCGACGAGGCGCGCGCCTGCGGAACGCCGCCGACGGCTCCGGGATCGGTCGGCGCGATCGGCTGGATGTGAAGGCCGCACTGCTGGCAGTACGCGAAGCCGAGCGGCGTCTGCGTGCCGCAGCGCGGGCATGCGATCATCGAGCCCTGCGCGCGCGGCTGCGGCATCGCCTGCATCGGCGGCGCGGCCGGCGCGACGGGCATCGGGCGTCCCGCGGACGGGAGCACGCTCGGTGTCTGCGGGATCGTCGACAGCACGCCCGCCATCTGCTGCGGTGGTGGTGCGCCGGCGCCCGGCGTCGTGCTGACGGAGAGCGCGGTCCCGCAGTTGCGGCAGAACTTCATGCCGGGCGGGTTCTCGCCCCGGCACAGCGGGCAGATGACGCCAGGCAACCCCGCGGCGGCCACGGGAGTCTGCGCGGGTGCGAGCGCGCTACCGCAATTCAGGCAGAACGACGATCCCGGCGGGCTTTCGTGGCCACAAACAGAACAACGCATCTCACCCCTCTGACGCTGATTTTCGCCGAGAGGCGTCCGATCGGGAATGGCGCCGGGCCGGTTTGCAACGCGATGCGCATCTTGCTAAGACCGCCCGGCTCCGTGGCTCGCAAAGTCGCATCCGTCCTCGTTTTTGTCGTGGCCCTCGCCGGCTGCGCGGAGTCCGGAATGCGGACGGCCCCGTTCCGCGTGCGCCCCGACGCCGCCGACGCCGGATCGCTGCGCGGCCCGTTCACCGGCCGGGTCGTCGACGCGACGACGCATGCCCCAATCGCGGGCGCGCTCGTCTACGCGGCGTGGACGCTCGAGCGCGGCACCGGCCTTTCCGAGCCCGCGGGTGCGCGCGAGGTCGTCGGCTCGACCGACGCCGGCGGCAACTACAAGGTCTCCGCGATCGGCGGCATCCCCGCCGGCACGCGCGTCACCGACTTCACGCTCCTCATCTACAAGCGCGGCTACGTCGCCTATCGCAGCGACCGCCGCTTCACCGATCTCGGCCTGCGCATGGACTTCGCGCAGACCGACAACCAGGTGCTGCTCGAGCGCTGGCGCAACGAGCTCTCGCACGCGCGTCACCTGCGCTTCGTCGGCAGCGGCACCGCGGTGTCGGCGCTGACGCAGTGGGAGCTCGCCGATGCGAGCGCCGAGCTCGAGGGCAAGCGCGGTAACGGCGAGGATCTGCGGCCCGGTCGTGGCGAAGGCCCGTACGTCGTCGCGGCGCAGCTGTTGACCGAGGCCGACATCAAGGCGCGCACGAAGTACGACGGCAACTTCGAGACCGGCCCGCTCTCCGACGAGCCCGACACCGCGACGTACTCGTCGCAGCACTTCAAGGCGCTCGGTCGGCCGGAGACGTGGGACGTCGCGATCCGCGTGTGGCGGTTGGAGCCCGGCAAAGCGCAGGAGCGCTACGACGAGCTGCTCACGCAGCTGCCCGGCATCAAGGAGACCGACGACATCGCGAGCCGCTCGTTCCTCGCGACGGAGAACGACATCCGCGGTATTGGCTTCCTCGATGCGCCGCGCGGCGTCGTCGTGCTGCTCACGTGCGGCTCGAACCAGTGCAGCTCGCCCGACGACGCGGCCGCGATCGCGAAGGTGATCTACGAGCGCGTGAAGCAGCTGTTGCCCGCGACGCTGGGGAGTGGCAAGTGAAGCGCGTCATTGAACTCCGCA
>JAFAOG010000076.1 GCA_019237945.1 Deltaproteobacteria bacterium | reverse complement strand
AGGCGAATGCCGTCGAGCAGGTAGCCGGTCGACGACGGCGAGGCGCCGCGCACGATCGGGAACGGCAGCAGCGAGACGACCGACGCGACGCCCGGCAGCGCCTGGATCACGCGGAACGGATCGCCGAACGTGCCCGGCACCTGCTTGAGCTCGGGGCCGCGCAACGTGATGCGCGAGACCTCTTCGCGGCGCTGCTCGCCGACGACGACGATCTCGTACGGGTCGTAGCGATCGCGCTCGACGAAGTACGTGACCGCGAGCTCCTGCTTCTCGGCGAGCGTCTCCTTCTGCACGAACGCGTTGTGGCCGGGTGCGTAGACGCTGATGTCGGCGGGGCCCGGCGGCAGCTCGAGGCGGAAGTGGCCCTTCGCGTCGGCATCGACCGAGTACGTCTGGCCGCCGACGACCGCGGTCACGGTGGCGCTCGCGACCGGCGCGCGCGTGCCGAGCTCGATGAGCTTGCCCTTCAACGCGCTCGTGCGCGCGGGGCCCTGCTCGCCCGGCGGTGGAGGCGGCGCGGGCGGCGGCGGCGGCGTGAACGTGTGCGTGAACGTGATCTCGACCTTCACCGGATTGCCGCCGTAGGTTGCGGGCTGGAACGTGAAGTGCTTGGCCGCCTCGATCACGGCGTCGTCGAACGGTGGCTGCGGCGCGCTGACGAGGTCGACCTTCTGGACCGAGCCGTCCTTGTCGACGAGCAGCTTGACGGTGACCGCGACGGGCGCCGTGATCACCGGGGCGTCGGCAGGGGCCGCGACCTCGGTCGAGCCGATCGCCTTCGGCGGCTCGAACTGCGGCTGCGCCGATCCAGAACCGGATCCGCTGCCATCGCCCGAGCCATCCGCGAACGCGATCGCCGGCAGCAGCAGCAGCAGGAGCGCGAGCCTCAGCGCCACGCGAACCCCAGCGCGAGCGACACGCCGACGTGCGGCCAGTACTGCTCGCGGATGATCGGGCGCGCGGTGTCGGGCTCGACGCGCCCCGTGCGATCGATGCACGCGGTGTACTGACCAAACACCTCGAGCTCGACATTGAACGTCGCGCGCGGGCCCATCACGTACGCGTAGGTGCCTCGCGCGAGCCCCGCCGCCCCGACGCCGCTGCAGCTCGGCAGCGGATGCGACGCGTCGGGAAACGTGTAGCTGGTATCGAGCGTCGAGCCGAGCGGATCGGGATCGGGACGCGACGTGCGTCCCTCGACGAGCCCCGCGAACCCGAAGCCGACCGCGAGCGCGAGGCTCGGCGTCGCGTGCCACGTCGGATCGATCGTGCCCGCAAATCGCAGCGCGGAGAGGCCCTTGCTCTGCGACGCGCCCGCGTACATGAACGACGCGTAGATCGACCAGTCCTTGTCGAGCCGCAGCCCCGCGTGCAGCAGCGGCCCGAGCAGCCGCCCGCTCGGCGCGCCGCGCAGGCCCTGCATGCGTCCGTACGCCATGCCGAGCGCGAGCCGGAAGCCCGGTTGCGTCCACGCCGCGCGATCCGACTCCGTCGGCAACGACAGCCGCACGGCGCCGTCGTCATCGGCGTGCACGGTGCCCGCGACCAGCAGCAGCCCGAGCAGGGCGCGTTTCAGCATGGCCACCAGCTCGGCGGCGCGAGGGAGTGATCCCAGTCCGGCGTGCCGCAGTCGGGACCTTCGCGGCAGCCCTTGAGGATGTAGTGCGTGAGCCCGACGCACGAGTCCTGGGTGCGGCCCGCGACGACGAATTCGATCACATCCGACGGCATGCCAAAGCTCGGGTGATGCACGCATGCGGTCGTGCGATCGGTGAGGTCGGGCGCCTGCGCGTCGGGCTCGCGGTAGCGCACCGTCGAGTCGGTGTTGCGCTCGCGGCACGCGAGCTCCTGCAGCGTGCGGCTCGGCGTCGTCAGCGCGACGGTGACCGGTCCAGTTGCCGGCGCGCGCTGCACGCACTGCGAGAGGTCGGTCTCCTGCGGCACCGTGCCCATCAACGTCGCGTCGATCGCGGCCTGACGGGTGAACCCGCTCGCCGCGTCGATCGAGAACCCCGGCGGCGGTGCGTCGCAACCGGCGCGCGGATAGAAGCCGCTCTGGATGAACGCGCCCTCGCGATACGTCACGCGCGTATCGCGGTCGAGCATGGTCACGAAGCTCGCGCCGACGACGACGTCCTTGGTCATCGTGTCGTCGGAGCCCGAGCCCATGCCGCCGCCACCGCCGCCGCCCTCACCGCCGAAATCCGGGGGCCGGTTCGGCACGGCAATGTTCAGCGTCCCGTCGTGGTTCTGGTCGTCGTAGACGACGAGGCTGCCGTACGCGACGCGCGCCGTCAGATCGCCGACCATCACGTCGGCGCCGGGCAGCGTGATCAGCTCGAGCGAGGCGGGCATGCCGATCGTCAGCGGTGCATCGGCGGCATCGCGCGCCGGCACGAACCCGAACGGATCGCGGCAGCCCGCGGCGATCACGGCGGCGACGGCGTTCGGATCGTCGCGCGGATCGAGCGGCAGCCCCCCCGAGCCTTCGAGGCACAGGGGCTCGACGAGCCACTGCCGCCCCCACACGAGCGCGACGCGCAGATCGGCATTCACGGGCGGCGAGCCGGTCGCGGTCACCTCGATCGTCGCGAGCGGCGGGACGTCGCCGGAGAAGCCTTGCAGCTTGCCGCAGCCGGCGATCACGATGCACGCGAGCACACGCTTCATGGCTGCCATCCCACGGTGAGCTGCGCGATCCAGCCGCCGCGCACGTTGCCGTCGAGCACCTCGACGGTCGGGCCGACGGCGATCATCGCGATCCATGGTCCCGCGACGTGCAGCCCGACGAGCGCCTCGAGGTCAGCGGCCGGCAGCAGCGCGGTCGAGCTCGACTCGATCGTCATGCCGCTGCGCTCGCTCTGCGTGCGCACGCGATGCTCGTGCACGACCGTCGGGCCGCCGCCGAGCCGCAGCGCGAGGATTCCGCGCCCCGCGGTATGCCGCAGCTGGACGAGCCCGCGCAGCCGCATGTCCCACTGCGTGACGACCCACGTCTGCGACGACTCGCTCTCCGTCGACCACGATGCGCGCAGCCCGTACGACAGCCCGCAGCCACACTGCCGCGTGACGCCCGCGCCGAGGCCCGTCGAGATGCCCGACGGCAGCGCTGCCGGCTGGGCCGCGAACAGGCCGGCATCGAGGATGTACGGGCCGCCGTCGTGCACGGCGAACGTGTCGTCGCCGAGCAACCTGCCCGGGTCCGCATGCGCGGCGCTCGCGCTCAGGACCACGCCGGCGAGCGTGGCGTACAGCCTCATCACGCACGCAGTATGGCGAAGCGCGGCCGGCCCGGCACGCGCTCAACATTGTGAAATATGCGCTCAGTTGCCGATCGACGCGGCGGTCGCGCCGAGCGAGGCACTTTGCGAGGCTCCCGTCAGTGCATCGGGCGAGACGCCGATGTCGAGCTCCTTGCCGGAGACCGATCCGTGACATCCGCCGCACACCTGATCGAAGAGCTTCTGGGAGATGCCCATCGAGATGTGCTCGCCGGGGCCGAGCTGATGCTCCTCGCTCATCTTGACGATCGAGTTGCCGGCGTCGTCCTGGAGCTCGAGGATCACGCCCGTCTTTGCTGGGAGCTGGACCTTGACGGAGCCGTCGTCGGCGAGCTGCGCCTTGCCGAGCACCATGCGGTTCTCGTAGATGCCCATCGCGTTCGCGCTGCACGCACCCGGCGGGCACGCGCCCTCGGCGGTGACGACGAGGTACTTCGCCTTGCGGAACGCGTCGACGGGGCGGCCGCGGCGGAGGTTGCCGGTGAGCAGCGTGAACACCATCGGCGCATCGGGCATGTGCACGACCGCATGCGCGGTGTCGCTCGCGTCCTGCAGGCCGCCGAACACGAGCTGGCGGCGGTTCAAGTACATCGTGCGCGCGGGGTACTTGTACGCGAGCACGGCATCGACGACCGCGCGGCCGCCGCCGGGCACGAGCACGTCGGTCTGGTTGCCGGTGCGCGGGCTGACCGCGACGAGCTTCCACGCGAGCGTCGACTGCGGCGCGTAGGAGACGAGGATCGTGCCGTCGGGCATGTAGAACGGCGCGCGGTAGCCGGCGCTCGCGCCGCTGTGGCCGGTCGCGGCGGGGTCGCCGATGATCTTGAGCGAGCCGAGGTAGCCCGGATCGCTGCGGCCGGTCTCGAACGGGCCGATGCTGCGGTTGAAGATGCCGAGCGCGCCCGCGCCCGCCTTGAGGACGGGCGTGCCGTCGGCGCCGACGTCGCTGAGGATCAGCATGAAGTTGCCGTCGTTGGCTTCGCGGATGTCGGTCGCGGCGTCGAAGCCGATCGATTCCTTCGTCTGCGTCAGGTCGGTCAGGTCGGCGTACGGCGACGCCTTGCGCTGCGCGAGCAGCGGGTGATAGTCGGTGAGGTCCCAGTTCAGGCGGCGTCCCGAGAGCTGGTAGAAGCCCTGGCTGACCTTCTCCGTCGTCATCGTCATGCGGCCTTCGCGCATGAACTGCGGCGACATCTCGGTGTTCGACAGGAACGTCATCTGCTCGACCGAGCTGTCGGCGAGCTTCATGCGCCAGATGTCGGCCTGCGGCAGGAACCGCTTGCGCGACAGCGTCGGACCGCTCTTGCCGCGCGTCGACGCGAACACGATGTACTGGCCATCGGGCGTCCACGCCGGATCGAAGTTGTCGATCGTGCCCTGCGCGGCGACGAGCTCGGTGCACGTGCCCGTCGAGAGCGAGACCTTCCAGATGCTCCAGCCGACGCCCTGGCTCGGCCGCGCCGCGAACGCGACGGAGTCGCCGTCGTTCGCGACATCGGGGCCGCTGATGTCGCCGCCGGTCGCGCCGGCGCACGAGGCATCGCCGAGCAGCGACGTGGGCGCCCCGTTGACGCTCGGCTGCTGGCCGAAGTTCGCGCCGAACTGCAGCGCGACGTGCTTGAGGTCGGCGCCGCCCTGGAACGTGTCGAACTGCAGGCGATCGGCGGCCTGCCCCGCCGGCCGGTCGACGTAGACGAGCTGGATCGAGTCGCCGCTGTTCATCGGCGAGACCTGCGTGCCGAGCGCCGCGCGCTCGCGCGTGATCCACTCCTGGATCGTGCAGAACGGCGATGCGCCGGGCGCCCAGGCGCCGCACTGCGCCGGATCGCTTGCCTTGCCGGCGGCCGGCGTCTCGAGCACCGAGCCACCGCGGTGCGCGATGCCACCGACCTGTCCATTCACGCGGAAGTCATCGACGAGGATTCCCTTCGCGACCGCGCGACCGCGCCGCGCATCGGGCAGCTCGACCGCCATGAACTCGTTCTTCAGCAGCTCGTAGTTCTTCTCGAGCGCGACCGCGCTGAAGAAGCCCTGGGTGCCCGAGCGCAGCTTGAAGTCGTTCGTCGCCGACGGGCTGTGGCACGCCATGAACGAGCAGCCGCGCTGCAGCAGGATCGGCTGCACGTTGTCCTTGAAGAACTGCTTGACCGGATCGCCCATCGCGAAGTCGAGCACGCCGACCGCCGACGCCCAGGTCTGGATCGCCTTGTAGTCGCCGTCGTCGGTGCCGCTGAACTGATCGCCGCCCGTGTGCCCGCGGCCGCCCGCGATCACGGCGAGCGGGACGCGGAGGATCTGCGAGTCATCCACCGGCGTGTTCACGAACGACCACGCCTGGCTGAAGTTGAACGCGAGCTGTGTGTCGTCCGTGCCGCACGTGATGTAGAAGTCCGACTGCGGCGCGCCGTGACAGTTGCCCGCGTTGCAGCCGTGCTTCTTCAGGATCGGCTGCACGTTGCTGACGAACTCCTGGTAGTGGGCGTTCGCCATGTACATCGAAGCGTTGAAGCCCGAGGGCACGCTCGTCGAGCACGGCTGGCTGCTCTGCTGCGGCGGCGTCGGCGGCTTGAGGCCGTTCTCGGTCGCGCCGTTCTGCATCCACGTCTGCAGCGCGAGGTACGCGTCGCTGTTGACGTCGAGGATCGCGCCGCCCGCGTGCAGCACCTGCAGCGGCAGGAACGTATCGCCGTACTGCACCTGCAGTGCGTTCGGGTCGGCGGCTGGCGCCGGCGTCGACGGAGCGACCGCCTTGATCAGCAGCAGCGGCTGCGTGTACGCGCCGAAAGGCGCGAGCAGGTCGCGCCGCTTCTGCACGTTGTCGAACGTCGAGACGTCGAAGTTGCCCGCGGCGAACGAGTACGGATCGTCCTTGTTCGCCTGGTGACAGCCACTCGTGTTGCCCGCGCATTTCTGCTGCAGGATCGGCTCGATGTTGCGCTGGTAGTACGTGCGACCCGGGGGCGAGTCGCTGCACCCGGTGGTGCAAGCCGCAATCGCGACGACAAGCGACGCGCGCGTCAGCGCTTGGCGTTGCGGGTGCATGTGCCTAGGAGTTCTTGATCGAAACGCCGAAGAACTGAGTTGTGCACCCTGGATTGTCGATCTGATCCATCTGCACGTAAACCCAGTAATAGTAATTCTCGAAGTCCATTACAGATGCAGAGAGCTGATGAGAGACCTCGGTGCGAGTCGTGGAACTATAGAAGTTAGAGTCGATGTACGCCAGCTGAGCGCCGGCGCCAGAACTGTTCGTCGAAGTTCTGAACACATACACCTGGACACGGCAGTTGCCACGAGTGCCGTCACCATCGAGATATGTAATGTCTAGAGTCGGGGTTCCAGTGATTGCACTTGGATAGGCGTTCTGAATGGGACAAGTAAAGCGTAGCGTCCCGGGCAGAGTATTCGCGAAATACAAGTATCCATAGACCGCAGTGTTGCCAAGCTGACCAGACGCCAGCGTCCCCGAATCCGGGACGCAGCCCGACCCAACCATGCTCCACAATCGCGTCGTGGCTCCGATGCTAGCAACGCTATCCGTTGCCAGAGAGAGCGTGTAGAGAAAGACCAGAATCGACAACTTCGAGCGCAGCATCACCTTTTTTCGCATTGGGGCCCCAGTTCCGGTTACGGTCCCACAGAACGCGCGAGAAAGAAACCAACGCTCAGCGAAGTTCCGCCAACGACGCCCTTGCAACAAGCCGAACCAGACCGCTCTTGTCGTTCGACGCCGTGATCAGCGCACCCGATGCGTCTCGCGAGCCAATCTGACCGAGCGCCCAGGCCGCGTTGCGACGCACGAACGGATCCGTGTCGCTGATCACGAGCTGCTCCAGCGTCGTGACCGCGTTGCGGTCGCCGTACGCGCCGATCACGGTCGCGGCGGCCGCGCGCACCTTGGCGTCGCCGTCGGTCAATTTCGACTCGACCGGAGCGACGCTGACCTGGCCCAGGACATCGCGCCACGCGTTGATCGCGGCGACACGCACGGTGGCGTCCTGGTCGTGCATCGCGGTGACGAGGATGTCGTTACCGCTGAGGTGCGCCATGTAGCCGACCGCGTGCACGATCGACAGCTTCGCCTGTGTGTCGAGCCCGCGGCCCATCGCCTGCCGCAGCGCCGGCAACGCCGTGTAGTCGACAACCGCGCCGAGGAAGTCGGCCGCGTTGCGCACCTGGAGTGCCGAGCCGGTGACGAGTTCCTGCTTGAACTGATCGCCCATCACCTTGGCCAGGCCCGGGCGCTTCGCGAACCACCACGCGGCGACCTCGCGAACGGCGAACCGGTTGTCCTCGGTGAGGTTGGTGATCGTCTGGACGCACTCGGAGCAGGTCAGCCCCTCGGCACGCTCGACCTCGGCGATGATCGCGTCCGTCGAGCCGCTGTTGATCGCGGCGACAATCTTGGCGTTGCTGCCACCCTTGCCCGCGAACGCGGTGCTCGCGACGAAGGTGAGCGCGACTAGCAGTTTCGGTTGGATCTTCATGGCGCTCTCCTGGGTTAGTAGGTGGACGAGTGGGGGTTGTTCTCGCGGGCGTAGTAGTTCAGGCCCATGTCGGCTGCAAGGATTAGCTTATAGAATTCAGTGGGAGTCAATTCGCTATATCCGGCAGTTTGCGAGTGGGGCGTTGTGGGCCAGGCACGAACAGTGGTATCCGGCTGAGGAAATAGCTTAGTCGGATTGACCAGCCGGATAGCCGGAGAGTGATTCGCGTCGGTCGGCAGCATGCACTGCAGCGTCGGCGCGCCGCCCGTCGTGTGGCACGGGTACGTGCCGGTGACCATCAGGTGGTTCTTCTCGATGGCTTCCATGTCGGGGCCGGCCATGAAGAAGTACGAGGCCGGCCACGTCTCGGTCATGCCGTCCATGTCGAGCATCGAGATCGGCTTGTTCGTCAGGTCGAACGTGTAGCTCGTGCTCGCGCCGGTCATCGGGTTGACGATCTGGTAGGTCGGGTTGTTCGCGTTCGGCGTGCCGTCGTGGCAGCTCGTGCACTTCGCGTTGAAGATCGGCTGCACGGCCTTGTCCCACGCCATGCCGACGAGCTTGTCAGCGCCGGTGCCGTCGGCCGCGATCAGGTTCGCGTTCGCGAGGTCAGCCGCGGTCGACAGACGCGCGTTGCGGGCGACCAGGCCCATCGCGTTCGTCGGGCCGATCGCGGCGGCCATCGTGATGCCGGGGTTGATGATCGTGCTCTTCGCGCGGTCCTCGTGGCAGCCACCGCACACGCGGGTCTCACCGGCGCGCGCGCTAAACCACACGGGCTCGTTGAACAGCGACATACCGAAGTTGTCGACGGTCTGCAGGTGGAGCGGCACGTTCGCCGGCACGCTCGCGAGCCAGCTGCCGTCCGAGGCGACGCGCGCGACACCGAGGTTCGCGTGACCCTCGAACATCGTCGTGCCGAACATGCGCGGGAAGCCCTCCTCCGACGAGAAGCCTTCCATCACGCGCACGCCGTAGACCTCGCCGGGGTTGAACGTGTGCAGCGACGAGTCGTAGACGTTCATCGCGCCGATGACCGCCTCGCCGCCGAGGCCCGCGTCGATCGACGAGCTCGTCACGGCCGGCGCGGTGCGCGGCTGGAGCGGGCGCGCGAAGATGTCCCACGTGCCCTTGTCGTCGAGGATCGGGTGGCGCTGCAGCGTCGTCGTGTCGTAGAGGTACACGCCGAAGTCCGCCGACATGTTCGCGGCCGACAGCACGCTTGACTCGACGGGGCCATCGGCCCACGAGACGAGCAGGTCCGGGTGCTCCTTCGCGTTCAGCGGGTACGCGTCGTAGTAGCGGCCGATCGTGTTCGCCGACGGCGAGTTGTCGGTCGGGACGTCGGGCGTCAGCATGACGTACGAGGCATTCGCCTCGCTCATCGCGGTGTTCGCGACGACGTCACCGTTGTCGAGCTTGCTGACGTGGCCGAGCCGGATGTCGATCAGCGCGCCGGCGTTGATCGTGCGGTTACGCGCGGTCGCGATGCCGACGAAGCGGCCCGGGCTGATCTCCTGCGCCTTGAGCGTCGAGTTCGACGCGCCGGTGCCTTCCTTGCCGAACGCCTCGCGGAGCTCGGTCATGTCCGTGTTCATGAACATGAGGTGGCCGGAGTTCTCCGGGCCGAGGTGGTCCCACTGCGTGAGGATCACGCGGCCATCGCTCGCGAGCGACGGCGCCGTGCGGTGCGAGAGGTTGCGCGGTCCGAGCTGCTCGTTCGTACCGTCGAGGTTGATCGTGCCGATCTGGATCGTCGTGCCGCGCTCGTACTCGTCGACGTGCTGCGGCGGGTTCGGATCGATCGCGGTGCCCGACGTCGCGTTCGCCATGTTCTTCACGACGTTGTTCGTCGTGAACATGATCTTGTCGCCGGGCAGGAAGATCGGGGACACGTAGTCGCGGCCCGGGTCGGTCGGGATCTGGACGACGCTGCCGTCCGCGATCGTCAACAGGAACAGGCCGTAGCGCTCGCTGTCGGAGAGCTTGCCCGCGAACACGATGCGCTTGGCGTCGAACGAGATGTCGTACGCCTGGATGTCGACGTTGGCGAACTCGGCGCCCGCCTTGTCACAGCACAGCACCGTCCGCTTGCCATCCGCGGTCGGCGGCGAGAGCTGGATCAGCTTCGCGCCGGGGACGTAGGAGGTGTACTGGAAGATGTCGCCCATATCGTTGCGCGCCACGCGCTGCAAGATGACGAGCGAGTCGACATTCCCGAGCGGTCCGGTGTTGTCGCTACCGCCGCACGCCGCCAGCAGGGCGGCTCCAAACGCGATGGTGTTGAGCTTGAGCTTCACAGCGTCCTCCTCGAAGTGAGGACCCTTAGTACAAGCGCCGCGCCAACTGGTAATCGTTGCGCCGCGCGTAGTTACGTCGTGGCGGGCTCGGGGCCACCGCCCCCTATCGAGGGCCGTTGGGGGTCACGAGCCGCAACTACATGTGGGGTCGGAACCGAGCAGGACGCTGGTGACCAGCGCGGCGCGGCTCGTCACGGATGAGCGTTCGAACAGCGCGCTGATGTGCTGCTCGACGGCGCGCTCGCTGATCGAGAGCATGGCCGCGATCGCGGCGTTGGTATCGCCGGTGACGACGCGCGAGAGCACGTCGCGCTGCCGCGGCGTCAGCTTGAGCCGCGCCGACACCCGCGCGATCGCGTGCGCGATCCGGGAATCGGCGTCGGGCGCGCGCACGATCGCGAGCCAGTGATCCGGCGCCGCGCCGGCATCGAGCGGCGTGAGCTCGACGGGCAGCGCGGTCTTCTCGTGGGCGACCGCGGCGGCCAGCGAGGCCGAGACCTCCGCGGGGCGCGTCGCGAGGATCGCGCGACCGGCGGCGTTGACGTCGAAGATGCGGCCGCCCGACGCGATGATGAACGCCGGCGCCGCGATGTGCTCGAGCACGGCATCGAGCGCGGCGGCGATCAGCGGCGCGGCCTGGACCTGCCGCTCGACGATCAACTGCTTGCGAAGCGCCGGCAGCGCGCGCTCGAGCTGGCCGCGCTGGTGCGCGGTCAACGCCGTCGGATGAAACACGCCGAGCCAGGCGATCAGCGACTCGCCCTCGCAGACGAGCGCGCGCACGACATGATGCTCGTGCAGGCGAACCGGCTGCAGCACCTCGAGCACGCCCGGTGATGTCGCGAGCTCGTCGGCGCTGATGCGGTCGCGCAGATCGACGAAGACGTTCCGCTGATCGGCCTCGGGCCGGTGCGGATCGAACCAGCCGTACGCGTCGCCGGCGCGCGTCAGGTACGACGCGAGCAGCATGCGAAACCGCGCTGCGTTCGGAACGTTGTCGGCGTGAAACCGATCGACCGCCCACCCTGTTGTCGTCCGCACCGGCGACACACACGCCACCGCCTCGACTCGCGCGAGCGTACGCAGCTCGCCGAGGGCCTCGCTCATCCCCATACGCAGAGTTTGCGCCAGTTCCGGCCCGCGATGGGGCAAACCGGTGCACGATCGTCGCTAGACCAGCGACTTGAGCTCGGCGAGCACGTTGAGGGCCTCGAGCGGCGTCAGCCGGTTGATATCGAGCGCCTGCAGCTTCGCGAGCGCGGGGCTCGGCGCGGCGACCGAGATCAGCGACAGCTGCGGGCTCGTCCCGAGCGTCGAGCCGCCTTCGAGGCGCGACATGATCTCTCGCGCGCGCCCGATCACCTTCGCGGGCAGGCCGGCGAGCCGCGCGACATCGATGCCGTAGCTCTTGTTCGCGCCGCCCCCGACGACGCGCCGCAAGAACACGATCTCGTTCTTGTGCTCGCGCACCGCGACCGACACGTTGCGCACGCGCGGCCGGCTATCCGCGAGCGCGACCAGCTCGTGATAGTGCGTCGCGAACAGCGTGCGCGCGCCGACCTGATCGTGCAGGTGCTCGGCGACCGCCCACGCGATCGACACGCCATCGAACGTCGACGTGCCGCGGCCGACCTCGTCGAGCACGACGAGCGACCGCCGCGTCGCGTGCGCGAGGATCGCGGCCGTCTCGCGCATCTCGACCATGAACGTCGAGTCGCCGCGGCTCAGGTTGTCCGCCGCGCCCACCCGCGTGAACACGCGGTCGCACACGCCGATCGTCGCCGACTTCGCCGGCACGAACGACCCGATCTGCGCGAGCAGCGTGATCTGCGCGACCTGGCGCATGTAGGTCGACTTACCGGCCATGTTCGGCCCGGTGATCAGCACGATCTGCTCGGCCGCCGGGTCCATGCGCGTGTCGTTGGGCACGAACGTGCCGTCGGCGAGCATCGCCTCGATCACGGGATGCCGGCCATCGACGATGTCGATCGCGAGCCCGTCATCGACGACGGGCCGGCAGTAACCGCGCCGCGCCGCGACCTCGGCCAGGCTCGCGCACGCATCGACGATCGCGAGCGCCGCGCCCGCCGCGCTCACCTTGCCCGCGATCTCGGCGACGGCCGATACTTCCGCCTTGAAGAGCTCGGCCTCGCGCGCGGCGAGCGTCTCTTCCGCCGTCACGACCTTGCGCTCGAGCTCGGCGAGCTCCGGCGTCACGTAGCGCTCGCCGTTCGCGATCGTCTGCTTCCGCACGTAGTGCGCCGGCACCTTCGCCAGCTGCGACTTCGTGATCTCGAGGTAGTACCCGAACACGCGGTTGTAACGGACCTTGAGGTTCGCGATGCCGCTCTCGCGCTGCTCGCGTGCCTCGATCGCCAGGATCTCGTCCTTGCCGCCATCGGCGAGCCGGCGGCACTCGTCGACATCCTTGTCGTAGCCCGCGCGGATCACGCCGCCGTCCTTGACCAGATACGGCGGCTCGTCGACGAGCGCCTTGCCGAGCCGCGCCGCGAGCGCCCCGAGCGCCTTGTCCGCGCACGCCGCGAGATCGAGCAGCTCCGGCACGCTCTCGAGCGCGGTCGCGCCGCTCTTCACGAGCGCGATCACCTCCGGCAGCATCGTCAACGCATCGCGCAGCCGACCGAGATCGCGCGGCGTCGCCACGCCGAGCGTCGCCTTGCCGGCGAGCCGCTCGAGGTCCGCGACCTTGCCGAGCGCCTTGCGCACCTGCTCGAGCAGCGCCGGCCGCTCGACGAGCCAGCCGACCGCATCCTGCCGCCGCCGGATCGCCGCGACATCGATCAACGGATACAAGAGCCACCGTCGCAACAGCCGCCCCCCGGGCGCCGTCACCGTCTGGTCGACGACATCGAGCAGCGCGCCCTCTTTCTTGCGCCCGATCAACGTCTCGGTCAGCTCGAGGTTCGCGATCGCCGTCTCGTCGAGCACGACCGCATCACCGGGCTCGTACCCGACCAGCCGCGTCACCGGCAGCGTGCCGCTCGGCTGCGTCGCCCGCGCATACGCGAGCACGGCCGCGGCCGCCCGCACGGCGAGCGACCGCTCGTCCCACTCGCCCTTTGCACCGCCCGCGAGCAGCGGCCCGAGCTCGCACTCCGCACCGTCGAGCGCCGGCACGGCCGCCGGATTCCACGGCACCTTGTAGCGCGCACGCACCGGCGCCAGCATGCCGTCCATCTGCGCCGCGTCCGCGATCACCTCGCGCGGCCCGACGCGCACCAGCTCGTCGAGCACGCTCGACACCTGCAGCTCCGTCGCGCACAGCTCGCCGGTCGTCGCATCGAGGTACGCGAGCCCGACGCCGGGATTCCCCTTCTTGCCCGCCGGCACGAGCGCCGCGAGATAGCGCGGCAGCTTCGGATCGAGGATCTCGTCGTCGAGCACGACGCCTGGCGTGATCACGCGGACGATCTCGCGCTTGACCAACCCCTTCGCGAGCTTCGGATCCTCCATCTGCTCGCAGATCGCGACCTTGAACCCGAGCTCGGTCAGCTTCGCTAGATACCCGCGCACCGCGTGATACGGCACGCCCGCCATCGGCACCGCATCCGGGTGCCCCTTGTCGCGCGACGTCAACGTCAGATCGAGCGCGCGCGCCGCGACGACCGCATCCTCGAAGAACAGCTCGTAGAAGTCACCGCACCGGAAGAACAGCAGCGCATCGGCATGCCGCTCCTTCAGATCCAGGTACTGCCGCATCAGCGGCGTCTCGGACGGACTTCGGCCCACGGCCCCTCGTACCACGCCCCTCCGACAACGCTGTCGCGCCGGCTACTTGGCGCCGATCGACTCGAGCGCGCTCAGCTTTCCACGCACGTTCACGAGGCCATCGACGACCTCGTCGGGCTGCGCCTGCGCATCGGGACACGTCACCGTCACGATGTGATCGATCTGCATGCCGAGGCCGTCGCGCGCCTCCGCGAACTCGTGCTCGAGGCCCTTGGGCGGCGTCACCTTCTCGAGGCCGCCCGTCGCCTTGCTCAGCCCGTCGATCGGCGCGCAGGCGTCCTTCGTCGTCTTCGCGGCGCGCGCCTTCTTCGTCGCATCGGCGAGCGCATCGTCGACCAGCTTGAACGCCGCCGCGTCCTTCGCGGAGCGCTTGGGCTGCTTGGCCGGCGGACCGGCATCCTCGGCGACCGCCGCGCTGCCAGCCGCACTCCCCGCCATCGTCGCACTGCCCGTCGCGCTGCCCGCCATCGCCGCACTGCCCGGCGAATCGGCAACGGCGCTGCCCGCGCTCCCCGGTGTCACCGCGACCGCGCTGCCGGTCGCCTCGACGGCGCTCCCCGAGCCGGCAGTGGCGTCGGCGGGCTTGTGCTTGCATCCAAACAGGGCGGCGGCGAGGACGAGCGTCTTGATCATTGGATGACCCAGTTAGTCCAGAAGTAGCCCATCGCGCGAGCTTCTTCCCACGTGATCGACATCTCCGACCGATCATACTGACCCGGGTCCTGCACGCGAATGCCGTGCTCCTCGATCGCGTAGAGCTTCGTCCAGTGGTTGGAGAGGCCGGCGAGGATGCCGTGACCGGCGTCGAGGTGCTTGCCGAGATCGCGGGTGACGGCGGCCTTGTAATTGTCGATCGGCAGCTGGCGGTTGATCGCCTCGTCGCCGACGAGCGCGTCGTGCTGCTGCTCGGCGAGGTGGTCGGCGCGCTTCTGGTGCGCGTCGCGCGACTTCGCGTCCGTCGCGCGCTCGGCGGCGTTGCGCTCGGTGTTCTCGGCCTCCACCTTCTGATCGTTCTTGTGATCGCCGCGGTGCTTGTCGCCGTAGGCGCTGAGCGCCTCGTTCGTCTTCGCATTCGTCTTGCGATCGTCGTCCCACTTCACCGACACCGTGCTCGCACTCGCGCCGAAATCCGCGACGACGCCGACGACCTTGCTCATGAACTTCTTGTCGCCGACGACCTGGTTCGCAGCCGCGATGATGTTGTCGTGCGTCGGCTCGGTGCCGCCGAGCGCGTGCACGACGGCCGCGAGCTGCATGAAGTCGGGCAGCCGTAGGCCCTGCAGCGACGACATCTTCGCCGCGTCGTGGCCGTTCGACGCCAGGCGCGCCTGCCCGATGTCCTTGTAGAACACACCGGCGACCGCGAGCATCGCCGGGTGCTTCTCCGCCTTGTAGTTCGCGGCGCCGATACCGATCGTCTCGAGCGCCATCGCGAGCGACGTGAAGTTGCACGTCGACCAGCCGCCGACCGACTCGACACTCTTGATGTTGAGCTGGAAGTGATACGGCGCGACCGCCTCGAGCTTGTGGTTCACCGCGACGACGAACGCCGCCGCCGCCGGGTCCGCCTGGTTCAGCTGAGCGAGCTGACCGCGCAGCGCGCCGATGCCGGCGACGAGCTTCTCGCGGTTCGCGCCCTTGACCTCGAAGTACGTACTCTGGTCGCGCGTCTTGCGCAGATCCGCATCGAGCGACAGCACGCTCGCGAGCGTCGGCAGCAGCGCGTCCATGTGCGAGTCGTGCACCTTGCCGGCGAGCGCGAGCAGTGCCGGATCCTCGAGCTTCGCGCCCGCGATCGGGGCGAACGCGGCCTTGTCGGCGCTGCCGCTCTTGTCGGCGGCCTTGTCGGCGTGCTCGGCAGCCGGTGCCGCGGGGGCGGCCGTCGCGGGCGCGGCGGGCGCTGGCGTCGGCGCGGGCGCGACCTGCTGCTGCTGCGCCTTGTGATGCGCCTGCTGGACGCCGTGATCGACGAGCGTCGAGATCAGCGTCGGCATCATCGCGAGCGCCTGCATCGAGCTCGCACCACCGTGGTGCGCCTTGTCGTACGCCTGGAACTTCGCGATCGCCTGCTCCTGATCGAGGGTGCCCGCATCGAATGCGCGGACGACGGCGTCGAGCTGGCCTTCGAGTGCCGCCTCGTTCGGCGCCTCGGTCTCCGCGGTCACCTGCGGCGCCGCGCCCGCGGGCTTGTGCTCGTGGTCGGCCTTCGGCGCGGCCGCCTGCTCGGCTTCCGGCGCGGCTGCGTGGTCCGCCTTCGGCGCGGCTGCGTGGTCGGTCTTCGGCGCGGCTGCCTGCTCCGCCTGCGGCGCGGCCTTCTCCGCCTGCACCGGCTCGATCCACTCGCCCGAGACGTAACCGGTCAGGCCGCGGTGCTTGACGTTGACCCAGCCGCCTTCGCTACCGATCACCTCGGCGTGCTCGCCGTGGTGAAGGCCGCCGACGATGTTGCCGTCCGCGATCTGCGGCGACGTGCGAACGTTGAGGCCGTTCGCCGTGACGCGCACGTGCGAGCCTGCGCCGAACGCGCGATCGGACGGCGATGGGCCGCGCGTCTCGGTGTGCATCGAGACCGGTGGCAGCGGACCCGCGCCGCTGAACTTCGTCGCGAGCGGCTGCTGCGCCGTGTCCGTGTCGGCCGTCGCCGCGTGATCCGTGTGCGCGTGCTGGTTCAGGCGCTCTTCGCGTTCCATGGTGCCACCGTCCCGTGGCGCATCTTACGCGGAATCGCCGGCGATTCTTCCCTGCGGAACGAGGGCCTACGCGACCTCCGTCCAGTCGATGACGGCGTGGGCCGCGCCCGGCGCCGTGACACCCGCGCCGAGGTCCGCGCTCGCATCGAACGGCTGCGACCCGCCCTCGCGCCACTGGCGCAGCTCGACGAGCGGCAGCACGCCGGCGCGCGGCTGGATCAGCACGTGCGTGAAGCAGCGGCGCAAACCCGGGCGCGTCGCGGGGAGCCACGTGCCGCAGTTGACGTAGACGCCGCCACCGCGCAGCGGCTGCCACCGCGGATCGTGCGTGTGGCCGAACACGACGGCCGGGGCGTCGACGAGCTTGCGCAGGCGCTGCGGCACGGCCCGCATCGGCAGCTGCGACGTGACGAGATGCTTGCCCAGCCACCGCTGGACGCCGTGTGCGATCAGCACCGCGCCCGCCGAGCCGAGCAGTGCGAACGGCAGCGGAAGCGCGATCAGCATCACGAGGATCGCGAGCGCGGTCACGATCAGGTTCGCGAAGCGATCGAGCTGGAGCATGCGGCCGAGGCGGCGCCACGAGACGGTCAGCGGCGTGCGCGCGAGGCGATCGATCGAGCGTGCCGTGTCGAGCGGGAGCCCACCCTCCGCGGCGACGCTGGCGAGGCGCTCGCGATGCGCGCGACGGCGGCGATCGCGGCGGCGGAACGACTGGTGGAGCGCGCGCGCCGCGATCAGCGACCACGAGAAGCGGGCGTACGCGAGCAGCAGGCGGCCGAACGAGCGCGCGCCCTGGTCCCAGCCGAAGCGCAGGTAGCCCCAGAACGACCACTCCTCGATGCCGTGCGGATCGATCTCGGGGACGCTCGCCGCGAGGTAGCGCGTCGCCGCGTAGTCGGCGTTGTAGACGAGCTTGCCGTCCTTCGGATCGCAGGGCGCGAGGTTGAACTCGAAGCTGCAGCCTTCGTCGTAGACGTGGCCGTGCTCGATCCATGCGACGCCGGGGACGTAGACGAACCACGGCTGAACGCGGATGCGCGCGATCGCGCGATCATCGGCGCCGGCGGCGCGCAGGTGCCGCTCGAGCTCGGCGACGGTGCCCGGATCGAGCAGCTCGATATCGTGGTTGCCGACGACGATGTCGATCGAGTGACCGGCGGCGGCGAAGCGAACCATCTCCGCGAGCAGCGGCTTGTGGTTCTCGCAGATCCGCGCCATGCGCGTGACGCCGGCTCGGATGCCGCGGGACAAGCCGAAGCGGCGTTCATCGTGCGAGCGCGCCGGGAGCTCGCGCGTGGACGGGACGACGACCGACATGAAGTCGAACAGATCGCCGGCGATGACGAGGCGCCACGGGCGGCCGTCGATCCGGCGAACGGCGTGGTAGCGCAGGAAATCACGGAAGGCTTCGGCCCCGAGGTCGATCGCGCGGCGGCGTTCCGCGGTCGCGCCCGGAAGAAGCTCCTCTCCGAAGTGGAGGTCGCTCACGACCAGGATGTTTGCAGCGTCGGGCATAAGCGAAGTGCTGTTCTCACACCATGACGGGTCCGCGACCCCGCGACAACGGGTCGCGATCACTACCTCAAGGGTGCGCGCCGCAATGACAATCTGCGTGTGGGCATGGTACGACCCAATGCGTCGTGACCCAGGTCATCTTCATCCTCCTGCTCGCGGCGTCGCTGGCGTTCTTCGCCCGCACGACCTGGATTTTTGGGCGTGCGGTGTTCGCGGGAGTACCGGATCCACGGCCGCGGCTCGATCAGGTCGGCGCGCGCCTCGTCGACATCGGGATCTACTTCTTCGGCCAGAAGAAGGTCGCCGAGGTCGGGCCGCAGCACCAGAAGAGCTGGCACCACCTGTTCATCTTCTGGGGATTCCTGATCATCACGATCGCGACGATCGACATCTTCGTCAGCGGCGTGGTCCCCGGTGTGTCGCTCGCGCTGCTGCCCGAGCTCGCCTACAAGCCGCTCTACACCGCGATCGACGTGATGAACCTGATCGTCCTCGCGATGATCGTGTGGGCGTTCATCCGTCGCATCGTCGTCAAGCCGCGCCTGATTCCGATGAACCTCGACGCCGGCCTCATCCTCGGCGCGATCGGCAGCCTGATGCTGTCGCACTTCATCTATCACGCGTACGAGATCGCCGGCTCGGGCCACAGCGCGAGCTACCTGCCGATCTCGAACCTGATCGCCGGCTGGCTGCCCGCCATGCACGCGCACCGCGGCGCCACGATCGCGTACTGGCTGCACGTCCTGATCCTGCTGACGTTCCTCAACTACCTGCCCTACTCCAAGCACATCCACCTGCTCGGCGCGCTGCCGAACATCGCGACGCGCAACCGCAGCGAGCGGCGCATGGATCTGCCGAAGCTCAACCTCGAGGACGAGAACCAGTGGGGCGTCGGGAAGTTCGAGCAGTTCTCGTGGAAGAGCCTGCTCGACACGTACGCGTGCACCGAGTGCGCGCGCTGCAGCAACTACTGCCCCGCGTACAACACGGGCAAGAACCTGTCGCCCATGCAGCTCGTGCACGACATCCGCTACGAGATGCTCGATCGCGTCGAGCTGCGCGATCAGATCGCGGGCCTCGAGAAGGACATCGCGTCGCTGAGCGAATACGCCGCCGCGAACGGCTACGACGACGCGCATCCGCATCCCGACCTCGTGTTCGCGAAGAGCCAGCTCGAGGGCGCGAAGCACGAGCTCGAGAACATGCCGAAGCTCACCGGCGGCCGCGTCGCCGAGGACACGCTGTGGGCATGCACGACGTGCGGCGCGTGCCAGGAAGTGTGCCCGGTGTTCATCGAGCACCCGCTGAAGATCCTGCAGATGCGCCAGAACCTGGTGCTCGAGCAGGAGAAGACGCCGGGCGAGCTACAGCGCACGTATCGCAACATCGAGCGCCAGAGCAACCCGTGGGGCATCGCCAACGACCAGCGCATGGACTGGGCAAAGGACCTCAACGTTCCGACGATCGAGGAGAACCCCGACCCCGAGTACATCCTGTGGGTCGGCTGCGCCGGCGCATTCGACAGCCGCATCATCAAGCAGACGCGCGCGATGGTGAAGGTGCTCAACACGGCGGGCGTCAGCTACGCGGTCCTCGGTCACAACGAGGCGTGCACCGGCGATCCGGCGCGCCGCACCGGCAACGAGATGCTGTTCCAGATGCTCGCCGAGCAGAACGTCGAGACGCTGAAGGCGGCCAACGCGAAGAAGGTCGTCACCAGCTGCCCGCACTGCCTGCACACGCTGCGGCACGACTACCCACAGTTCGGCGGCAACTTCGAGGTCGTCCATCACACCCAGCTG
>JAFAOG010000019.1 GCA_019237945.1 Deltaproteobacteria bacterium | reverse complement strand
GTCATCGACCTCGGCGTCGGTCAGGTGCGCCGAGAACGGAGGCCCCTGCTCGACGGTGGGACGCACCGCGCGCGGCGTGCGACCGGCGTAGAACCGGACGACCTGGATCAGCGATGTCAGCGACCCGTCGTGCATGAACCGATGCTTGCGGGCGACGTTGCGGAGCGTCGGTGTCTTGAACTTGTTGCAAGTCGCCGCGTCGATGCAGTGGCCGCGATCGCGGTGCGCCGGTAGGCCGAGATCGGCGTAGCCAAAGTCCGTGAACACCGGGAAGCCGTGCTCCATCGTGTCGGGGTGGCAGCTCGCGCAGTTGCCGCGCGCCGGATCATCGAACACCTGCTTGCCGTGCTGCTCGCGCGGCGACAGCGTGGCCTGGCCGCGTAGCACGTCGTCGTAGCGGCTCGAGAACGGCATGAACGTCGCCGGATCCTGCTGGTAGACCTCGAGCGCGAGCACGAGTGCCTTCGTCGCCGAGGCGCCGTCATCGAGGACGTGCGGGCCGAATGCCGCGCGCATCGGGTCGGCGTACGCAGTGCCGCGCAGCTTCGCGGCGAGCGCATCGTCGGAGCGGTTCGCCATCTCGGTCGGATTGAACAGCGGCAGCCGCGCCTGCTCGTGGAGCGTCTGCGCGCGCCCGTCCCACATGAAGCCGCCGGTCGGGCCGTTGTCGACGCCGGTCTCGGGATCGATCGCGTGCATCGTGAACCGCGGCGTGCCCTGCAGGTAGCGCAGTGTCGGCGTCGCGCGCGTGCCGTGCATCTGATCGGGATCGTCGTGACAGCTCGCGCAGCTCAATGTGCCGGAAGCGGAGAGCGACCGATCGCCAAATGCCGCCTTGCCGATCGCCGCGAGCTGCGCCGCGCTGGGCGTGCGCTCGAACGAATTCGCGTAGAACGCGGTTCGGCTCGCGGGCGTCCTCGCCAGCATCATCAACACGACGATCCACACGGCCTGTGGATCTCACGTGTGTGTGGCGTGCGTGTCACCGAGCCGCGACGACGCCTCGACATCGCACGTGCACAGTGCGCGCATGAAACGAATCCTCCTCGTCCTGTGCGCCGCGTGTGGCGACAGCAGTCACCCCGAGATGCCCGACGCGCCCGGGTCGAGCACGCAGCCCGACGCGCCGACGCAGCACGAGTCCCTGAATTCGGTGACGAACGTCGTCGTGATCTACGCCGAGAACCGCGGCTTCGATAACATCTACGGCACGTTCCCCGGCGCGAACGGCATCCCGGCCTCGCCGATGCCGCAGCTCGACCGCGACGGTTCGACGCTGCCGAAGCTCCCGCAGACGTGGGGCGGCGTCACCGCGAGCGGCTTCTCGCCCGCGATCACGCAGGCGCAGTCCGACAACCTGCCGAACGCGCCGTTCTCGCTCGAGTCGACGTACACGGGCTTCAACAACTCGACGATCACGCGCGACCTCTACCACCGGTTCTTCGAGAACCAGATGCAGCTCGACGGCGGCAAGAACGACCTGTTCGCCGGGTGGGCCGATTCGGGCGGCCTCGTCATGGGCCACTACGACGGCAGCACGATGGCACTGTGGACGCTCGCGCAGCAGTTCGTGCTCGCCGACAACTTCTTCATGGGCGCGTTCGGCGGCAGCTTCCTCAACCACCAGTACCTGATCTGCGCCTGCGCGCCCGAGTACCCGAACGCCGACACCGCCGCCGCCCATCCGACGATCGCGGTCCTCGACCAGGGCTACGAGCTCGCGCGCGGCTCTGCGTCGCCGCCGTCTGCGATCGACGGTGCGCCGACCTACGTGCTCTCCGGCGCGATCGCCCCGAAGGCGTACTTCGGGGACAACACGTTCCGCGCCGTGAACACGATGCAGCCGCCGTATCAGCCGAGCGCCAACGCGCCCGCCGCCTCCGACACGACGAAGCTCTACGCCGACCTCACGCGGCCGAACACGCTGCCGCCGCAGACGGCGCGCACGATCGGTGACGAGATGAACGATCACCACGTGACATGGGCCTGGTACTCGGGCGCGTGGACCTCGACGACCACGATCGCGACCGGCAATCGCATGTTCCCGCCGACGACCGTCCCCGGCTCCGCGCCGAACTTCCAGTTCCACCACCAGCCGTTCAACTACTACACCGAGTTCGATCCGCAGACCGGCGCCGCCGCCCGCACCGCGCACCTCAAGGACTACACGGATCTGATGAGCGACATCACCGCGGGCACGCTGCCGCAGGTCGCGTTCTACAAGCCGGAAGGCGATCTCAACCAGCATCCCGGCTACGCGTCGCTCGCCGCGGGCGACCAGCACATCGCCGACGTCGTCCACGCGCTGCAGGCCTCGCCGCAGTACGCGCACATGATCATCGTGATCACCTACGACGAGAACGGCGGCTGGTGGGATCACGTCGCGCCGCCGAAGGGCGACCTGCTCGGCCCCTCGTCGCGCATCCCGGCGATCATCATCTCGCCGTATGCGAAGCACGGCTTCGTCGATCACACGCCCTACGACACCGCGTCGATCCAGCGCCTGCTCAACAAGCGCTTCAACCTGACGCCGCTGCCCGGCCTGACCGCGCGCGACACGGCGCTGAGCGGCCATGGTGAGGCGCCGATGGGCGACCTCACGAACGCGCTGCAGTTTCCGTGATCAGTTGCCGGCCTTGACCGGCTGCTCGCCGACGCCCTTGGCGCAGTTCGCGGTCGTCTGCGACTTCGCGGCGTCCGCGGCGGAGCTGCACTGCTTGCCGACCTGATCGAGATCGGCCTGCGTCGCGTTCTGCATGTCGTGCCAGCGCTTCGCGTCGGCGTCGTACTGCGCGGACGTCTTGTCGCGCACGTCCTGGGCGACCTCGGTGCAGCCGACGAGCTGGATCACGGCCGCGTGATACGTCTTGCACGATGGGGGCGCCCACGACGGCAGCGTCGGATCGACCGCATCATCACCACCCGCCTTCGCCGTCGCTGTCGCTCCCGGACCTCGAGCCGCCGGCTCGTGGTGCGAGCACGCCAACAGACCCATCAACGCCAGGAGCAGGATAGTTGTCATCTTCATCCGGGGCCGAGGTAGCAGACCGCGTGCCTGCGCCGCGAACGTGATTCCGCGACTTGGGCGCTCACCGCGAGGCGACGCGGCTCGCTGTGCCCGCACCGCTCGCCATCGTGCGAGGCTCCGCGCATGAGCTGCGCCCCGCTTGCCCCGCTCGCCCCGCTCGCCCTCGCCCTTGTGGCCTGTGCCCACGCCCCCGCCGCGATCCCGCCCCACGCTGCCCCACACATGGCGTGGGGGCTGGTGCTGCACGGCGGCGCGGGCGTGATCACGCGCGACAAGCTGACGCCCGAGCGCGAGGCCGCGATCCGCGCCGATCTCGAGCGCGCCCTCCGCGCGGCCCACGCGGTGCTGGCCAAGGGCGGCTCCTCCGTGGATGCGGTCACGGCGGCGATCACGATCCTCGAGGACTCGCCGCTGTTCAACGCCGGCAAGGGCGCGGTCTTCACGCACGACGGCATCAACGAGCTCGACGCCGCGATCATGTACGGCCCCACGCGGGCCGCGGGCGCCGTCGCGGGCGTGCGCACGATCAAGAATCCGATCCTGCTCGCACGCGCGGTCATGGAAAACGGGCGCCACGTGATGCTCGTCGGCCGCGGAGCCGAGGAGTTCGCCGCGACCGCCCACATCGAGATCGTCGACCCATCCTACTTCCGCACCGAGGAGCGCTGGCAGGAGCTGCAGAAGGCGATCGCGGAGGACCACTTCGGCACCGTCGGTGTCGTCGCGCTCGATCAGCATCATGCCTTGGCGGCCGGCACCTCGACGGGCGGCCTGACGAACAAGCGCTACGGCCGCGTCGGCGACTCACCGATCATCGGCGCCGGCACGTATGCCGACGAGCACTGCGGCGTGTCAGCGACGGGGCACGGCGAGCTGTTCATCCGCTATACGGTCGCCCGCGACATCTGCGCGCGCGTCGAATACCAGCACGAGCCGCTCGCCGCGGCGGCGGATGACGTCGTGATGCACGAGCTCGTCCACGCCAACGGCGACGGCGGCATCATCGCGATGGACGGCGAAGGCCACTGGACGCTGACGTTCAACACGCCGGGCATGTACCGCGGGTACATCACGGAAGACGGCGTGCCGCACGTCGACATCTTCCGCTGAGCGGCTCGCTGCGCTATCCGGGCCGTTCGTCGAAGCGCAGCAGACCGTGTCGTTTCCAGCCGGTCGTCAGCAGCCACGTCGTCGGCTCGGCCGTCGGTTTCGGTAGCCCGAGCAGCTCGCGTTTCCAGACTTCGTCGGCGCGCACGCGGTCGGACCAGCCGCTGAACCACGCCGCGCTCGATGCCGGATCGATCCACATCCTGCCGTAGCGCTTGTCCGCGTCGTGATGCTTGCGGTTCAGCAGCACGTACGCGATCGCGTTGCGGACCTCGCGCGGGGACTTGAGCGCACGTGCGTGGTAGCGATGCGCGAACAGCTGGCCGGCACGGCCGAGCGCGGCGTTGAGCCGGCTCGTCGCGCGTACACAGAAGCCCTGGATGCCGCGTGAGAGCGCGAGCGTGCTGCCGGCCTCGCAGATCAGGTGGATGTGGTTGCCGAGCACGTTGAACTCGACGATACGGAAGCCGCCGGCGGCGCCGAGCGCCGCACTCTCGCGCCGGCTCTTGCGCGGCCGCATGCCGTTGGGCGAGCAGCCGTTCTCGTCCTTGTGCGACGCGCGCACGACCGCGCGCAGGATCTTGAGGCAGCCCTCGCGAGCGAGAGACGGCGCGCCGTCGACGACGCGGAGCGTGACGTGGCGCGGGAACCGGGCATGCTCGTTCGGCCGCGCGGCATGCGAGACGGCGCCCGGCTTCGGTGGCCGGCCCGCGCCTGGGCGCCAGCCGCCGTGACGCCCGTCCGGCTTGCGCGCCTGGTCGAAGGTCAGCTGGATGTGTCGCTTGCGAGCGCGCGCCATCTTGATTTCGGCAGAGTGGCATTTCGGTCTGACAGCGCCGCCTGGCAGCAAAGGCCGCCGTCTGCTCGCGCACGCGACTACCCTCGAGCTCGAGCGAGAGATCTGCAGAGCGCGCATGGCGCGGGTGGACTTGTGACCGGCCGCGCGCGTCTTCCCACGGCGCGCATGCGCGGCCGCTCACAGGGTCCACCGCGCCCGATGCTCGAGCGAGCGCTGCTTTCCGGAGATCAAAAAAAGGGGGAGAGAGAAGAGCGGCGAGCGCGAGCGGCGGGCGAGAACGCGCGACCCGCAGCTACAAACGAATGCCGATGCGGCTCAGCACACCGGCTCTGCGGCTCGACACGTCGAATGCGCCGACTTGATTTCGGCAGACTGGCATTTCGCGGGGCCCCTACCCTCGTGCTCGAGCGAGCGGTCTGCAGAGCGCGCATGGCGCGGGTGGACTTGTGACCGGCCGCGCGCGTCTTCCAGGCGGCGCATGCGCGGCCGCTCACAGGGTCCACCGCGCCCGACGCTCGAGCGAGCGCTCCTTTCCGGAGATCACAAAAAGGGGAGAGAGGAGCGGCGACCGCGAGCGCAAGGCGAGAGCGCGGGCCGCGCCCGAGACCGCAGCGAGCCGTCGCGACTCACGTCGGGGCCGCGACTCACATCGGTCGCGCGGGCTCGCGCTGCGCAGGGCGGACCGGCCGCGCCGAAAATGGAAACGCCGCCTCGGAGGGCGGCGTGCGGTCGCGCGTGGGCGCGAGCGACTAGAGATGCGACTGCGAGAGCGAGTCGACCGCGGCGGTCAGGGTCGTCGTGACGCCGTTCAGCGTGATCACGCCGCCCGCGCTGTCGCGGTTGAACAGGACCGTCGCCGTGCCGCCGCCCGCGAGGTTGACCGTCACGCCCGGCTGGGTCGCGGTGCCCGTGGTGATTGCGGAGGAGACTGCGCCATCGAGCGAGAGGACGTGGAGGTAGCGGTTGTTGCCGCCGGCGACCTTCTCGTCGTAGCGGTAGCCGCCGAGGTACTCGCTGTTGGAGGTGTAGGAGTAGATCGACGCGGTCGCCGACGGCGAGAGGCGCTGGACCTTGAGCGTGTGGCCGGCGTTGGTGAAGGTCGCGGTGCCGGAGGAGGTCGTCGGCTTGACCGGGGACGCGAGCTGCCAGGTCTGGGTCGTGCCGGAGGAGGTGTTGACGCGGTCGTAGACGATGATCGTGTTCGGCTGGAGGAACAGGATGTCGCGCTGGACCATCTGGATGCTGCCGTTGCCGTTGTAGGCTGGCGTCAGGTCCGAGGACGCGTAGACGTAGTCCTTCGTCTGGTGCAGGGCCGTCAGCTTGGAGATCGTGGAGGCGACCTGCTTGATCGGGCTGGAGCCGCTGTCGATGCGGACGAGCGAGTGCGCGGTCGTGTCCTGGGTGAGGCCGGAGTGCGAGTCGATCACCGCGTCGTACGCGAGCCAGCCGCCCTTGTAGATCATCAGCGAGCCCTGGTCCTGGTGGGCGTGCGACTGGGTGTACGGGCCGGCGATCAGGTTGAGCCAGGTCGCGGTCTTGGTCCAGTCGGAGCGCATGTAGAGCTCGCCGATGCCCTTGGCGCGGTAGGCGGTGTTGAGCGCGGAGACCGAGGTCGCCGTGATGTTCGTCGGGTCGTTGATGAAGTCGTAGCCGACCATGAACTGCTGGGACATCTGCTTGACCGAGGACGCGGCGAGCAGCGACTTGGCGCGGCCGGCGAGCGTGTCGGTGGCGAAGATGTGCATCAGCTGCAGGAGGTAGTCGCGGTGGTAGTCGAAGAGCGCGGCCGTCGAGTCACGCGACTGGTCGCCCGTGGGCGCGACCTTGTCGAAGGTCGGGACGATCTGGTGCATCATCGCGAGCATCGAGTAGCGCGTGTGGGTGACGTACGTGGCGATGTTCTCGCCCGTGGTGTCCTTCCAGAACGTGTAGAGCTCGAACAGACGACGCATCGCGACGCCGTAGCCCGTGCCTTCGCGCGAGGCGCCGCCCGAGAGGTCGGAGGTGAAGGTCGGATCGAGCTCGTCGAGGATCTTCGTCTGGCGGAAGGTGTCGAGCCAGGTCTGCGCCTGCGAGCTCTCGCCGTTCGTCGCGAGACCGAGGAGCATCGTCGCGCGCAGGAACGAGTAGTAGTAGTTGTCGGACGGGTCGTCGGTGGCCCAGCCCGACCACGGGAAGGTCTTCGAGCCCCACTTGGCCGACTTGAAGTTCCAGACGTTCCAGACGGCCTGGTTGGCGTACGCGATCCAGTGCGAGCGCTGGGCCGAGGTGACCTGCGAGTAACACCAGTCGTAGGTGAGCGCGAGGTCGCCGACCATGTCGCCGATCTCGAGGTACGAGTCGTTCGCAACCGTCGGCGCGTTGCCGGCGGCGATCGCGGCCTCGGCGTCAGAGACCTGCTGCTGGACGACGGCGATCGCCTTCGTGCAGTACTTGCTCTGACCCGTCAGCTGGCCCATCAGGGCCGCGTTCCAGGCGCCGAAGCCCCAGATGTCCGAGCCGGCGACGTAGCTGTCGACCGTCGTCTTGAAGCGCGACGCGGTCGGCGTGTTCGCCGTGAGCGCAGCCTGCAGACGCGCCTTGTTGGGCGTCAGGTAGATGCGCGGGTGACTGGTCGGGTAGACCGGCGTGGTGATGTCCGCACTGTCAGTGCTGGTCTCGGCATCCGAACCATCGGTCGCGCTCGTATCGATCGCGCCCGTCTGGTCCACGCACCCCAACACCGTCCCTGCGAGAGCCGCTGCGAACAAGAACTTCGTTCCGTTTACTCGTGCCATGGACGCACGATGTAGCGATCATGTGCGCACGGCGCCATGTAGGAATTGCGGCGCGCGAATGCCGATTTAGATCGCCGGAACGTTTCGGAGAGCGGATTTGTCGACGGAAAACGGCTCTCTTTGGGCTGCGCTTGCGAGCGTGCTCACGAAAACAGTGCGTGGCATGCGCAAAAAAACATGGCACGCGCGCGAGATCGTCGTCGGAGAATTTGCCGCGGGCTCAGGCGTTGTCGTCGGAGAATTTGCCGGCGCGTCAGGCGTCGGCTTGCGACGATTTCTTGGCGGCGCGAGCCGCGCGCGCAGCTTCGCGTTCCGCCTGGCGCTTCTGGTGAAGATCGAACTGGTTCTTCGCGGCGCGCGTTCCGACGATGAAGCCGAGGAACATGCCGACGAGCAGCACGCCCGGAATGAAGAGGATGTGCTCGGACGTCATTTCGTTTCCTTCGCGGCGGCGGCGAGGTCGGCGCGCAGCTGCGCGATCTCGGCGCGCAAGCCTTGCTGGCGGCGCCACAGGAACAGCACGAACAGCGCGGCGATCACCCACATCGCGGCGTACGCGTAGATCACGTGCGCCTCGTTCTTCTGGATGTGATGGAACGCGTCGTTGTGGGCGTCGATCGTCTTCTGATCGATGTTCTTGTCGATCGTCTCGAGCACGGACTGCTTGAACGCCGGATCGTTCAGGGCGTCGACGCACGCCTGCTTCTTGGCCGCGAGGTCGTCGGCGACCGAGGTGCCCGCGAACGCGAGCAGGAACAACAGGACGAGCTTCTTCATTCGAGGACTCCGAGGTCGAGACCCTGCTCTCGCAGCTCGCGCACCTCGCGCTCGTCGCGCGTGCTCTGGATGCGCGTGAGGACGAGCGCGATGAACCACGCGAAGAACGTGAACATCGATGCGAGAAATGCCGGCAGCAAGCGCTTGCCGAGCGTCAGCACGACGCCGTTGACGCCCGACGGCGGATGCGAGTCCGCACCGACCATCGTGTAGATGAAGGGGACGCCGACCATGCCGAAGATCGCCATGCCGGCCGCGACGCGGTCTGCGCTCGGGCCCGCGAACCGGCGCACCAGCACGTAGCCTACGAGGATCAACCACAGCAGCAGCGACATCGTCAGCCGCGGTTCCCAGTTCCACCAGACGTCCCAGGCGGCCTTTGCCCAGATCGAGCCCGTGACGAGGACGGCGGCGCCAAATGCGACAGCGACCTCTGTGGAGGCACTGGCGACGTCATCGAACGCGGGGCGCCGCTTCCATAGAAAGAGGATCGACGAGATGCCCGCGACGAACACCGCGGTGAACAGCACGATCGCCTGCGCGACGTGGAAGTAGAAGATCTTCTGGTTGAAGAACAGCGAGCTGCCGGCGAGGCGGCCCGTGCGCTCGTCGACGCCGTACTCGAGCCCCGTCTTCATGAAGATCAGATAGATCGAGACGACGAACCCGATCGCGCCGAGCACGGAGAACACGGGGACGGCGAGCTTCTTCATTCGATCACCAGGGACTCGAAGACCCACAGAGAAAGTACCAGGAATGCCGCGTCGTATATGCCCAGGAAGCGGATCCAGTACCAGGCCGCCTCCGTGTTGGGATGGACCTGCACCAGCGCGGCGGTTGTCTTCGTGCCCGCGACGAACAGCGGGACGAGCAGCGGATAGAGGATCACGGGCAACAGGACGTCGCGCGAGCGCACCTTGAGCAGCGTCGCCGCGAATACCGAGCCGATCACGGCGATGCCGAGCGCGCCGAGCACGACGACCAGCGCGAGCTCGCCCGCGTAGTCGAACAGCGGCGCATCGAGGAACAACGCGAGCAGCGGCGTGACGATCACGGCGACCGACAGCACGAGCGCCGCCATCGCGACCGCCTTGCCGAGGAACACGGCGAGCCGGGGGACCGGCGAGAGCAGCAGCGCGCGCATCGTGTCGTTCTCGCGCTCGCGGTCGAACGCGCGCCCGAGGGCGATCGTGCCGGTGAATGCGATCGCGACCCACAGCATGCCGGGCACCGAGCTGCGCACGGCCTTGTCGTCGTGCGGGAACGCGAACGAGTAGATGACGACCAGCAGCGCGCCGAAGAAGATCATCGTCGCGACGATCTCCTTGCTGCGCAGCTCGACGCGGAGGTCTTTCCACGCGATGCGGGCGGCTTGCCGGAAGAGCGACATCAGTTCGCGTGCCGATGATAGATGTCCTTGAGCGTCTCGTACGAGTACGCGTCGCCGCGCTCCTCGAACACGAGCGATCCCCGGCGCAGGATGGCGACGTGGTCGGCGCGCCCTGCGATCGCCTCGAGGTCGTGCGTGACGACGACGACGATCGTGCCCTGCGCCTTGATCTCGCCGAGCTGCTCGCCGAGGGCCAGTGCGCCGCCGCGGTCGAGGCCGGTGAACGGCTCGTCGAGCAGCAGCAGCGAGGGCCGCGTGAGCAGCGCGCGCGCGAGGGCGAGGCGCTGGACCATGCCGCGCGAATACGTGCGCGACGCGCGGTGGCGGGCGCGCTTGTCGAGGCCGACCTTGTCGAGCAACGCGTCGATGTTCGCGTCGCGGACGTCGTAGAGGCCGGCGAACAGCTCGAGGTTCTCGACCGCCGTCAGCTCGGCGTAGCAGAGCGACTGGTGCGCGAGCATCCCGATCTCGCGGCGCACGTCCTCGCCGGTGACGTCCTTTCCGCCGGCGCGATAGGCGATCTTGCCGCTCGACGGGCGCACGAGCGTCGAGAGCACGCCGAGCAGCGTCGTCTTGCCGGCGCCGTTGTGGCCGAGCAGCGCGCACATCGAGCTGCCACGCAGCTCCATCGACACGCCGGCGAGCGCGCGCTCGCTGCCGAAGCGCTTCGCGACCTTCTCGATCGCTACGAGGTCGAGTCGCCCCACAGGTTCTCGAGCTCGTTGAGGATCGCCTCGCGCCGCTTCTTGTCCTTGTTCGTGCGCTCGAGCTCGACCAGCTCGTCGAGCAGGGCCTGGCGGCGTTGCTGGCGCTCGACGTCGGGCCGGCGCTGCAGCAGCGCGAACGCGAGACCGCCCGCCATCACGAGCACGACGACGCCACCGACGAGACGGGGCACCCAGTACTTCCAGCCCGGATCGTGCGGCAGGCCTACGATCGACATCACCATCCGCTGCTTCGGCAGGATCGAGATCTCGGGCAGCACGAAGAACTCGGTGCCGTTCTGGGCCTTCATCAGCTGGCCCTTCACGCCCGGCGGCGTCTGCACGGACATCCCCGGCACGTGCATCAGCTCGAGCTCGCTCTGGTAGACGCCGAACGGCAGGTCCATGTCCCAGTTGATCTTGCCGTCCTTCACGCTCAGCGCGAACTGCGCGTGGAACTGCTTACCGCCCGGCGGGATCGGCGTGACGATGCGGAAGCCCTGCCCTTCCGCGACGCCGACGTCCTGCTGGTCGTCCTCATTGATCTGCGTCGAGCCGAAGCCCTTCGGCATCGGGATGAGCACGCCGTCCTTGCCGCCGACGTACGGCGCCCACGAGTTGTTCGACACCTCGAACCGCCCGCCGACGACGAGGTACTGATCGTCGAGCTGCGACGTCAGGCTGAACTGGAACAGCACGCGCGGATAGATGAACAGCGACACGTGCGTGCCGTGGCCCGACACCTGCTCGAACGGCACGGAGCGATACACGGTCTTGTCGCCGCGCACGTCGAGCGTGGTCTCCGCGTAGTAGATCGCGCCCGCGCTCGGCGCGACATCGAACTTCGCCTCGAGCTTGCCGGTGCCGCTCCAGTGCGCCTCGACGTCGAGCGCGCCGCCCTGCTTGCTGAGATCAAAAGGCTTGCTCGTCAGGTCCTTGCCGTTGACGGTGACGACCGCGACGACCGGCTCGGCGATCTGCAGCGCGATGCGCACCTTGCCGTCGTCCGTCGTCTTCGACTCGATCGCGCCCGACAGGTCGCCCTTCTGCGCCGCCGACGCCTTGACGATCTTCACGACGACGCCGCCCATGCCCTCGTTGTCGCTGTTGACGCCGCCATGCACGAGGACATCGACGTTGCCAGGCGGCAGATCCGCCTTCGCGCCGAACGTCGCGTTCGCCATGATGTCGCCCGGATCGGGCGCGCCGACGGCCGGCTTCTGGTGGCCGACCTCGGTCTTCTTGCCCTGCGCGTCGATCTGGAACAGGCGGATCTCGTCCTCGCTCGGCAGCCCTTCGAGCGACACGCGCACCTTGCCGTCGGCGACGGGCGGGTCCTGCTTGTCGAGGCGCGACAGCTCGTCGATCGGCGCATCGCTCGAGCTGCGCTTCGCGCTCGACAGGATCAGCCGCATGCCGGCACGGTTATCGAGGATCGTCGGGATCGACTCGAGCCGATCGATCGCGTTGCCGCGCGGCAGCTGCGCGAGCGCGAAGTACGCGGTGGCGCCGCTGCGGTCGAGGTCCTTGAACGCGGCGCGGCCTTCCTTGTCGGACGCCGCCCACTGCACGAGCACGCGGTCATCGGCGGTGTAGCCGACGAGCGCGACTGGCGTGCCGGCCGGCGGCACGTCCTTGAAGTCGTCGTACGTCAGGCGCACCGTGAACGAGCCCGCCGCATCGTTCTGCTCGGTGCGCGCCTGGCCGCTCATGTTGATCGGATCGGGCATGCCACCCGCGCCGCCCGCCGCCGGCATGCCGGCGCCCGGGTTCCACGGCTTCGTCGTCAGCATCAGCCGCACGCCGTTGTCGCCGGGCAGCGGGAACGCCTCCGACTGCGTCTCCTTCTTGTCCGCGTCGACCGCCTTGGCCTGGACGGTCGCACCCGCCGGCAGATCCTTGAAGATCGCGCGGCCGGCCGAATCCGTGCGCGCGACGCGCGGCGTGCCGTTGACGAGGAGCGTGACGTCGGTGCCTTCGACGGGGCTCGACGGACTACCGGCGACGACGCGCACGCTGACCGTGCCCGCCGGCAGGTCCGGCGACGGCAACGGCTTGCCGATCGCAGCTGCGATCTGCGCATGGGCCGGCGCGGCCGCCGCTGTGGCGAGCGCGAGGGCGAGCAGCAGGCGCCTCACGAGGTTGCCTCCGCGTTCTTGGAATCCACCGGCTCGTCGGTCGTCACCTTGTCGTCGGTCGTCTCGACCTCGGCATCGGTCGTCACCTTATCCGACGCGGTCTCGACCTTGTCGACCGCCGTCTCGACCTTCGCGGCCGCCGTCTCGACCTTGACCGCCGGCTTGCCGGCCTTCGACGCCTTGTCGGCGCGCGCCTTCGTCTTCTTCGCGGCATCCTTCGCGGCGCCCGCGATCTCGAGCCGCGCCTTGACCTCGCGTGCGATCTGGTCGCGCACGCTGTCCTTCGCGAGCGGGCGGCCCGCCGGGTCGACGTTCTTCATGTCGAGCTCCTCGAAACGCTCGAGCTCCTTGATCACCTCGATCGCGCGCGCGCGATACGTCAGGATCATCGCGTCGGCATCGGCCTTCGACAGCTTGCCCATTTGGTGATCGAACTCCGCTTCCTTGATCGCCTTGAGCAGCGTCTTCTTTTCCTTCTCGAGCTCGCCGCGCGCGCCGATCGGTCGCGACCATGCCTCGACGCCTTCGTGCTCGGGCGCCATCGCGGCCGCGCCGGTGCGCCACAAATTCACGATCGTCAGCACGACCGCCAGGTAGCCGAGGCACACGAACGCGACCGGCGCCGTGATGTGCAGCTTGTTCTGCCAGGCGATGAAGGCCCAGCCGATCGCGACGAGCACCGCGATGAGGGCGCGGCGGATCCAGCGAACCGGGTCGTCGGACATGCTCAGTCGTCCGTCTCCGCGAGCTCGTCGTCGAGCTTGTCGGCGTACTTGTCGTCGACGGCCGGCGCGCCTGCGGTGGCGGCAACCGCGGCGGCGGCATCGCGCTGACCGCTCTTGATCCAGCGGCGACCGAAGATGGCGAGCACGCCGAGACCCGCGATCACGACGATCGTCGGCGCGAGCCAGCTTGCCTTGCTGCGCGGGGTCGCGAGCACGTCCTCGCCGTACTCCGAGCGGAACACGCCGAGCACGTTGTCGTACGCGGCCTGGCGGCCCTCGTCGCTGTCGAGCTTCGCGCCCGACATGATCGCCTGCACCTTCGCGCGCAGCTTCGCGGCCGTCGCGCAGTCGCATTCGAGGATGCTCTGCCGCGCGCAGCCGCACGGGCACAGCAGCTCCTTCATCGCGTGCGATTCGGTGTCGTTCGCCGGCCGGTTCTGCGCGGCGTAGCCACCGCCCGCGGCGCCCATGCCCATGCCGGCCGGGACGTGCTCGCCGCCGCCGCCGGGAGGCGGAGCCGCGTGCGCCTGCGACGCGATGCCGAGCGTGACGCCCGCGATGATCGCGAGCATGAGGCCCGCATCGGCGGCGCGGCCGATGCGCGTCTGCGGCTTCCACTGCAGGCGATCGACGACCGCTTGCGGCACGAGGCACACGAGCGTTCCGAACGCGAGGATGAGGAAGCCGATCCACACCCACGAGATCAGCGGATTGAGATAGACGCGGAAGTTCGCCTGGCTCGAGTCGAGGTCGTAGCCGGTCAGCACGAGGTAGACGTCGCCGGCGCCCGCGGTCTCGGCGTAGTGCCACGGCAAGTAGCGCGGCGTGATCGCGACCTGGCTGATCAGCTGGCCGTCGTTCTTGTGGAAGTCCCACTTCGCCGGATAGACGGTCTCGATCTTCTTGCCGTCGATCCAGATCGAGACCTGCGCCGTGAACGCGTCCTTGTGGTCGTCGCTGGTGTGGAACAGGTTCTCGTACGTGAACGTGTAGTCGCCGAACTTCCAGCTGTGCTCGTCGCCGACCTTCGCCGCGACCGACGGCTTGTCGATCGTGCGATCGATCATCCGGTCGTACGCCTTGCCCGCGAAGCCGATGAACAGCACGGCGACGCCGAGGTGAACGATGTAGCCGCCATACTTGCGGCGCTTCGAGAGCACGAGGCCGAGCATCGACGTCACGACATCGCCGCCGGTCTGCTTGCTGCGCACGTTGGCGCCGCGCCAGAACTCCTGCGCGATCGAGCCGACGACGAACGCGACCATGCCGAAGTTGATCAGCGACACCGGCAGCCGCAGGCCGTCGGCGAGCAGCGGCGACAGGTGGCGCGTCTGCGGCACGCCGATCGCGAGGCCGGCGATCGTGATCGCGGCGAACGCGGACGGGAACATGAACTGGTTCCACAGGCGCTCCTGCGTCGTCTTGCGCCACGCGAGCAGCGGCGCTGCGCCGGAGAGGAACAGCAACAGGAGGCCGAGCGGCGTCATCCACTTGTTGAAGAACTCGGGGCCGACCGAGACGCGCGAGCCGTCGAGCGCCTCGGAGATCGTCGGGAACATCGTCGCGAACAGCACGAAGAACGCGCACGCGAGGAGGATCCAGTTGTTCAACAGGAACGCGAACTCGCGCGAGTAGAATGACTCGAACTCGGTCTTCGTCGCGAGCTTGTTCTGGCGATAGATGATGAGGCCGAGCGAGACGACGAGGATCACCGCGAGGAACGCGACGAACTGCAGCGCCAGCACGTTGTCCTCGCCGAACGCGTGGACGGATTTCACGATGCCCGATCGCGTCATGAACGTGCCGAAGATCGTGAAGAAGAACGTGATGACGACGAGCAGCAGGTTCCACGTCTTCATCATTCCGCGCTGCTCTTGAATGATCGCGGAGTGCAGGAACGCGGTCGCCGTGAACCACGGAATGAACCCGGCGTTCTCGACGGGATCCCAGGCCCAGTAGCCGCCCCAGCCGAGCATCTCGTACGCCCAGCGGCCGCCGAGGATCAGGCCGAGCGAGAGGAAGCCGAAGCAGATCAGCATCCACACGCGCACCGAGCCGAGCCACATGTCGTCGAGGCGGCCCGACGCGAGCGCGCCGATGCCGAACGCGAACGGGATCGTCGCCGCGACGAAGCCGGTGTAGAGCGACGGCGGATGGATCACCATCCAGTAGTTCTGCAGCGCGGGGTTCAATCCCTTGCCGTCGACCGGCGGGTTCGTCAGGAACGTCGCGAACGGGTTCTTCGTGTAGATCAGCAGCGCGAGGAAGAAGAGCTGCACGGCCATGATCGTGCCGACGACGTAGCCGATCATGTCGCGGTGGCGCTTGTGGTTGACCGCGATCGCGACCGTCGAGAACAGCGCGAGCACGAGCACCCAGAACAGCAGCGAGCCGTCGAGGCCGCCCCAGAACGCGGTCACCTTGTACCAGGTGTCCATCGTGACATCGCTCGTCTCCGCGACGTACTTCACGGAGAAGTCGTGCGTGACGAACGCGTAGATCATCAGCGACGACGCGAGCGCGATCAGGGCGCCGAAGCCGTAGAGACCGTAGACGGCGCTCGTGACGAGGCGACGGCTCTTGAGCGCGTTGCCCGCGATGCCGGCGGCGAACGACCACGCGGCGGCGACGAAGGCGGTGAGCAGCGCGATCGTGCCCACGAGCGCGATCGGCGAGAACGGAGTTTCTCCGTTCATCTCACTGCGCCTTGAAGTTGGTGTCGATCTTCACGCTCGGCCCGTCCTTGTACTTCGACGGGCACTTCGCCATCAGCTCGGTCGCATCGACAACGAGCGCCTGCTCCGCATCGGCCTTGATCGGGCATGCATCCTTGGGGTGCTCGGCCGTGCCCGGCTTCGCGCACAGCTGGTCGGCGATCTTCTGCATCGAGGACGCGGGGACGAGCCGACCCGTCGCGACGACCTCGCTCTGATCCTTGAACGTATCGGGCTTGGGACCCGCCGAGAACACGCGGATCTTCTTGCCCTCCTTTTCGAGCACGAACGTGCGCCGCGTCTCCTGGTCGACCGTGTCTTCGACGATCGACTTGCCCTCGACAACGCCGTGGACCTTGAGCTCCTTGTCCTTCCACTGATCGATGCCGGAAGCGACGAGCTCGTGCACCATCATGTAGTGCTGCGCGTGCCCGAGGCTCGACTTGATGAGGAAGCCGCCGCCGGCGAGGACGACGACGGCGGTCAACCCGATCTTCGAGAGCGTGGATCTCTGCATGACGGCGGCTCCGAGAGTGGCAACCGTAGCATGGGAGCCGCCCATTCCGTCGGGCTACGGGTTTCTACCCGCCCATCCCGATCATGTGTTTTGTCGGGGGTTTTTCGGCGAACACGTGCCCCGCGCGCTTGCCCGACACCGACGCGGAGATTGCGCGAACGAGGTCGTCATCGGAGCCACCGGTGCGCAAGATGTCGCGCAGGCTCGTCGCGTCATCGTGGCCGAGACACGCGTGGAGGTCGCCAGTCGCGGTGAGACGAAGACGGTTGCAATCGTCGCAGAAGTGTTCCGTCATCGCCGAGATGATGCCGACGCGCCTGCCGGCGACATCCCAATAGCGGGCGGGGCCGCCATCGCGCGCAGCCTCTGCAGGAACCAGCGCGCCGAATGCGGCTTCCAGCGCGCGACGAATCGCCGCAGACGAGATCCCGCGGCCTGCATCGTAGAGCGCGCCATCGCTCATCGGCATGTGCTCGATGAATCGCGGCTCGGCGCCGCGCGCCCACGCATCGGTGCACAGCGCGGCGAGCTCGTCGCCGTTGATCTCCTCGATCGCGACCGCGTTCGTCTTGACGCGCAGCCCGGCGGCGACCGCCGCATCGATGCCCGCGAGCACGCGCGTGACGTCGCCGCGCCCGGTGACGCGACGGAACCGCTCGGCGTCGAGCGTGTCGAGGCTGACGTTGATGCTCGACAGCCCCGCGTCGCGCAGCGGCTGGGCGAGCTCGGCGAGCAGGTGGCCGTTCGTCGTCATCACGACCTGCTCGATGCCGCCGATGTTGGCGACCTTCTTCACGAGGTCGACGATGCCCTTGCGGATCGTCGGCTCGCCGCCGGTCAACCGCACCTTGCGCACGCCGAGCCGCGCGAACACGGTCACCACGCGCTCGATCTCCTCGAACGTCAAGACCGCGCTGCGCGGCGAGAACACCATCTGGTCCTCGAGCGCCTCCGGCATGCAGTACGAGCAACGGTAGTTGCAGCGGTCGGTGACGGAGACGCGCAGGTAACGGATCGTCCGCGCGAACGGATCCACGAGGGGATCTCGCAGCAGCGGTAGATAGAGACGCGTCATCGCAGGGCCACGAGGAGTTGACCGTCCGATCACCGCTACGTCAAGCAGGGGCTGGGGTTACGGATTGACTTGACAGATCGTCCTTAATAAAGCATCTATCCCCTCGAAATATGATGCAGATGACGGCGCCCGCGCCGATCGACGGCCTCTGGGTGCTTCTGGTGAATAACGAAGGCGAGCTGGCCGCGCAAGACGCCGCCGGCCGCGTCCCGGTGATGTGCCGGGCGGGCAACGAGCAGACGTACCTGCTCGTGTTCAAGAATGTCGCGAAGGCGCGCCAGTTCGTGGCCGCGTCGGAGCTCGATGGCGCCGAGCCGCGCATGGTCGTCAAGGGCAACCGCGACGACATCGTGCGGATCGCGAAGACGGCCGGCGCGACCGGCACGCTGCTCGACTACGATCCGAGCACGCAGAAGTACGCTGCGGCCGACCAGCTCTGCTAGTCGCCAGGCTGGCTAGTAGCCGCCGGTGATCAGCAGCTCGTCGACGTCGCCCCGCTTGGCGGCGTTCGAGTTGATCGCGCGCGGGCACTTCACGCGCTCGACGCGGAAGCCCTTGTAGATCGATCGAATGAACGGCGTGTCGCTGTTCGACAGCATGACCTTGCAGCCGCGCGCGACGAGCTCGCGGGCCGTGTCGGCGAGTGCGCGCTGGTCGTCGGGACCGAAGCCGTCGGCGCTGTACGACGTGAAGTTGGCCGTTGGCGTCACCGGGTCGTACGGCGGATCGAAGTAGAGGAAGTCGCCGGACTTCGCATCGGCGACCGCGCCGCGGTAGTCGGAGCAGCGCAGCTCGGCGCGCGACAGCACGTCATGCGCGGCGCGCAGCGCGTCGGGCACGCAGATCGGCGGATCGGTGTAGCGGCCGATCGGCACGTTGAACGCGCCGGAGCGGTTGACGCGCCACAGACCGTTGAAGCAGGTCTTGTTGAGGTAGATGAACGCGGCGGCGCGCTCGGGCGTCGACCACGACACATCGCGATCGTTCCACTTCGCGCGCATGTCGTAGTAGTGCCCCTCGTCGTGCGCCTTGTGGTGCATCTCGAGCCGCCGGATCACGGCATCGACATTCGCGGCGACCGCGGTGTAGAGGCCGATCAGGTCGGCGTTGCTGTCGGCGAGCACGGCGCGGCGAGGTGCGACGCGGAAGAACAGCGCGGCCCCTCCGGCGAACGGCTCGTAGTAGCGACCGAAGCGCTCGGGCAGCCGCGCGAGCAGCTCGGGGAGGAGGCGCGTCTTGCCCCCTACCCACTTGACGATCGGATGTGCGGAAGAGTCGGGAAGTTGCGGCGCGGCACGAGCTACGCGAGCCACGCGCGTACGGGAAGCCATTTCGTAATCGTCGAGAAACCGGGATCACGGGGCCAATTTCCGGCGCGTGACGCATGCACTTCGATATCTGCTTCGAGACGCGATATCCTTGTCGGAGATGCGGGGACTCGCGCTGGTTGTAGTGGTCGCGGCGTGCGGCGGCGAGGCCGGCGTGCTGCTCGACGTCAAGACCGGCGATCCGAGCATCACGAGCGTCGAGGTGTTCGTCGCGCAGTCGCAGACATCGAGCCGCATGGGCATGCCGCCTGCCAACTCGACGAAGGCGACGCAGGGCACCGTCTACGACACGATCGATCACACGGTCGCGAGCGTCGGCGGCGATGGCCGCGTGCGCGTGCTGCTGCAGCGCGGAGACGTCACCGACGTGCCCGCGATCCTCGTGCTCGGCCTCGATGCCAACGGTGCCGCGAAGAGCTACGCGGTCGTCACCGATCCGAATGGCAACATCAACCTGCCCGCGACACACGAGGTGCAGCTCGTCGTCCAGCTCGATCCGGTCACGCCGACGACGATCGCGACGGCGCGCATGCCGGGCGGCAACGGCGTGCGGATCGCGCGGTGGTCCGCCGAGTCGCGCGGCTCCGACGATGTGAAGGGCCCGTGCGTCGCGTTGCTCGAGGACGCGTCGTCGACGAGCGTCACCGGCACGTTCTTCGGACCGCAGGATGACAACGACTGCGATGCCGCGCAGCCCGAGTGCGATGACGCGTGGTACTTGCGCGTCAAGCAAGCGGGCAAGTGCGCGACGAACATGGCGCCGAACGTCGACACGATGGATGCGTGCCGGCTCGGCGACTCGGCGGCGTGTCGCGACAACGTCCCGTCCTCGATGGACAGCTGCGTCCCGCAGGTGCTGCCCGCGCCGGTCTGCGTGCCGGCGCCGATCTGCGACCAGTGCAGCGACCTCGATCCGAACTGCGTCGCGCAGAACCTGCTCGCCGACAGCACGCTGCACATCGACTGCGTCGTCGACGCGCACACCGAGAACACCAGCAACACGACGCTATGTGCGAACCGCGTGGTGCAGCTGCCCCTCGGCAATCTGTTCGGCAGCGGCTACTCGTGCACCGGCTCCTCGACGTTCGTCAACCCGATGTCGCCGACGACCGCCACGATGCCGGACATGCCGCTCGCCTCGGGCGCCGGACCTCGCGTGACGTTCATGTGCCACCAGCTGCAGTTCGTGATCGACATCGCCGATCCGGCGCTATCGCAGATCACGAACAACATGGACACCCAGGGCGTGATCCTCATGGGCGTGGGCGTGCCGAACATGCCCGCTACCATCCGGGAGCTCGTGCTGCCGATCACGGTGCACACGAACATGCTCGGCTCCGCCACGTGTAACACCTCCGGCATGAAGTGCTCGCTGGTCCCCGACCAGGGGATGTCGCCACCCGATCCGATCTGGCACTGCAGCGGCACCTGACGGTATCCTGGCCAGGATGCGCCGCCTCGCGCTCGTGGGGCTCGTTGCCGCGTGCGGCCACGACCCGGGATTGCTGCTCGACGTTCACGCCAGCGGCGGCGATGTCGTGTCGATCGAGGTGTTCCTGCCCGACGGCACGGCCGGCGATGGCATGGGTTTGCCGCCCGGTGGCGCGCAGACGGCGAAGACGCCGGGCACGATCTACACGGTGATCGACAGCGTCCAGACCGCCGCGGCCGGCGGCACCGCGACGATCCTGCTCCAGCGCGGCGACCTGTCGGAGGTGCCGGCGCTGCTCGTGCTCGGCTACAACACGAGCCACGTGCCGGTCGCGTACGCCGTGATCACGGACGCGAGCGGATCGATCAAGCTGCCGGCGTCGCAAACGATCGAGCTGAAGGTCGCGCTCGAGCCGGCGAACGAGCCCGGCGCCGCGTCGATCGCGCGGTGGTCGTCGCAGAAGCCGACCGGCGACACCGCCGGGCCGTGCATCGGTGTGATCGGCGGCGCCGAGAATGCGTTCTTCTCGGTCGGCGGCGATCTCGACTGCGACGCGAAGTCGCCCGACTGCGATGACACGAGCTTCGACTACGTCGGCAGCGGCGCGCCGCAGAACGCGCAATGCGCGGCGAACGATCTCTATCCGGCGACGAAGGACGCCTGCACGATCGGCACGACGCTCGCGTGCACCGACGGCATCGGCACGTGCGGACCGCGCACGCTCGGCAGCGGCAACGGCGAGCTCGCGATCTGCGTGCCGGAGACGGTGTGCAAGCACTGCAAGAACAGCGACTCGACGACCGGCAGCTCCGGCATCAGTCCGAGCTGCGAAGTGGCGGCGCGGATGGACCAGGACACGATCCGCATCGACTGCCGCCTGCTCGCGACGATGGGCATGACCAGCGGCACCGTCAGCCCGTGCTTCGACACGGGTACGCCGCTCGACCTCGTGCCGTTCAGCGGCCCGGGCTGGGACTGCGGCGGACCGCCGATGTACTTCTTTCGCAACTACGGCGTGACCGCGCCGGGATCGTTCCTGCCGATCGGCGGCACGCCGACGGCGCCCGACTATCGGGTCGACGCGCACTGCGACGCCAGCAATGTCGGGCTCGCGTTCTCGTTCACCGCGACCAGCGGCTCGACGGTCGGCGACGTGCCGAGCGGAGACGTCTTCGCGGTGTTCTCGTTCCCGATGCGCGCGCCCGGAGGCACGGCCTCGTCTGCCCAGCTCGCGATTCCGTTCCGGCTGTCGTACGTGCTGACGGACGCATGCCCGCTGCCCGGCCCCAACGCCGGCATGACGTGCCAGATCAAGGCGCAGAGCGGCAACCCGGCGGACGATCCGATCTGGAAGGGCTGCGCGGGCGCGCCGTAGGCTACGCGCTCTGCAGCGTGTCGTAGCTGCCGAACTGCATCGAGAACGTCGCGCCGCCCTTCGTCGCGCTGCGCAGCGATGTCGAGTAGCCGAACAGCTGACGCAGCGGCACCTGTGCCTTGACGACGCGCTTCGTGCCGATGTTCGTGACGTCCTGGACCTGGCCGCGCTTGGACTGGAGGTCGCCGATGACGGCGCCCATGTACTCGTCGTCGACCGTGACCTCGAGCTGCATGATCGGCTCGAGCCGCACCGGATGCGCCGCCTGGACCGCGCGCCGGAATGCCTCGCTCGCCGCCGCGCGGGCACCGATCTCGCCGTTCGCGCCATCGCGGATCGCGACGTGGGTCAGCGTGACCTCGACGTCCTCGAGCGGATAGCCGTCGGGACCGCTCGAGGCGGCGTCCTTGAGGCCCTGCAGCGCGGCCTGCACGATCACATCGGGGATCAGCGCCGCCGATGCGGGCAGCTGCTTCTTGAACTCCATGCCCGAGCCGCGCGGCCGCGCCTTCACATGACACGTCGCCTCGCCGTAGATCGGCTGCTCCTTGAGGTCGCGCTCGAACGTCGCCGTGCCATCGGCCTCGGCGAGCACGGTCTCGCGATACACGACCTGCGGCTTGCCGGCGCGCGCCTGCACGCCGTACTCGCGCTTCATGCGGTCGACGATGATCTCGAGGTGGAGCTCGCCCATGCCCGAGATGATCGTCTGGCCCGTGTCCGTATCTTCCTTCACGCGGAATGTCGGATCTTCCTCGGCCATCTTGCCGAGCGCGAAGTCGAGGCGCTCCTTCGCGGCCGCGTTGTCGGCCTCGATCGCCTGCGAGATCACGGGCTCGTAGGTATCGATGCGCTCGAGCAGGATCGGCGCCTTCGGATCGCACACCGTATCGCCGGTCGTCGCGTCCTTGAGGCCCGCCGCCGCCACGATCTCGCCCGCGACGCCCTTCTCGAGCCGCTCGCGCTTGGCCGCGTGGATGCGGAACAGCCGCGCGACCTTCTCCTTGCGGTTGGTGCGGACGTTGAGGATCTCGGCGCCGGCCTCGATCGTCCCCGAGAAGATGCGCATGAAGACGACCTTGCGGCCCTCGTCCATCGCGATCTTGAACGCGAGCGCGGAGAACGGCTCGTTGTTCTTCGGCGAGCGCGACAGCTTCTCGCTCGTGTTGCGCGGATCGACGCCTTGCACCGGCGGCAGGTCCGCGGGCGACGGCAGGTAATCGATCACGGCATCGAGCAGCGGATGGATGCCCTTGTTGCGCAGCGCCGTGCCGGCGAGCACCGGGATCATCTTGACGCCGATCGTCGCCTTGCGAATCGCCGCCTTGAGATCCGCCTCGGGAATCTCGCCGCCCTCGAGGTACTTCTCGGCGATCCCATCATCGAGATCGGCGAGCGACTGGATCATCTGATCGCGGGCATCGGCGGCCGTCGCCGCCATGTCGCCCGGAATCTCCTCGACCGCCGGCGCCTCGGTGACATCGCCCGAGAACATCAGCGCCTTCATCGTCAAGAGATCGACGACGCCGTTGAACGCGTCTTCCGTCCCGATCGGCAGCTGCACCGGCACCGCGTTCGCGCCGAGCCGCTCGCGGATATCCGCGACGACGGCCGGGAACGACGCGCCGACGCGGTCGAGCTTGTTGATGAACGCGAGGCGCGGAACCTTGAACTTGTCGGCCTGGTGCCAGACCGTCTCCGACTGCGGCTGCACGCCGGCCACGCCGCAGAACACGACGACCGCACCGTCCAGCACGCGCAGCGAGCGCTCGACCTCGATCGTGAAGTCGACGTGGCCCGGCGTGTCGATCAGGTGGATCTCGTGCTTCTTCCACTCGAACGTGGTCGCGGCCGCGGTGATCGTGATCCCGCGCTCGCGCTCCTGCTCCATCCAGTCCATCTCGGTCTCGCCGTCGTGGACTTCGCCGACCTTATGGATCTTTCCCGAGTGGAACAGGAACCGTTCCGACACGGTGGTCTTGCCGGCGTCGATGTGGGCGACCACACCGAGGTTGCGGACGAGATCGATCTTGGCCATGGCCGGGGCGGTATAGCGCGAAATCCTGGGTTACGCTGGGGCATGCGCGCTGCGATCTCGGGGGCGCTCGTCGGCTTGCTCGTCGCGTCAACTGTGACGGCAGAGCCCACCCCTGCCCCGGACCTGGCTCACGCGAAGGAGCTCTACGACACCGCGAACCAGGCGATGTCGGAGGGCCGCTACCTCGACGCGGCCCAGGGCTACGGCGCCGCCTACGACATCACGCACGACCCGATCCTGTTCTTCAAGATCGGCGCGGCGAACGAGAAGGCCGGCCGCTGCGATGTCGCGCTGATCTACTTCGGCCGCTACCTCCACGACGGCAAGCCCGACCCCCACTTCCAGCAGCTCGCGCAAGACCACATCCGCGCGTGCGGAGGCGACCCGAAGAACCTCGGCGCCCGCACCGATGCCGGCTCCAGCGGCTCCGCTGGTTCCGCTGCTCCGGCGCCGGATGTCGGTGGCACCGGCTCCGCCGCCCCGCTGCCCGACACCGGCTCCGCCGCCATCTCCATCGCGCCGCCGGCCGGCTCGGCCGCCGGCTCCGCCGACCTCGGCGCGCCGCTCGGCTCGGCGACGCTTCCTGCGCCCGTACCGCGCGCGCACGGCAACGACGCCGCGTGGCTGATGGTCGGCGGCGGTCTCGCATTCGCGACGCTCGGCGCGGTGCTCGCCTACTCCGCGAGCTCGTCGGAGCAGGACCTCAAGGACCTCTACGTCGGCCTCGACGGCAAGCCGCCCACCTACGACGCGACGGTCGCGAAGCGCTACCAGAGCCTCGTCGACGAGGGCAATCGCTACGAGCACCTGTCGTGGGCGTCGTTCGGCATCGCGGGCGGCTTCGCGATCGCGGCGACGATCCTGTTCATGCGCGACCCGGGCCGCGTCGAGCCGGCGCCGAGCGGCGTCGCGATCCGCTTCTAGCGCGCGCCGAGTGCGGCAATCGCCGCCGCGAGCTCGGCCGGCGGATCGATGAACACGGCGCCGTATCCCGACAGATCGCGCCGGACGATCTTCGCCCGCGTCGCGAACGTGCGCTCCGACAGTCCGTCGACGGCCGGAATCGCGACCTCGCCATCGAGCTCGGCACCGATGTCGAACTTGACCGCGGTGACGACGAAGAAGCCGGTCGTGCTGAGGTCGCGCGTGTGCGCGGCGATCGCCTGGCCTTGATGCGAGAGCCGGATGTCGACGGACACGGGCGTGCGCTCGGCGCGCGGCACCGGGCGCGCAGGCGGCGGAATCTTCGGTAGCGCGCGCGGCGCACCGGCCGACTTGAGAACCTGCATGGCGGCGGCGGGGATGAGCTTGGCGGGCGCCGCGGGTTTCGCGGTTGCAGCGGCTGTCGCCGCGGTCGCCGCGGGTTGCGTCGGTGCGGGCGGAGTCGCGGCCGGCGGAGTCGCGGCCGGCGGAGGCGCGGCAGGTGGGGGTGGCGTACCTCGTGGCGCGGCGGCCGTTGGCGCGCCCGCGGTCGATGGCGTTGCGGCGGCAGCTGGCGTTGCCGTTGCGATTGGCGTTGCGGTTGCGGTTGCGGCTGGCGTTGCCGTTGCGGCTGGCGTTGCCGTTGCGGCGGCGGTTGCCGTAGCGGCGGCGGTTGCCGTTGCGGCGGCGGTTCCCGTTGCGGCGGCGGTTCGCGTTGCGGTCGCGGCCGGCGGTGGCACCGTGGGTCCTCGCCGCGGAACGAACAGGTCCTGATCGACATCCCACTCGTCGTCGACGGTCTTGCTCGCGGCAGGCGGCGCGGCGGCCGCCGCGGGCTTCGTCGCCGGTGCGGCGGCGGGTTCTGCCGCGGCCTTCGGCGGTGCGCTCGCTGGCGCCGGAGCCTTCGCGGACGCCGGCGCTGGCGCGGGTTCTGCCGCGGGCATCGTCGCTGGCGGTGCTGCGGG
>JAFAOG010000191.1 GCA_019237945.1 Deltaproteobacteria bacterium | reverse complement strand
GGATCGAGACGGTGGCTTCGACGACCGCTTCGTCTGCGCCGGTGCGCGGGATATCGGCGGAGGCGCGGCCGCCGCGGAGGAGATTGACGGCCTCGACGATCAGCGACTTGCCGGCGCCCGTCTCGCCGGTGAGCACGTTCATGCCGGTGCCGAGCTCGATCTCGACATCGGACAGGATCGCGAAGTTCGTGGCGCGGAGATGGCGCAGCATCAGTGAGCTCCCTTATCGAGCCGCACACCCCAGTGCAGCTTGTCGCGCATCACATCGAAGAATGATTGCTTGGAGACGTACATGACGAGCGGACGCTCGGCCTCGGTCATCTCGACGACATCACCGGGCAAGAACGAGTGCGCCCACTGGCCGTCGACCGTGAGGATCACGCCTCGCGCATCGGCGCCGAGCTCGAACCGGATCGTCGAGTGCGCGCCGATCACGAGCGGACGGTTCGTCAGCGCGTGGGCGCAGATCGGCGTGAGCGTCATCGCGGCCTGACCGGGCACGACGATCGGGCCGCCCGCCGCCATGTTGTACGCGGTGGACCCTGTCGGTGTGGCGACGATCAGGCCGTCCGCGCGGTAGCCGGCGATCAGCTGGCCATCGCAGTACGCGTTGATCTCGATCAGACGCGCCATCGCGCCCTGGTGGAGCACCGCATCGTTGAGCGCGTAGCGGACGACCGGCAGTGCGCCGCTCCAGTCCGCGCTGTCCTCGCCTTCGGTTCGGCGGCGGCCGGGCACGGCATCGCTCTCGGTGCGGCGGCGGCCGGCGGGGTGACGCGTGAACGTCACCTTGATCCGCATGCGCTCGGCGTGCGGCAGCTTGCCGGCGAGCGCGGCCGCGATCGCCTGCTTGGCCTCGGTCGGCGCGAACATCGCCAAAAAGCCGAGCTGGCCGAGGTTGATCCCGAGCACCGGCTTGCCCTGCTCGGCGACCAGCCGACCCGCCCGGAGCATCGTGCCATCGCCCCCCAGCGAGACCGCAATATCGATCGCGGCGCCCAGCTCGCTCTCCGGGACAATCTCGCACCCGGGGGGCGAGAACTGGTCCTCGGTCGGAACGACCGGCACATGTCCTTGATCTCTCAGCCAAGCCACGAGGTCTTCGAGCAGGGCCCCGGCCTCGGACTTGTCTGGCTTCAGAATGAACCCGACGCGCACCCTGAGTTCGTAACACACCAGCCTGACACTGAACGAACTCTCAGGTGGGGATGCAGTCTTGACAGAGGTTTTGAACCCTTGTAGACGATCCGCTCCTTACAGGTTGCCCACGATGATGACGCAAAAGAGCTTCTGGCTCACCAAAGAGGCTGGCGAGGCGCAGCGCGAGTGGTTTGTCGTTGATGCGACTGGCCAGACGCTGGGCCGGCTTGCCTCGAAGATCGCAATGGTCCTGCGCGGCAAGCACAAGGCCACGTACACCCCGAACGTCGACATGGGTGACTTCGTCATCGTGCTCAACGCAGGCGCGGTTCGGCTGACGGGCACCAAGCCCGACAAGAAGCTGTACCAGCACCACACGCTGTATCCGGGCGGTCTCAAGACGAAGCTCGCGAAGGACGTCCTCGCGACGGATCCCGAGCGCGCGATCTACGAGGCGGTCTGGGGAATGATGCCGAAGGGCCCGCTCGGCCGCCGCATCATCAAGAAGATGAAGATCTACAAGGGCGGCGAGCACGAGCACACCGCTCAGAAGCCGCGCACGCTGGAGATTAAGCACTAATGGCGACGCAGACGCAGAAGACGTATGCCACCGGCCGCCGCAAGACGGCCATTGCCCGCGTGTGGCTGACCGCTGGCGAGGGCAAGTTCACGATCAACGACCGCTCGGACGAGGACTACTTCTCGCGTCCGACCGCGCGCATGGTGATTCGCCAGGCGCTCGAAGAGGTCCAGCTGCTCGCGAACTACGACGTGATCGCGACGGTCGTCGGCGGCGGCATCGCCTCGCAGGCGGGCGCGATTCGCCACGGCATCACGCGCGCCCTGATGAAGATCGACGGCGAGCTGCGCCCGAAGCTGAAGACGGCCGGCTACGTCACGCGCGACCCGCGCAAGAAGGAGCGCAAGAAGTACGGCCAGAAGGCCGCTCGCGCTCGCTTCCAGTTCTCGAAGCGCTAATCGATCGGTTGTCCCCACGGCGCCGCGTCTCGTACGCGGCGTTTCGTGTTTTCGGCGACGCACGCGCCGGCCGCCGCGCTGTACGATCCATGCGTGCGACCGCGCGCGACCCTGCTCGTCAAGCTGCTGGTCGCGCTTGTCGTGCCGGTGGTGGCACTGTTCACGCTGTTCGCGTTCGTCGCGTACGAGGTGAGCCGCAAGGATCTCGATGGCGAGCTCGGCCGCCGGCTCGAGGCGATCGCCGCCTCGGCCGCGACCCAGATCCGCGACGCGAAGTACCTCTCGCAGCTATCGCCGGGCGACGAGCACGAGCCGCTGTACGAGCAGGCCGTCGCGCGGCTGACCGCGCTCGCGCAGGCGACCGATGCGCGGCTGTTCCTCGTCGATGCCGAGCATGCGTCGCGCGGCGATACGCGCGAGCAGGTCACGATCGGCACGCCGAACCGCCGCGCCGAGCAGGACCGCGCGGAGCTCCAGCGCGTGTTCGCGGGCAAGCTCGCCGCGAGCGTCACGTTCCAGGGCAACGACGGCCGCTGGTACAAGACCGGCTACGCGCCGGCCACCGCGGCCGACAAGTCCGTCGTGCTCGCCGTCGGCGCCGAGGCCCCGGCCTCATACTTCGATCGCCTCGCCGACCTCCGCCTGCGGCTGCTCAAGTGGGGCGCCGGGCTCGCGATCGTCAGCGTGCTCGCCGCGATCATCGCGACGCTGTTGATCACGCGCAACGTGCGCCGCCTCGCCCACGCGGCCGAGCGGATCGGCGCCGGCGACCTGCGCGTGCCAATCAAAGCAACGAGCCGCGACGAGCTCGGCACGCTCGCCGAGACGATGGAGCGCATGCGCATGCAGCTCGCCGAGCGCGACGCGAAGATGCAGCAGATGCTCGCCGGCATCGCGCACGAGGTCCGCAACCCGCTCGCCGGCATGACGCTGTTCGCCGGCATCCTGCGCGACGAGATCGAGCAAGGCGACGAGCGCCGCGGCCACGTCGACAAGATCAACCGCGAGCTCGGCTACCTCGAGCGCGTGGTCAACGACTTCCTCGAGTACGCGCGGCGCCCCAAGCCGGAGCTCGCCGACGTCGAGCTCGCCGAGCTGCTCGCCGAGGTGGCGCAGCTCGCGACCACCGACGCCGTGACCGTCACCGTGGCGCCGACCGACCTCCACGCGATGCTCGATCGCGGCCAGATGCGGCGCGCGCTGCTCAACCTCGCGAAGAACGCGGTGCAGGCCTCGACCGACGGCACGGTGCGCCTGACCGCGACGGAGGACGGCGACGAGCTACGGATCTCCGTCATCAACCGCGGCAAGGAGATCCCGCCGGAGAC